>JAEZIF010000318.1 GCA_023416135.1 Pseudomonadota bacterium
CTGAGCTCACGTTGCAGCTGGGCGGAGGGCAATCGAAGCTCGAGCATAACGGGCAAACCTATAGGGTCGAGGACCATACCGTGCTGGCGAGTTCACAGGCGGCAGCCGCCCTCTGCACCTGCGAGTATTTGACCTGGGGCTGGTGGAGTACGGATGCCACCATCAAGAGCGGGCCGAACGCGGGCGATCGGATTCGCGTCGACATGGGAACGTATGTCGCGGGCCAGCCGACCACCGCCATCCAGATGCCGCAGACCGGCAGCGCGACCTACAACGGCTTCATGGTCGGCAACGTGAACAACCGAGGCAACTCCTACACCGCCTCCGGCAACTACTCGATGGTCTATAACTACGGAGCGCGACTGGGCGGCACATCCATGATGTTCGACAATCGCAGATATAGCGGTTTGGTGGCCGGGACCAATTCCAGTGGAACGAACTTTTCAGGGGTCTTCGCCGGCGGCGGCGGTATTGGCTCCCTGAGCGGGTCGTTCTATGGTCCGGATGCGGCGAACCAGGGTGGAGCGTTCTCGATCGGATCGAACGGCTCGAATTACCAAGCCTCGGGTATCTTCGGCGGCCAGAAGTGACCACCCCTCCGGGGGGGGGTCACCGCGACAAGGTGGCGAGAACGAAGTCGGCGATGCCGGCGATGTCGTCGCGCCGGAACCAGGGCAGCGTGGCGTCGAGCGGCCGCTCATCAGCCGCAATGGCCACGATCTTGGGATCGTTGGGCGCCATCGGCTTGCCGGTCCCGGATCGCACCTCGATCTTGAGGTGCGGCTCCCGCTTGAAGCCCTCGATCAACACCAGGTCGGCCGGCGCCAGGCGGGCCAACACTTCCGCCAGGGTGGCTTCCTCCTGCTCACGCATGATGGCATAGCGATGCCCCCCGACGACCGCCACTTCCGCGGCCCCGGCCGCGCGATGCCGCCAGGAATCGCGCCCCGGCTGGTCGACGTCAAGATCGTGATGGCCGTGCTTGATGGTGTTGACCTTGAACCCACGGCGCACCAGTTCCGTGACCAGCCGCTCGACCAGCGTCGTCTTGCCCGCGTTCTTCCAGCCCGTGACGCCGAAGACGCGCTGCCCGCTCACGCCTCGATCCGCTCGGCATTGGCGTAGACGGTAAGGCGGCCATCGCGCACGAAAGCCGCCAAGCCGATCCTCGCCCGTTCGGCAGTCTCGATCGCAAGCGATGTCGGGGCCGAGACTGCGGCGATCGCGGCCGCACCCAGGGCCGCCGCCTTGTGCACCATTTCGTAGGAACAGCGGCTGGTCACGACGACGAAGCCTCCGGGCCGGAGCGCGCCCGCCTTTGCCAGGGCGCCGCCCAGCTTGTCGAGCGCATTGTGCCGGCCGACATCCTCGCGCACGGCGACGAGCGTGCCGTCCGGCCGCGCCCAGCCGGCGGCGTGGGTGGCGCCGTTCACGCGATTGATGCGCTGCTCGAGCGGCAGGGCCGCCATTGCCCGCTCGATGGCCTCGCGCGACACCGGCGGCGCGGCGCCAACGACGGTCACGGGCCGCATCGCCGCCTCGATGCTGTCGACGCCGCAGAGGCCGCAGCCGGTCCGACCGGCCAGACTGCGCCGCCGCTGCTGCAGTCCCGCCATGCGCTGGGCGGCGATATCGACGCGCACTTCGATGCCGCGTTCGACCGGCTCGACCTCGATGTCGTAGATTTCCGACGGATTTTCGACGATGCGCTCGGTCAATGAGAAGCCGCGGGCAAAATCCTCGAGATCGCAGGGCGTGGCCATCATCACGGCGTGGCTGACGCCGTTGTAAACCAGGGCGACGGCGACCTCCTCGGCGACGATCTCTTCCAGCGCCTCAGCGCCGGCTGCGGTCAGGCGCCGCGCCGCGCGATGTACCGAACCATTGGTCATCGCGCGACCTCGTCGATGCGCAGATGCCGGCCCTTGCGGTCGAAAAACCGGCCGCGGTTGAGAACCAGATGATCGGCCTTCACGTCGGCTTCGACTTCCCGCAGCTTGCGGGCCGCGGCGGCATCGGCAAGCGGCCCCCCGGCATGGCCGAGGCCTACGAAGAATGCCACGCCGTCCCACGTCGTGCCGGAGCGATCGAGCAGGCCCTGCATGTCGCGCCATGTCATGTCGTCGCCGGTCAGATGGGCATAGCTCGATCTCAGGGGAACGACGTCATCGCCGGCGATGCGCACAAGAACGATGAACAGGGTGAGCGGCCCGGTCTCGCCGAACTGGGCGGAGAGCCAGTGCTCGAAGTCGGTCTTCATCCTAGAACTCGACGACCGGCGTCGGCGGCATGTAGCGCTCGAACACCTGCAGGAAGGGCTGGCCGCGATCGGCCTCGTACCAGGCCTCGAAAGCGCGGAATGCCGCGATCGGGTCGGCGAAGGCGGGCTCCTTCGGCTCGCCGTCGCCGTCGGCCTCCGCCGGGAACGCCGCTGCGTGCAGCGCTTCGGCGATCGGCCGCAGCCAGTCGAGCAGGGGACGTGCGCCCTCGCCCAGTTCGTCCAGCCCCTCATCGATCCAGCCGATATCCCGGAACAGGGCGACGAGCTGACGATCGACGGCGATGTTGCGGTCGGGCTCGAGGGCGGCGATTCGTGCCATGTCGCCGAGCGCGCTCAGCCGCCGCCACGCGAAGGCGCGGACGCGCTCGGCTTCCTTGAGCTGTGCCTCGACTTCGGCGCGAACGGCACGTTCGGCGGCCTCGGCGGCCGTGCAGTCGGCCTGCAGGCGGGCGATCAGGGTGTCGGCGGCGGACGGCATCGCCGCTCAAGGTGTACCCGCCGGCTCCCCATCGCAAGCGCTCCCGAGCGTCGCTAACCCGCCGCCCGCTACTTGGCCTTCCTGAGCTCGACCTCGGCGATGCCGGCGGCGACGTTCAGGCCGACACTGCCCTCGACGCTGACCGGCTGCAGCGTGATCTGGCCGTTGCCGCCCCCCAGCAGGACGTTGGCGCCGGCGCCCACGCCGACGGTGGCCGACGCCGTCGCCCCGACATAGGTGCCGGCGAGCGCGCCCGGACCGATGTTGCCCGGCGCGAAGACCAGCCAGACGATCTGCGCTTCCTTGGTGAAGCCGATATCGACTCCGAACTTCTTGATTTCGCCGGTATAGCGCTCGGCGACGCCGTCGGTCCGGGTGAACAGGCAGCTCAGATCCTTGGATGAGCCGAACACGAAGCCGACGCCGCCCGCGACGTTACACGTCAATGAGCCGACATTGGCCCCCGTCCGGCCGGCTGCCTGCGGCGTACCCGGCGCGCCGGGGGTCTGGGCATAGGCCGCAATGCCAACGAGCAGCGATGCAGCGCCTGCCGCCGTCAATATCGATCGCAGCATGAAACTCTCCTGTTGTGGCTGAGCGTGCCCAGGCTATGCGAGCACCTGCCACCAACGCCGTCGCCGCCGCAAAGGCTGCATCCCCGCCCATCGGGCCACCCTGCGGGTGAATTTGCAGCAAGCGGTAAGGTCACCGTAAGCAACCGGAGGGAGAGTGTCGGGAAGGATCGGGGAACCCTCCTCTCCCGATTCGACCGCCCTCCTCCCTGAAGCAACCTGAGGCGGTCGTGGACGGCGCAGGATTTTCGATCCTGCGCCGTTTGCGTTTGCCGCCAGAAAGAGAGGCGACTAGTCGCCCGACTGGCCGCGGGCCTTCAGCACGTAGCCCATGGCTCGGAACTCAGAATCCCGTCGGATACGGCTGGCGACCACCGGGTCACCGTCGCGATTGGTGACCTCGATCAGCCTGTCGGTCTCGGTGGAACAGGCGAGCGCCGCGGCTTGCGCGACCGAGGCCGCATCGAGGCTCAGGGTGCCGTCGGCGGCGGCGTTCTTGGCCAGGCAGGCGTCGCGCGCCTTGTACGAATCGTTGATCCGCGTCTGCAGCCTGCCGTCACTGGGGGTGTGATAGGCACCCGAGCAGCCACCGAGCAGCAACACAGCCAGAACAAGAACGATTCGCATGAAGCAAGGCCTCGATTCACGCCGGCAGGCGCCGGCCGCGCCATTGATACAACGTCATCATTCATCCGTCAGCCTGTGACGTACTGCTATCTTGACGGCGGTGTGCATGTAATGATTTTTGCGTCTAGGCCAGATCAACGGGGGATGAGCTGGATGCGATACGTTGTCATGGTTTGCGTCTTGCTACTTGCAGGATGCGAAGGAAGCTTCGTCCGCTCGGGTGATCTCGGACGAAAGGTCAATATCGAAAAGAGCTACGAGGCGCGCGATGCCTGCCTGGCGAGGAACGCCGCGGCCGACGGTACCAGCACGACGGACCCCGCCACCCTCGCCCATGCCGCGGCGATGGCCTGCAGCGCCGAAACCGACAAGCTGATCTCCGCCTCGGACCTCAGCGGCGATACCAAGGTCGCCACCAGCATCCGCAAGGACAGCGAGTTCCGGGCGCTCGGCTTCGTCATGAAGGCGCGCGGCCAGGCGATCTTTTAGGAGTGGCGGAAGAGAGTGGGAGTCGAACCCACTAAGAACCGGCTAACGGCCCTCTCTGGCTTTGAAGGCCAGCCGCCCCACCGGGAGCGCTTCTCCTCCGTCATCGATCATTCCCCAGAAAACGAATGCTGTCATCTGTCGGCAGCGGCCGTCGATGCCGCACCGGCCGAACCGAACTGTTCGAGCTTCTGCGGCACGGTGCGCCGCAGGTCGCCGCGCCGGATGGTGATGCCGTGGCGGTCGAAGAATTCCAGGATCAGGATCGCCACCTTCCGGCCGTTGTCGAGCTTGTCGCGGAACTCGGCGGCGGTGAACTCGCGGCCGAAGCTGTGGGCGATGGCGATCATCTCCGCCACAACCGGCCGCAGGAAATACTGATCGGGCGCCACCTCGACGACGCGGCCGAGCTTGGCCAGGCGCTGCAGCATCTTGCGCATCTCCGGCTCGGGCACGGAATAGGCACTGGCGAAATCGCGCACCCTGGGCGGCTTGAAGCGCTCGCGGACGAGCTCGGCAGAGATCTTGCGCCACAGCGCCTCGTCGCGCGCGCCCAAGGTCAGCGAATGACCGGGCAGGCGCAGGAAGGCGCCGTCGACCATCACCGCCCTCGCCTTGACCTCCTGGTCGAGGAGCGCCTTGAACACGGCGGGCGGCCAGCGCTTTTTCAGCGCGAGCCGCAGGCGCTCGGGCTGCAGGCCCGGCGCGTCGGGCTTGGCCTCGTGATGGGCCTTGAGCGTGTCGACGATGTCCTTGCGCGCGGCCGCAAGCGTGTCGGCCAGGAAGCCGAAGCCCTCGAGCTTGGCTCCGCCCGCCGCCTGCAGGAGCTGGTCGACGTCGACGGGACGCAGGTTGCGCGCCAAGCCGAAGCGCCCGGTCTCGACGAAGCCCGTCTCCAGCCGCAGGAGCTCGGGCAGCACCCGTGAATCGGGTTCGGCCAGGGCCGCAAGCTCCGCCATCCGCCGCTCCGAGCGTCGATTGCGCGGCGGGCCGAAGGGATCGATCACGGCCGCACCCGCCATCGTGCGGATGGCCGAGGGATCGCGCAGGATGACACGGTCGCCCGCGAGCGCGCCGACTTTCTCGTCGAGCACGAGCTGGGCCAGCGCCGTGTCGCCGGGCGCGAGCTTCTCGCCCTCCAGCAGGGCCACGCGGCCCATGACGTGGGCTGCGCCGAGATGGACGTGCACCGGCGACCAGTGCTTCATCGGCTGGCTTTCCGACGACAGCAGGCTGAGACGCACGTCGAGCCGGTCGGTCGGCGCATGCAGCTCGGGACCGACCACCCAGTCGCCGCGGCGGATAGCGTCCTTCGACAGACGCGGGCCGGTGAGGTTGAGGGCGCAGCGTTCGCCCGCACGGCCGACCTCGGCCGGCCGGTTCTGAGCATGCAGCGAGCGCACGCGCGCCTCCAGACCCGACGGCGTCAACAGCAGCCGGTCGTCGACCTTGATCTCGCCGGCGTGCACGGTGCCCGTGACGACGACGCCGGCACCCGACAGCACGAAGCTGCGGTCGACGGCGAGCCTGGCGAAACCCGTAATCCCCTTGCCGCTCTCGCCCAACGCCAGGAGCTTCGCCTTCAGCTCGTCGACACCGCGGCCGGTCAGCGCCGAAACCGGCACGATCTCCGCCCGCGCGAGCGACGTCGTGGCGAGCAGCGTCTCGACCTCGGCCATGCGCTCGAGCAGCTGGTCGTCGTCGGCGAGGTCGGCCTTGGTCAGTGCCACGATGCCGCGCTCCAGCCCGAGCAGGTCGATGATCTGCAGATGCTCGACGGTCTGTGGCTTGATGCCCTCGGCCGCCGAGACGATCAGCAGAGCGGCGTCGATTCCGGTGGCGCCCGCCAGCATGTTGTGCACGAAGCGTTCGTGGCCCGGCACGTCGACGAAGCCGAGCTGGCGGCCGTCGCCCAGGTCCGAATAGGCATAGCCGAGATCGATGGTGATGCCGCGCGCCTTCTCCTCCTTGAGGCGGTCGGCGTCGACGCCGGTCAGCGCCTTCACCAGCGCGGTCTTGCCGTGATCGATATGGCCCGCGGTCCCGACGATCATGGCCCGGTCCTCATGAAGGGCCCCTCGCCTGCGCGAGGAAACCCGCGGCGAGCTCGCCGGCGCCGCCCGCTTCGGCCTGCTCCAGCCAGTGCAGCGCCTGCCGGCGATCGCGCGCCACGCCCTTGCCCGCGAGATAGGCCGCGCCCAGCATCGCCTGTGCCTCGGCATGACCGAGCGTCGCCGCCCGCTCCCACCACCTGGCGGCCAGCGCCGGGTCGCGCGCCACGCCGAGCGCGTTGTGGTGCATGTCGCCCAGCCGCGCCATCGCCGCCGCACGGCCCTGCGCCGCCGCCTTCTCGGCCCACACGCGCGCCGCAACGTAGTCCTGCGCGCAGCCGCCGCCCAGAAGCTTCATCCACGACAGCATGTCCTGGGCGTCGGCATCGCCCTGCTCGGCGGCCTTTTCGTACCAGTGCGCCGCCTGCTCGTGATCCTGCTCGACGCCCCAGCCTTCGTAGTAGCAGAGGGCGAGATTGCGCTGGCCGCCGACATCGCCCTGCCCGGCGGCGCGCCGCAGCCAGTCGACTGCCTTGGCCGGATCGCGCTCGACGCCCCGGCCCTCCAGGAAAGCCGCACCCATGTTGCTCTGCGCCCGCGCATGCCCGCGGTGGGCGAGCGGCGCCCACAGATCGAGCGCGACGCCGAAGTTGCCCTCGTTCCAGGCGGCGAGCGCCTGCTGCAATCGGCGCTCGGCGCCGAACATCCTACCCAGCCACGACACGAAGCGCGTCCAATTGATCCGTGAAGGCCGGCTCATCGTCGAGCGTGCGCAGGTCGAAGTAGAGCGTGCCGTCGCTGATGCGGCCGATCACCGGGATGGGCAGGCTGCGGAAGGCGGCGGCCAGCCGATCGAGGCCCTTGCCGCGTACGGCGATCGCGAACGACGGCAGCAGATCGACCGGCAAGGCACCCGACCCGATCTGGCCACGCACAGGCTCGACGCCGACCGTGGCGTCACCGCCGATCGCCCTGGCGACGACGGGCAGCAGGCGCTCGGCAAGCGCCTTGATCTCGCCTGCCGACCGGGCGAGCGCTCGCACCGTCGGCAGGCGCTCGGCAAGCCGCGTCGGATCGGCATAGAGTCGCAGCGTCGCCTCGAGCGCGGCCAGCCGCACCTTGTCGAGGCGCAGTGCAC
>JAEZIF010000420.1 GCA_023416135.1 Pseudomonadota bacterium
TCACCAGGTTCACGCGGCTCGCCGTGCGCGTACAGGCCGACCTGGCGCACGGCGTCGGCGGCGCCATGGCGGCAGTGCGCTTCACGCCCGATCCGCGCGATCGCAAGGCCCTGGTCGAATGGCTGAATAAGACGGCGCTGCCCAAGGCGATCGAACGGCCCGGCATGGTCGGCGCCATGGCGGCAGAGAACGATCTCGAGATCGCCAATGCGCCGTTGCAGGCAAAGAGCATGGACTCTCCCAGGGCCGATGAGGCCGAATGGGTCGCATTGCTGGAGGGCAACGACGCGGGCGTTGTCGGCGCGGCAGCGCGTGCGACGTTCTCTCCGGCGAAGCTCAGGAATTTTGGCGTTTCGGTGGCGCCGACGATCGGCACCTACCGATTCCTGTTCGGGAACCAGCGCTGACGCCTTCCTCTCCTTCCCCGCTTGCGGGGAGGAGAGCGGAGGATGACATAAGTTTGAGCTATCGTTGAGCGACGCATCGCGTAAGGTCCACCGGTGACCGCCAAGCAGAAGATCTTCTGGCTGCGCCTCGTGACGCTGATCGGGCTCTGCCTGCCCGCGCTCGAGCTCGCCTGGCGCTGGTACAACGGCGACCTCGAGCCCAGGCCGGTGACGCTCGCCACGCATGCGACCGGCGACTGGGCCGTCATTTTCCTCATGATGTCGCTCGCCATGACGCCGGCGCGCGCGCTGTTAGACTGGATGCCGCTGGTGCAGATCCGCCGACGCATCGGCGTCGCCGCCGCGCTGTATGCCGGTGCGCACTTTCTTATCTATGTGCTCGACCAGAAATGGAACCTGGTCGTGGTCGCGACCGAGATCATCAAGCGCTTCTATCTCACCATCGGCTTCGTCGCCCTGTTGGCGCTCGTCGTTCTTGCCATCACCTCGACCGATGGCTGGCAGAAGCGGCTCAAGCGCAACTGGAAGCGCCTTCACTGGCTGATCTATCCGGCGGCCTTCATCGCCATCGTCCACTTCTTCATCCAGTCCAAGATCAAGATCGGCGAGCCCGCCTTCACCGCCGGCCTGTTCGCCTGGCTGATGCTGTGGCGCGCCCTGCCGGCGAAACTGCAGCGCAGCTCCTCAGGGCTGGCGATCCTGGCCGTTGCCGCAACGCTCGCCACCGTCGTCTTCGAGGCGGCATGGTACTGGCTGGTGAATGGCCGCGATCCGACCGTTGCGCTGTTGGCCAACCTCGATCCGGAACTCGCCTTCCGGCCGGCCCAGAAGGTCCTCATCGCCTCGCTGCTGGTGATCGCAGCCGTTGCTCTGCGCCGTATCACACTCGCTGCAAACAAGCTCTGGACGAGGCGCTATATCCAGTCAACTATACCGACTCCCTGAATCGGAGGCTGGTATGTTGAAGAGACGGAGTTGGCTCGGCCTGGCGGTCGCCTTGTCGTTCGTGCCAGGCATCGCCCAGGCGCAGAACAACGTGGTGATCTTCGCTGCGGCCAGCCTCAAGAACGCGCTGGATGAGATCGCCGCGACGTGGTCGAGGGACACCGGCAAACCCGCGCCCAAGATCTCCTATGCCGCGAGCTCCGCACTCGCCAAGCAGATGGAGCAAGGCGCGCCGGCCGACATCTTCATCTCGGCCGACCTCGACTGGATGGACTACGTTCAGGGCAAGAACCTCATCAAGAACGACACGCGGTTCAACCTCCTGGGCAACAAGATCGTGATCATCGCGCCCAGGGATTCCAAGTCCGCGACCCTCGCCATCAAGGGCGACGATCTTGCCAAGGCGCTGGCCGGCGGCCGTCTCTCCATGGCCAACGTCGACTCGGTGCCCGCCGGCAAGTACGGCAAGGCGGCGCTGGAGAAGCTCGGCGCGTGGGCCGCCGTGAAGGACAGCATCGCCCAGGCCGAGAACGTGCGCGCCGCCCTGCTGCCGGTCGCCCGCGGCGAGGCGCCGCTCGGCATCGTCTACAGCACCGACGCCGCCGCCGAGCCCAACGTCAAGATCGTGGCCACCTTCCCCGAGGATTCGCATCCGCCGATCATCTACCCGGCGGCGCTGACCAAGGATTCCAGCAACGCCGACGCCAAGGCCTTCCTCGACTTCCTGCGCAGCGGCAAGGCGCGCACCTCCTTCGAGAAGCAGGGCTTCACGGTCCTGGTGAAGTCCAACTCGTCGACATGACGCCGGAGGAATGGACGGCAGTCAGGCTGAGCCTGCTGGTTGCCACCACCGCGACCCTGGCCAGCCTGCCCTTCGGTCTCGCCATCGCCTGGTTGCTGGCGCGCAAGGATTTCTGGGGCAAGGGCCTGCTCGATACGCTGGTGCACCTGCCGCTGATCCTGCCTCCCGTCGTCACGGGCTACCTGTTGCTGATCACCTTCGGAAGGCGCGCGCCGGTCGGCGCCTTCCTGGCCGACAATTTCGGGATCGTCTTCTCCTTCCGCTGGACCGGGGCTGCGCTGGCCTGTGGCGTCATGGGCTTCCCCCTGCTGGTGCGCGCCATCCGCTTGTCGATCGAGGCCGTCGACACGCGGCTCGAAGCGGCGGCCGGCACGCTGGGCGCCAATCCGCTCTGGGTGTTCGCAACCGTCACCCTGCCGCTCTGCCTGCCGGGCGTGATCGCCGGCGCCATCCTGTGCTTCGCCAAGTCGATGGGCGAATTCGGCGCCACCATCACGTTCGTCTCCAACATTCCGGGCGAGACGCAGACCCTGCCGTCGCTGATCTACACCTTCACCCAGATTCCCGGCGGCGACGCCGGCGCGTTCCGGCTGACACTGGTATCGATCGCCATTTCCATGCTGGCGTTGCTCGGTTCGGAGTTGCTGGCGCGACGCATCGGCGTTCGTCAGAAGACAGCATGAGTCTCGACATCGACGTGAACCATAGGCGCGGCAGCTTCACGATCAGCGCGCGCTTCTCGGCCGCGCCGGGACTGACCGCGCTGTTCGGCCGCTCGGGTTCGGGAAAGAGCACGCTCGTCGACATCGTCGGCGGCCTGGTGAGGCCCGACCGCGGCCGTGTCGCCGTCGACGGGCAAGTGCTGGTCGATACCGAGCGCGGCATCTTCGTGCCTAGGCATCGGCGGCGCATCGGCTACGTCTTCCAGGACAGTCGCCTGTTCCCCCACTTCAGCGTGCGCCGCAACCTGCTCTACGGACGATGGTTCAACCGTGAAGCCGGCGCAGCGGCCACGGATCTCGCGCCGGTCGTGGACCTTCTCGGCATCGACCATCTGCTGGAGCGGCGTCCGGCCTCGCTGTCGGGCGGCGAGAAGCAACGCGTCGCCATCGGTCGCGCCCTGCTCGCCCATCCGCAGGTGCTGCTGATGGACGAGCCGTTGGCCTCGCTCGACGAATCGCGGCGCGCCGAGATCCTGCCCTACATCGAGCGCCTGCGCGACGAGATGGGCGTGCCCATCCTCTACGTCAGCCATTCCGTCGCCGAGGTGGCGCGGCTCGCCACGACGGTCGTCATCTTGACCGACGGCAAGGTGACCGCGGTCGGTCCCGTCGCCGACATCCTGTCGCAGGCGGATCCGAGCGACGGCGGCAGCGTGCTCGATGCCCGGGTGACGCGCCACGACGAACCCTTCCAGCTCACGGTGCTGACCTCGCGTGCCGGCGAACTGCAGGTGCCCCGCCTCGACGCCCCGGTCGGCGCCGCCGTGCGCGCGTATATCCGCGGCCGCGACGTCATGCTGTCGCTCAGGCCACCCGAGAAGATCAGTGCGCTGAACGTGCTCGCCGGCCGCATCGTCACCGTCGTTCCCGCCGACAACGGCGGGCAGGCCGAGGTCCGGCTCGATTGCAACGGCGATGCCCTCACCGCGCGGCTGACGGCAAAATCAGTGCAACGGCTCGGGCTGGCGCCGGGCCTGCCGGTCTATGCCGTGATCAAGAGCGTCTCGTTCGAGCGCAGCTAAGGAAAAGCGATGCCTCACCTCAGCATCCGCATCGATTTCGACGACGAAGGCCGACTCGGCCCGGGCAAGGTGGCGCTGCTCGAGAGCATCGCCCGCGAAGGCTCGATCTCGGCAGCCGGCCGCTCGATGAACATGTCCTACAAGCGCGCCTGGGAACTGGTCGCCGACATCAATCGCAGCTTCAGCGAGCCCCTGGTCGCGGCCCAGACCGGCGGCAAGACGGGAGGCGGCGCCGTGCTGACGGCACGCGGCGAGGAACTGGTACGTCACTACCGGGCGATCGAGCGCAAGGCCTTGTCGGCCACGGCCTCTCATCTCAGGGCGCTGCAGGCCTTTTCCCGCAACAAGCAACGAAGATAACACGCTATCCTCGGCGCAGTTGGGAGAGCGTTGTCGTGAGAGCAAAGATCCGCAAAGGCATGCCGAGCGCAGCGTTGGACAAGGCCGAGTTCGGCCGCCGCGTGCGTCGCCGCTTCTCCGATCCCGCGTTCAAGCCGGTCGAGAAGGAAATCGAGCGCATCGTCGACACGGCATGGGATGGCTACAACGAGAGTCGCAAGTCGCCGCGCACAAGGCCCGCCGGCGCCGGCTACGCCGACCCCACCTACGCGCTCTCGGTCGAATGGTCCGCGGCCAGCAGGGCGATCAAGCGCGCCGAGCGGGAACAAAGGTCACGCTCGTCGAAGTCCCGTATCCTGCTGGTCAACGGCTCCTCGCGCAGCGACCAGACGTGCCCGGGCGAGATGTCCAAATCCTGGCGCCTGGTGCAGATCGCCCGACGGGTCTTCGCCCGCGAGCGCGATCTCGAAGTCGAGCTGCTCGATCTCAGCCGTCTCACCTCGGAGTACGGCCGCATCATCCATCCCTGCAAGGCCTGCGTATCGACGGCCATGCCACTCTGCCACTGGCCGTGCTCCTGCTATCCCAACCATTCCCTGGGGCAGCAGGACGACTGGATGAACGAAATCTATCCCATGTGGGTCCGTGCCCACGGCGTCATGATCGTGACGCCGGTCAACTGGTATCAGGCGCCGTCGGGCCTGAAGTCGATGATCGATCGCCTGGTGTGCGCCGACGGCGGCAACCCCGACCCGACGTCGACCGGCGGCAAGGACCCGCGGAAGGCCAAGGAGCTCGAGATGAAGGGTTGGCACTACCCGCGCCACCTCGCCGGCCGGGCCTTCTCCGTCGTGGTGCACGGCGATACCGCCGGCGCCGAGACCCTGCGCAGGATCCTGGTCGACTGGCTGAAGGATATGGGCTTGGTCTCATCCGGCCATGCCGGCGAGCTCGACCGCTATGTCGGCTATTACGAACCCTATGCTACGAGCCATGACGCGCTCGATCGCGACCAGGACTTCCAGGAAGAAACGCGCAATGCCGCGCGAGCGCTGATCGCCGCCGTGAATCTGCTGCGGCAGGGAAAGCTCGCCCGGCCCGACGCCCGGTTGCGCGATCCAAGACCTAAGTGAGGGAACGAATGTCGCCGCTCCAACTGCCCTTTTCGCCGCGTTTCATCACGCTGACGCTTGCCGCGCTGTGCACCGTGGTGTTCGGCCTGGCGTGGGCGTTCAGCCTGTGGTCGTTCCATTGGGCTATCCTGTTCGGCATATCGCTGTTCCTGACCGGCGTCGGGATCATCGACCTCTTCCAGAAGCCGCACGCGATCCTGCGCAACTACCCGATCGCGGCGCATCTACGCTTCATCTTCGAGGCGATCCGCCCGGAAATGCGCCAGTACTTCTTCGAAGGCGAGAAGGACGGCATGCCGTTCAGCCGCGACCGGCGCGCCATCGTCTACCAACGGGCCAAGAACGCACTCGACGTGCGGCCGTTCGGCACCAACTACGACGTCTACGTGCCAGGCTACGAGTGGATGTCCCATTCGATCGCGCCGACGCCGGTGAGCCGCGAGCCACACCGCATCACGATCGGCGGCTCCGAATGCGCGCAGCCCTACTCGGCGTCGGTTTTCAACATCTCGGCCATGAGCTTCGGGTCGCTCAGCGCCAACGCCATCCGGGCGCTGAACGGGGGCGCCAAGATCGGCGGCTTCTACCACGACACCGGCGAAGGCGGTTACAGCCCCTATCATCGCGAGGGCGGCGGCGACATCGTCTGGGAGATCGGTTCGGGCTACTTCGGCGCCCGCAACGACGACGGCACGTTCTCGCCCGAGCGCTTCGCCGAGGGGGCGAAGAACCCGCAGGTCAAGATGGTCGAGCTGAAGCTCAGCCAGGGTGCCAAGCCCGGCCACGGCGGCGTCCTGCCCGCGCCCAAGGTCAGCCGGGAAATTTCGCAGACCCGCGGCGTGCCGATGGGTCAGGACTGCATCTCGCCGTCGCGCCATTCGGCCTTCGCCACGCCGGTCGAGATGATGCGCTTCATCGCCGAGATGCGCCGGTTGTCGGGCGGCAAGCCCGCGGGTTTCAAGCTCTGCATCGGCCACGAATGGGAATTCCTGGCGATCTGCAAGGCGATGCTGGAGACCGGCATCTATCCCGACTTCATCGTCGTCGACGGCAAGGAAGGCGGCACGGGCGCGGCGCCCATGGAGTTCGTCGATCACATCGGCAAGCCGATGCGCCAGGGCCTCTACTTCGTGCACAATGCTCTTGTCGGCATCGGCGTCCGCGACCGCATCAAGCTCGGCGCGGCCGGCAAGATCATCACCGCCTTCGACATCGTGCGCGCCATGGCGCTGGGCGCCGACTGGTGCAACGCCGCGCGCGGCTTCATGTTCGCCGTGGGCTGCATCCAGTCGCAGCATTGCCATACCGACCGCTGTCCGACCGGCGTCGCCACCCAGGATCCGACGCGCCAGCGCGCGCTGGTGGTGCCGGACAAGGTTCAGCGCGTGGTCAACTTCCATCGCGCCACCGTGCATGAGCTCGCCGAGCTGACGGCGGCGGCTGGCCTGGAGCATCCCAACGATTTCAAGCCGATCCACATCTCGCGCCGCATCACGCCGAGCGAGGTCGTGACCTTCGCCGACGTCTATCCGGCCCTGGCCGACAAAGCACTGATCAACGGCACGGCGCCGCCGCGCTGGGCCCAGCCCTGGAACATGGCCGACGCCCATTCGTTCCGCGCCGTGACCTTGTAGCGGCCAAAGCGGTTGCGAATCGGGCGGGCTTGGCCCAGCAATGGGTCAAACAAGTGAGGAACCGCTCATGACCGCGCCCTTCGACGTCGCGTCCCTTCTGGCGCCCGACGCGCCGGCTCCCGCCCTCAAGTGGAACGGCTTTCCCAAGTACAATTTCATCGGCGGCCACATCGCCGCCGAGCAGGTTCCCGTCGGCGACCTGATCGCGGCATCGACGGCGGTGCTCCGGCGCGAAGGCGCCATGCTCTCGACCTACAATCACACCGGTCCGCTGGGCTACAGGCCGTTGCGCGAGTTCCTCACCCGCAAGCTGAAGAGCCATGCCGGCATCGACTGCGCGGCCGACGAGATCCTGATCACGTCCGGTTCGACCCAGGGCCTCGCCCTGGTCAACAGCCTGCTGGTGGGCAAGGGCGACACCATCCTGGTCGAGCAGGAGACCTACGGCAGCGCGATCTCCCGCCTGGTCCGCATCGGCGTCAACGCCATCGGCATCCCGCTCGACGATGAGGGGCTGCGGCTCGACGTGCTGAAGCAGAGGCTCGAGGAGCTGAAGCAGAAGGGCATCAAGCCCAAGTACATCTACACGATCCCGACGATCCAGAATCCCACGGGCGCCATCATGAGCGAGGCGCGCCGGGCCGAACTGCTGAAGCTCACCGCCGAGTATGGCGTGATAATCTTCGAGGACGAGTGCTACTCGGATCTGATCTGGACCAACAAGCGCCCGCGGTCGCTCTACGCCATGGCCAAAGGCGAAGGCGTGATCTTCATCGGCTCGTTCTCAAAGTCGCTCGGGCCGGCGCTCCGCGTCGGCTACATCGTCGCCAAATGGGACGTCCTGTCGCGCCTGCAGGCGCTGAAGCAGGATGCCGGCACGGGTGGCATCGAGCAGATGATCCTGGCCGAGTACTGCAGCAAGCACTTCGCCGACCACGTGGTTCGCAGCAACAAGCTGCTGGCCGGCAAGATGCAGGTCCTGCGCGAGGCGCTGGCCGAGCAGTTCGGCACCGCCGCCGAGTTCGGCGACCCGCCGGGCGGCATCTATCTCTGGGTCAAGCTGCCCGAGAACGTCGACACGGTGAAGCTCGCCCAGGCGGCGCTGGCGGCCGGCGTGTCGATCAATCCCGGCCCGGAGTGGTCCGTGAACCCTGCCTATTCGAGGAACCGGCTCAGGCTCTGCTTCGCCAATCCCGAGCCCGAGGCGATCAAGCAAGGCGTTGCGGTGCTGGCAGAGGTCTGCCGCCGCGAGTTCGGCGTTCCCCTGCGCAGCGCCAACGTCGACAAGCGTTAGCGCGGCTCATAGTCGGACCGCGGGCGAGACGTCCGCGGTCCGCATTGTGAGTCCTACTTCGCTTCCGCGATCACCATCCACATGATGCCGAAGCGGTCGGAGACCATGCCGAACTTGGAAGCAAAAAAGGTCTTCACCAGCGGCTGCTGTACCTGACCGCCCTTGCCGACGGCGGCGAAAAGCTTCTCGGCCTCGGCGTCGTCCTTGGCGCTCAGCGTGAGGCCGAAGCCCTGAAACGAGGGCTTGCCGGCACAGTGACCGTCGGAAGCGAGGATCTGCGTATCGCCCACCCGGAAGGCGGCATGCATCACCTTGTCTCCCGAATTGGGCGGCATGTGGCTGGGATCGGGCTTGTCGGGATTCTCGCTGAAGCGCATCAGCATGTCGACCTTGGCGCCGATCGCGCTCTTGTAGAACTCGATCGCCTCCTCGCACTTGCCGTCGAAGAAGAGGTAAGGCTGCACGCTCGGGGATTGTTGCACGGTCATGAGGCTCTCCTTGGTAAATCGTCAATGGCTTGGCAGGCGGACGTCCATCTCGCACGACGGGGTCGTGGACGACCTGACGGCGAGCTTCATGGCTCGCTCCTCGCGATCAAGGCCGCAAGGCGCTCCAGGCTGCCGGTCCAGCCACCCTCGTGGTCGCTGGCCTGCGCGTCGGTCTCGAAAAGCGTGTGGTGCAAGGTGAGTTGCGTGCGACCGCCGAGGTCGGCGAAGGTCAAGGTCACCAGGGTTTCGGGATCGTCGATGCCGCCGCCTTCGGTGTTGTAGGTGAAGGCCAGGCGTTCGGGCGCGGCGATCTCTCGATAGACACCGTGCTTGGTGATTATCCTGCCGTCGGGCGCGCGCATGCGCCGCCGCCAGGCACCGCCCGGGCGCACGTCCATCTCGCAGGAAAGCGTCGTGAAGCCGCGCGGCGCCCACCAGTGGGCCGCCTGGGCGGCGTCGGTCCAGGCCGCGAACACCCGCTCGCGCGGGCCCGCGACCTCGCGCTTCATGACGAGCTCGGTTGCCGGTCGCGCGACGACGTTCATGGCTCCCTCTGGAACTCGACGTCGATTACGATTTCGATGGCGTCGCCGAACAAGGATGGCAGGCCGAAATCGACCGGATTGATGCTTCCCTTGGCATTGGCGCCGATCCGCGGGCGGTCGCCGAAGCCCTTGCCGGCGCCGACCAGCTCGACGTCGAACGTCACCGCCTTGGTCTTGCCCATCAGCGTGAGCTGGCCGTCGACCTTGCCGCGGCGCATGCTCATTTGCCGGAACGCGGTCGACACGAACGTCGCCTCGGGAAAGGCCGACGACTTCAGGTAGTTGTTGCCGGAAAGCTCCTGGGCGAAGCCCTTGACGTTGGAGGTGATCGACGCCGTCTCGACCTCGGCCGTCAACGAGGAATTGGCGGTGTTGGCCGGATCCCACTTCAACGTGCCGCCGATGCGGTCGAAGCGGAAGATGCTCCACGAGTAGCGCAGATGCGAGACTCGGGCGATTACCGAGGCATGGTCGGGGTCGAGCGCGTAGGTGCCGGCGGGCGCCTGCTTGTAGTCGGCCTCGCCCATGTAGACGCCGGGCGGCAGGCCGTTGGGCTGGGTGCTCTGCGCCTGCGCGGGAGCGATCAAAGACGACGACAAGGCAAACGAAAGAACGAGCGCGCACAGGGCACGAGACATTGCCTACTCCTGACGATGGTGGGCTGACTACTTCTTCTCGGCGGCGGCCTTGAGATCGGCCAGGCCCTTCTCGAAATCGCGGCCGATCATGTCGTCGAGATTCATGAACGTGCCAATTACCTTCGAGATATAGGGACTGGGCCCATGGACCGCCCAGGTGACGGACGTGCCGTCGTCCTTCGCGTTCATCACGAACTCGCCCATGTTGTGGGCCTCGAACGGCTTCAGGAAATCGAGCTTGATCACGATCTTGCGCGGGCTGCTCTCGACGATCTCCAGGCTGCCCTGGCCAACCTCGTCGTTGCCTTCCCAGGCATAGGTGGCGCCTTTGCCGGCAGTGACAGCACCGAAGGTGCGCTTCATCGCCGGATCCTTCTTCTCGTAGGGCGACCAGGCGGACCACGCCTTGAGATCGTCGATCAGCGGAAAAACCTTGTCCGGCGGCGCATCGATGAGAACGACGCGCTGGACGCGGAAGGAATCGGGCCTGGTCGCGGCGTAGATCAGAATGCCGGCAATGACGGCAGCGACGATCGCGCCGATGATGGCAAGCGTCTTCAGCATCGATGCAGCCTTCACTTAACCTTGGAGTTAAGCATTAGAAAGTGATCGAGGCGCTGTCAATTGATGAGAGAAATTCGGTTCCGCCACAAACTCTCCTCGCCCTGATGAGGATGTGTTAGTCACCCAACCATCATGATCGAGTTCCGCGCCGGCCGTCCGGTAACACGTTCGCCGCATGGCATGGTGACCAGTCCGCACGCGCTCGCGAGCCGCGCCGGGGCCGACGTTCTCAGCGACGGCGGCACGGCCGTCGATGCAGCGGTCGCGACCAGTGCCGCCCTTTCCGTCCTCTACCCTCACATGACCGGTGTGGGCGGCGATGCCTTCTGGCTGATCTACGACGCTGCGGCCGATGCCGTGCGCTACATCGACGGTGGCGGCCGCGCGACGTCGCGCGGCACGATCGAGGCCTTCCAGCGTCGCGGTCTCGACGAGGTGCCGTATCGCGGACCGCTGCCCGGCACGCTCACCGTGCCCGGCTCCGTCGCCAGCTGGACCATGGCGCATGCCGCCTACGGCCGGCTGCCGCTCAAGCGCTGCCTGGAAAGCGCCATCGGCTTCGCGCGCGACGGCTTTCCGGTGACGGCTCGGCTTGCGCATTGGCGGGCGGCGGCGCGGGAGGATCTCGCCAGAAGTCCCGAAGCAGCGGCAATCTTCCTCAAAGAAGAACCGGTGCTCACCAATGCCGACCTCGCCCGGACGCTGGAAGCGATCGCCAGCGACGGCTGGTACGGCTTCTATGACGGCGAGGTGGCACGCGAGCTCGTGCGTTATTCGGACGCCAACGACGGCTTCTTCACCGCCGACGATCTCCTGGCGCAGTCGGCGCGCTGGGGCGAACCGCTGAAGGGCCGCTATCGCGACGTCACGATCTACGAGACGCCGGCGCCGACCCAAGGTTTCGCGGTGCTGAAGATGCTGAACCTGCTGGAACCCCTCGAGCTGCACAGACGGCCGTTCCTCGGGCCCGACGCCGTGCATCTGATGGTGCAGGCCAAGCAGGTCGCCTATCACGACCGCGACCGGCATCTCGCCGATCCACGCTTCGCCGACGTGCCGATGGAGCGGCTGATCTCCAAGGCCTATGCGGACGAGCGGCGGACCCTGATGGATCCCGATCGCGCCCTGCCGTGGGACCGCATCCCCTCCTACGGCAGCCTGACCGGCGACACGGTGTACATCGGCGTGGTCGACCGGGCGGGCAACGCCGCCTCACTGATCCATTCGCTCTATGGCAGCTTCGGCGCAGCGGTGGTGGCGGGCCGCACCGGCGTGGTGCTGCAGAATCGTGCGGCCTACTTCTCGCTCGATCCCAAGAGTCCTAATCGCCTCGAGCCGGGCAAGACACCGTTGCACACGCTGATCGCGTCACTCGCCTTCAGGAACGACAAGCTGTGGGCCGTGCTGGGCTGCATGGGCGCCGACGGCCAGCCGCAGATCCACATGCAGCTCTACAGCGCCCTGATCGACCATGGACTGGATATCCAGCAGGCGCTCGACATGCCGCGCTTCCTCTCGGGCCGCTTCGGCCTCCTCGAGCCGCGCGACACCCTGCATATGGAAGCACGATTTCCAAGCGAGACCATCGCCGAGCTGGACCGGCGCGGCCACATCCTCGACCGGTGGGGCGACTGGGACGAGACGGCGGGCCATGCCAACGGCATCACCATCGATGCCACGACCGGCGAGCGCCTGGGCGGCGCCGACCCGCGCAGCGACGGCGCAGCTGTCGCCGCCGATTAAACGACGGCGAAGCCCTCGTAGCCGTTCCTGACCACGGCCTCGCAGCGTTCGACGTAGGCCGGGAAGCCGCCGATGTAGGGCATGAACACGCGCGGCTTGCCGGGGATGTTGGCGCCGACGTACCACGAGCTGCAGGACGAGCGCAGCGTGGGGCCCGCGACGTCACCGACATGGCCGACCCACGCCTCCTCGGCATCGCGATCGGCCTCGATCGACGTGGCACCGCGTGCGCGCATGTGCTCGATGCAGTCGGCGATCCATTCGACGTGCTGCTCGATCGACGGCAGCATATTCGTCAGGACGGACGGGCTGCCGGGACCGGTGATGGTGAAGAGGTTGGGGAAGCCCGCCATGGTGAGGCCGAGATAGGTCTTCGGTCCCTCGGTCCATTTGTCGCGCAGGCTGCGGCCGCCGCGGCCGCGGATGTCGATGCGCTGCAGCGCGCCGGTCATGGCGTCGAAGCCGGTCGCCAGCACGAGGCAGTCGAACGTGTAGTCCTTGCCGTCGGCGCGCAGGCCATCGGCCGTGATGCGCTCGATCGGCGCATCACCGACATCGACCAGAGTGACGTGCGGCTGGTTGAACGTCGCCCAGTAGCCGGTGTCGACGCACAAACGCTTGCAGCCGATGACGTTGCGCGGGGTCAGCCGATCGGCGAGCTCGGGGTCCTTCACCACCTCGCGGATCTTGGCGCGCACGAAGTCGGCTGCGGTCCTGTTCGAGCCGTCATTCAGCAGCAGGTCGGAGAAGGAGGCCATGAAGCCCAGCCCGCCATAGTCCCAGCGCTCCTGGAACTCGCGCTGCCGCTCCGCTTCGGGCGTGGCGATGGCCGAGGCCATGTTGATCTTGAAGTCGATGCCGGGCGGCGTCGCCTTGGCACGCCGGCGCATCGCCGGGTAGTTCGCCTTGACCTCGCGCACATAGTTGGGATCGAGCGGCCTGTTGTGCGCCGGCACGGTGTAATTGGCCGTGCGCTGGAACACCGTCAGGTGCCTGGCCTGCCTGGCGATCATCGGGATCGACTGGATCGCCGACGAGCCGGTGCCGATCACTCCCACGGTCTTGCCCGTGAAGTCGACGCCTTCATGCGGCCAGTTGCCGGTGTGATAGGTCGGCCCCTTGAAGTCGGCCAGCCCGGGAATGTCGGGCGTGTTGGGAGAGGAGAGACAGCCCAGCGCCGTGACCACGAAGCGGGCGCTCACGCGGTCACCCTTGTCCGTCTCGACGGTCCAGGCGTGCACCCCCTCGTCGAACGTGGCCCGGGTGACGCGCGTCTCGAACCTGATGTCGCGGCGCAGGTCGAAGCGATCGGCGACGTGATTGGCATAGCGCAGGATCTCGGGCTGGGTGGCGTAGCGCTCCGTCCACTCCCATTCCTGCTGCAGCTCGGGCGAGAACTGGTAGGAGTACTGCACGCTCTCCACGTCGCAGCGCGCGCCGGGGTAACGGTTCCAGTACCAGGTCCCACCGACACCCTTGCCGGTCTCGAAAACCCGCACCTTGAAACCCTTGAGCCGCAGCCGGTGCAGCATGTACATGCCGCCAAAGCCGGCACCGATGACCACGGCATCGAAATCGAGCGACATCGTTCCTCCGGACCAATTGCCATGCCATCCTTAGCCGGAATGAGTGACATCGACTATCCCGCAAGCTGGTATGCCGCCACGCGAGA
>JAEZIF010000164.1 GCA_023416135.1 Pseudomonadota bacterium
CGCTTGCCCCCGCTATCAAGGCTCTCCTTGCCGATAGAGGATATGACGGCGACAAGCTGCGCGCTCAGATCATCGGCCTTGGCGCAAAGCCGGTCATTCCCAACAAATCCAACCGCGTCGTCATCCATCCCTTCAACAAGCGAGCCTACAAGGGCCGCAACGTCATCGAACGCTGCTTCTGCCGCCTCAAAGACTTCCGCCGCATCGCAACTCGATATGACAAGCTGGCTCGCAATTTCCTCGCTGCTGTTCACCTCGCCGCCACCGTCGCATACTGGCTCTAATTGAGTCTGGACCCTAGCCTAAGCCTAGCTCATACGTTGATGCCTTGTGCCGTGCGCGCTCCTTTGTGCGGCCAGCATCGCCTTGCGAGAGGGTTGCGCGCCGACATACCATCCGCTGAGTTACACGTTAGAGTTGGCGGGGGGGCATTATGGGGACACTGAACTCGAAGCTCTTCACCGAGGGTGATCCAGCCGTTGCTAAAATGCTCGAGAACTGCGCGAACGGGCATCCGACACAGGTACAAAGCCACTTTTCGAAGACCGACAACCGGTCCGGCGAACACATCCGCAAGGTCCAAACCGCTCTTCAGCAAATCCAAGAAAGCGAACCAGCGCTGAATATCCCTCGCTTTGAAGTCAACGGCGTTTATGATGCTGCCTTTGCGCTTGCGGTGGCCGCTTACAAGCGAGGGCGGAGTATCCGCAATTTCGCCGACCGAATCGATGACGTCATCGGCATAAAGACCATCCGCCAGATGGACGACGACATCGCTCAAAGCCCTCAGCCCGAACCAAGGCCTTTGCCTCGCGTCCCGGCCGACATTGTCGTGCGCTTTCAGGGCGCTCGCGTTGAGGGGATGCTCAAACCCGATGAGGTACTCATCACTAGACTGATCCAGATCTACAGGCCAAAGCCGGATCAGCCGTTCAATAACGAGATAATGATCCATCCATTCAGCAATCGGCTGCTGATCCGCCTTGGCCGGAAGACGACCACTATTGGGGCCGCGTCGACCAGCATGTTCGCTTCAATTTCCTTCCACCTCACTGCGCTGATGGGAGTGCTGCATGCGAAGCCTGATCGAATCTACATTCACGGCAGCAGTTCGGGCGGACGCAATGCTATAGACTTTGCCGCATCAATCAGCCGATTAGGACTGCGGCCTTCACTGGTGGCCTCAGTAGATGCAGCCTTCTTCCATTCGGATGCAACGACGCGCCCGGTCGCCACTATTCCGCCCCAGCCCGAGATTAGCCCTGAGTTTATCGTCGATGCCGGTTCGACGCCGCCGCAGCGCCGCTTCAACTGGTACCAGACGCTAGGAAATCACGTAAAGGCTACGGCGTTTAAGGGGCTTATGTTCACCTCTGACATGGCTGGCGAGGAGATACACGGCACCATAAGGGGGTTCAACAACATCAAAGTTGATCGTTTCCTGCCGAACCCGCTGACGCTGACCGATGACGGTCGACACGAAGAATGCTGTCGGTTTGGGATTCCAGAAGCGCAGCGCATGATTGCCGCCGACATCCTTCAGGGAAGGCCATAGACAGAGGCGGTCGACGATTGTTCTCAGTGCATTTCGCAGTCGGGCGAGCAAACACCGGACGGTGCTCGGCGTCGGGACGAAGCGGCGGTGCTGCCGCTTCATCGGAACCGAGACCGAAGAACCAGCTCTGCCTATTGGTGATGGTGTGTATAAGTAGCGCGTGAGCCCTTCCGATGGCGGCCGGTCGCTCAACTCGATAAGCATTTCGCTTCTCTCCCTAATCAGGGAAGCATCCAACAAGATGACTGCCGCCGCAATCTCGGCTAGGGGGAGAAAAAGGTATCGTGCGTCGGGTGTCTATACCGGGAACCTCGTCCGGGATGGTATGAGCAGCGGGATCGGCTAGTTAAATTCGCGATGATCGGATTCCCATCCTGCTTCTCCATGTCCTGGTCTCGCCGCTCAAGACGCAGGCGCGACTGGAGGCTGAGATCGTGCTCTTGCGGCATCAATCGAATGTGCTGCGTCGGCGCGTACCGGGCGAGGGGCACTCGGCGAGATCGGTCATCGGTGAGGCCGAAAAGCCCTCGCTGAGGTTGCGACCGTAGCCCGGCCGGACACGATCTTGGGTTGGGCAAGCTTGTCGCCCGCAAGCTCGATGGCTCGAAGACGCGTCGGGGTCCGGGCAGACCCCGGATCAAGCGAAAGGTCGAACAGCTGATCCTTCGCATAGCCACGGAGAACCGGAGTTCGATGTTGTGCTGCGTGACATCGAACGGAGGGGCAGTGATTTTCCTCAGGTAGCAGGACTAGCCATCGACCTTGCCGGGGTCATGATGCTTGGTGTTGATCTGGTGCGTGTCCAGCGTCGCCTTCGCGCCGACGCAGAGAACCGCGTCACCCGGCTTGATGCGATCTTAGAGAGCATCCGAGGAATTGATGGCTGGGCGGAGACGGTGGATAGCGACTCGCCGACATCGACGTTGATCGCGACACTGCCAACCTGTCGCTGCGATACAGCTACGCTGGTCTTATCCTGATCGCCCTAGGCTTCTGCCTTCAGATCGCGGCCTATCTGTGAGGCTGAACGCACCACCCTGTGGTGCTGGCAGTGACGGCGCAATCGCGGCGCTTTGGCGAAGCGCAGGAAGAGGGAAGGCGGCTCTATCCTCGCGCGGCGAGACAGAGACAAAATCGTGGTAAGTGTGGCAACCGAGCGGCCCTTGCTGCGTTGCTGGTGCATCTGAAGTGAGCGAGGGATGACAATTCTCAAATGAAGAAGTTTTTCGTTGCAGGCGTCATGGGCCTGCTGCCGGTCGTGAGTCACGCACAATCGATCAATCCGTTTCCAGGATTCTATCTCGGCGCCGGCGGTGGAGCCGAGTGGAGCATCGGAACCAATCCAAATGCTTCGACGTGGACCGGCTGGGCCGTAGGCGGCAAGGCCGGCTACGACTTTGTCGGCCCGCGCCTGGAACTGGAAGTGGGTTACGGTCAGTTGCCGACCTCGGCGAACGTTCCCGGGACTGCGATCAACGGGAAGGTGGGCCAGCTCACCGTCATGGCCAATTTGCTGTACGACTTCATGCCGGCCTCGACGATCACGCCGTACATCGGCGCCGGCGCCGGCATTGCCTTCATCGACAGCAACACCTCATTGGGAAGCACCCAGTTCGCCTACCAGGGAATGGTGGGCCTTGCCTACAATGCCACCGATTCGCTGCGGTTCATGCTCGAAGGGCGCTACACCGGGACGACCAATCCCAGCGTGAACACGCCGATCGGTACCGTGAGCTTCCAGAGCCAGAACATCGGCGTTCTTGCCGGTGTGCAGTACAAGTTCGGCGGGCCGACCGTCGCGCCGCCGCCACCGCCGCCGCCGGCCGTGGCGCCGCCGTCGTTCATGGTGTTCTTCGACTGGGACCGCTCGAACCTGAGCCAGCAGGCGCTGAACACGATCAAGCAGGCCGCCGACGCCTTCAAGGCCAAGGGCAGTGCCCGCATCACGGCAACCGGCCATACCGACACGTCGGGCCCGGAGGCCTACAACATGGCGCTGTCGCTGCGCCGCGCCAACGCGGTGAAGGACGCCCTCGTGCGTGAAGGTGTGCCGGCGCCGGCGATCGCGGTAATCGGCCGTGGCGAGCAGGGCCTGCTGGTGCAGACCGGCGACGGCGTGCGCGAGCCGCAGAACCGCCGTGTCGAGATCGTCGTCCAGTAAGCGATCCGAAGATCAAGTCTTCAGGGACGGCCGGGCTCTGCCCGGCCGTTTCCTTTTGTGTGGCCACAAAGCCGCCGAGGCCGTCAGAACCGGCGGACGCTCATCGCTGCCATTCCCGCCAAGCACGGCCGCGTCACTTGAGGATGGCGGCGCTTGACCGGTAGACTTGGCCAAATACTGGGCCAGATACCGGGAGGTCCTGCATGTTCGATGTCGAACCGCTCAAGGGCACGACTTTCGGCGCCGTGGTGCGCGGCATCAAGGTCGCCGATGTCGATGAGCCGACCTTTCGCGCGCTCTACGATACGTGGCTGCAATATGCGCTGCTCATCCTCCCCGACCAGCATCTCGAGCGCGACCAGCAGATCGCCTTCGCCAAGCGCTTCGGTCCACTTGAGTTCGAGATGACGGCGATCAGCAACGTCCGTTCCGACGGCACCATCCGGCCGGAAAAGGACAATGACGACGTCATCAAGATCCTGAAGGGCAACATGGGCTGGCATCACGACAGCACCTACATGCCGGTCCAAGCCAAGGGCGCGGTGTTCAGCGCCGAGGTCGTGCCGAGCATCGGCGGCCGCACCGGCTTCGCCGACATGCGCGCCGCCTATGACGCTCTCGATCCCGCGATGAAGGCCAGGATCGACGGTTTGAACGCCTATCATTCGCTGCACTACAGCCAGGGCCGCCTCGGCCATCAGACCAAGAAGGCCGACGGCCAGTATTCGGGCTACGGCTTCCACGACGGGCCGGTGCCGCTGCGTCCGCTGGTCAAGACGCATCCCGAAACCGGCCGCAAGTCGCTGCTGGCCGGCCGCCATGCCCACAACATCCCGGGTCTCGCCCAGGAGGAGTCCGACCGGCTGCTGCGCGAACTGATCGACTTCGCCTGCCAGCCGCCGCGCATCTATCACCACGACTGGGCGCCGGGCGACGCGGTGGTGTGGGACAATCGCTGCCTGATGCACCAGGCCACCCCCTGGGACATGACCCAGCGCCGCATCATGTGGCACAGCCGCATCGCCGGGGATCCGGCGAGCGAGGCGGCGGTAGCGGCGTAGTCAGAGCTTCCTCCCCACGCCGGCGCGCGGGAGGAAACGACTCAATGCGGCGGCATCGGAATGAAGACCGGCGGCGTGCCCGACATCTTCCCGCGCGCCTTGATGTCGGCATCGTTGGCGCCGTGCGGCTTGAGGTAGACGTAGAACGGCGTGCGGCGCTCGACGATGTCGTTGCCGGGCTGGGCGCTGCGGCTGATCAGCATGTCGGCCTGGATGCGGACATGCATGTAGCCCGGGATGAGCTCGGTCCAGCTCGCCACCTCGGGCGTGAACAGCACCTCGTAGGAGTAGGCGTCGGTCAGCCTGATCACGCCGGTGCTCGCCTCGCCGACCGGCCGCGACGGCACCTGCTGCCAGGTCATGCCGGACTGCACGTAGATTCCGACGGCGTTCAGCATGACGTAGAGCGGCCGCGCGCTGTCGATGTTCTGCAGGGCCATGGTCATGCGGTAGGATTTGCCGTCGTCCGCCGGCACGATGCTCTTCAGCTCGACGTAGAGCGAGCTGCGCGCCTCGTGCTCGAGCAGCAGCCGCGCCTGGCGTTGCTGCTGCAGGGTGCGCTGCTGCCAGATTCCGATGCCGCCGTCGATCGCGAAGGCGGCACACAGGATCGCGACCGTGCCCATCACCACGGGCGACTGCCAGAGCCTGAGCCCGCGCCCGAGCTTCACGACGAGCCCGGCCGGCGGCTCGACCGGCCGGCGCGGCGCCGCCTCGCGCAGCTTCTCGAGCAGGACGCTCTCGCCCTTCTCGCTCGTCTGGTCGGCGAGGCCGAGCCGGCGGCGCAGCACGCGCGCCTCGGACTGGCCGGCCGCCACCTGCCGCCAAAGGTCGCGGATCAGCGCGTCCTTCTCGGCGGCGCTGAGCTTGTCGAGATCGGGCCGCATGGCGTTCATGACGCGAGTGTGCCGCCGGCGATATGAACGATCTGCTCGGCCTGCTCGGCCAGCGCAAGGTTGTGCGTGACCAGGATCAGAGTCGTGCCGAGCTCGCGGTTGACGGCCAGGAGCTCGTCCATGATCTCGATCTCGGTCTGCTCGTCGAGATCGGAGGTCGGCTCGTCGGCCAGCAGCAGCACAGGATCGTTGATCAGCGCCCGTGCGATCGCCGCGCGGCGCTGCTCGCCGGCCGAACACTCCGAGGGATAGGCATCGAGATGCTCGCCGAGCCCCATGCGGGACAGCAGCAGTGCCGCCTTGCCGTAAACGTCCGAACCGCTCCGTTTGCCCAGCATGGCCGGCAGGGCGACGTTGTCGACCAGCCGCAGCGTCGGCAGCAGACTCGCGAACTGGAAGACGAAGCCGATGCGGCGGTTGCGGAAGGACGCCAGCCCGTCATCCGACAGGCCCCAGATGTCGGTGCCGTCGATCGCCACGGTGCCGTCCGACGGCCGGCTGAGGCCGCCGACCATGGCCATCAGCGAGGACTTGCCCGAGCCCGAGCGTCCGATGATGGCGGCGTAGCGGCCCTTCTCGACCTCGAGGTCGATGCCGGCGACGGCCAACACCTCACCGCGCTCGGTGAGGTAGCTTTTGCGCAATGCCTGGCACGACAGCATGGTCAGGTTCCGCTGCGCACGAGGTCGTAGGCGTCGCGTCGGCTCGCGGCCCACGCCGGATAAAGCACGCCGAGGACGCCGATCGCGGAGGCGAGCACGATCGCGACCACGGCAAAGGCTATCGTGCTCGGCAGGTCGACCCACAGGAACGGCACGCCGACATTCTCGAGGTAGTGGACCAGCGAGCGCTCGAACAGGCGCATCACCAGCACGCCCAGCACGACGCCCAGTATGCCGCCGATACCGGTCGCCAGAACCGCTTCGGTAACCATGACGCCCAGCACCTGGCCGCGGCGCGCACCGATCGCCTTCAGAAGCCCGAGCTCGGCCCGACGCTCGGTGACGATGGCCGAGAACAGTACGCTCACCATCAGCGCTGTGCTGACGAACATCAGCGCCATCAGGGCGACGATACCGTCGAGCAGGGCCGCGAGCCCCTGGCGGATGCCCGACAAGGTGGTGTCGCCGGCGACGACCTTCACGCCCTTGACGTTCGACAGGATGGCGAAGCGCGCCTGCAGCGGCGTGGCGCCGGGCGCGAGTTCGGCCAGGAAGCCCGTGACCTTGCCGGGCGCCAGCACGGCGGGCTTGGCGCCATGGCCACCGATCGCCCCGCCGAGCGCTTCGAGCGTGGCGAAGGACATGAACACGCCGCGCTCGTGGGTGCCCACGCCAGTGCGGCCGAGCCGGCCATAGACGACGTGCGGCTTGCCGAAGATCAGCAGCTGACTGCCGAGCACGCCGTCGCGTGCCGCACCCAGGATGACGTCGCCCTGTTGCAGCGGACGATTGAGCTTCTCGCTGAGCCAGGGTTGCACGGTGAAGTCCTGCACCGGCTCGAAACCGATGAGGTCGGCCGACTCGTGATGGCTGCCGATACCCGAATGCTCGACCCGCACGATCTTCTGGGCAGCGGTCCGGCCCAGGCTCGTGATCCGCGCCTTGGAAAGCGCGTCGGCATCGAGCACCAGCTCGGTCGGCTCGACCACGAGCAGCGAGGCGGTGATGTTGGTGAGCGCTCCTTCGGGCACCACCATCATGTCGGCGCCAAGACGCGTGAAGCCCGCCGCCATGCTGCGATCGATACTCTGCATCAGCACGGCGCCGGTAAAGACGACGCCGCTACCCAAGGCCACCGCCGCAATCAGCAGAAGGCTGCGCGCCTTGCGGCGGCCGAGGTTCTGGAGGGCGAGGCTGAGGAGCAGCCAGCGCATCAAAGCGTGCAGGACCGCGTATGCTTCATGTGCTCAAGCTTGGTCGGGATGATGACGCAGTCATGATGGCCGCCGTTGCTCGGCAGGATGCCGATCAACGTGTCGGTCGAAGTGTCGACCACGGCGATGCCGCTCTGTAGACGCTGGAAGCCCGAGAACGGCGTCAGCACGTACTTGCCATCGTAGGTGATCGCGGGCGTCTGCAGGTCGGGCCCAATGCCCTGAATTTCCTTGATGATCATCCAGGTGTTGGTGTCGATCACCATTATGCCGCTGAAGGCGGGCGAGGGGTGGAGGATCGACAGGTAGAGCTTGGAGCTGTCGATTGAGAACACCATGTGGAACGGGTTGGGATACTTGCCGCGCCACAGCGGATCCTCGACATGGGCAACCTTGTGCCAGTTGCGCGGATCAGGATCGGTGCAGCCGTAGACCGAGGCGTTGTTTTCCCGGAGATTGTTCATCATCACCAGGAAGCGGCCGTCGGGCGAGAACCCGATCTCGTGGCCCGGCGAACGGATCTTGTCGAACACGACCGTCCAAGTATCCTCGTCGACCCTCTGCACCGGATACTGGCCCTGCGAGTCCTTGTTGAACTGCAGGAACGCAACCGGCTCGAAGTCCTTCTCGGCATCGAGGATGGCGATACCGCCGCACAGCCGCACGACCGTAGCCGCCCAGCGACCCTCGGGATGCCAGATCGTGCCGTCGGCGCCGGTCAGCGCCAGCGGGTCCGGGCCGGGCAGCGAGCCCTCCTCGACGAACAGCTCGCCCATCGGCACCATTTCCCAATCGATCTTGTTGCCCTTGGTGCCTTTGTAGTCGTAGAGACCGGTCTTGGGGTCGGGATAGATGCGCTTGATGGTGAGCGTGCCGCCCTTGGTCCAGGCTTCACGCAGGTTGGTGACGTTGGGCGTCCAGTCGAAGCGCAGGCAGGCCTTCACCTTCGAGGTGGTGCGGTCGAAGCAGGCGGCGATGTCCTTCTGACCGTCGGTCACGAAATACGACTGCGCGTCCTTCGGATTGACCGTGACGTGCACGCCGAGCCCGAGCCCGGTGGCTTCCGAGACGTTCTCCATGAGCTGCATCTGCGTGCCGTCGTAGCGCACACGGTAGATGTTGGTGCCTTCGGGCGCGGTCTCCGCCGTGACGGCGGTGTTCATACCGTAGATCAGCGAATTCTGGCCGCCCTGGCACGAATTGATGAATTCGAAGCCATGCATCGGATCGGCCGACGGGAAGGCGCAGAGATGGTGGCTGATCGGAATGTAGTCGCCGTAGTTCCAGTACCAGATCGAGCCCAGTACGCGATTGGAGTTGAGGTCGATGGCATAGGTGCCGCCGCCCATCTTGGTCGGCAACAGGGCGACCCAGTTGCCGAGGCTCTGGCCGCGGAAATCGGCCCGCGAATCGACGACCTCGCGCACGATGTTGTGGCGCTGGGCCTCGGTGTAGTTGTCGCCGGCAAGGCGTACGCCCTGGTCCGAAACCGAACCGCCGGTGCCCAGCGCATTGTAGCCCAGCACGCCGGCCTCGGCGGCGACAGCCGTGCCGACCGCGACGTTGAACATGGTGCGGCGGCTGACGCCGCAAGTCTTAGTCGGCGCGGTCGCCGCCTTGCGCTCGTCCGCTTCTTTCTTTTTTTCCTCGAGATAGCCCAGGAATTCCTCGTGATCCTTGGCGTCGACCTCGGCGCGGCGGCGCGCATAGTCGGCGGCCGTTACTCTCGCGGGAAGCTTCCCTTCTTCCGAATCGATCTTGGCACCGGGCACCCCGTGTTGGGGCGAATAGGTGGTCGTCCGCCTCTCGCGATTCGACATGGCCGTCCCCTCATCGATGGTGTGAAGCGCGCGCGATACTAGACCGACCTCGATACGAAAATAAACTATTCGATGGTGGCGGGCGGACAATTGTCACAACTCAGGGCTGGTCGTCAGGGGGAGTCTTGTCGCAAACTCCGGCCGCCCCATCGGGAGCACGCGAATGGACTACATGGTCTTGATCAGTGCCGTCGTTCTCGGCCTCTCCGTGCTCGCGACCGTGGCGAAATTCCTCGACTGGTTCATGCACTCCGACCCGCGCACCATGATCCGCACGACGCGCTGGATGCTGTTGCTGGTGCTGTTCATCTGCATCCCACTGCTGGTCGTGATGATCGCCAACCAGCAATGGGCGGCGGCAATGTTGATCGGCGCCGGCATGCTGGTGATCCCGACGGTGCTGAAGTGGCGCACCCTGTTTGCGCCCCTGCGCGCGGCCTTCGACTATTTTCGCCCGAAGCCCCGGCCCTTCGACATGGAGATCTGGCCGGACCCGCCGGACGATCCCGCAACCGTGCGCCGCGCCGCGGCAATCCTCGAAGCCTATGTCGGCAAGGCGTCCCTGATGGCGCTGCGCGACGAACGGCGCGACCTGCGCGACGAGGAGGAGCCCGAAGCCGAGCGCATGTCGCGTGGCGAAGCGCTGGAGGTGCTGGGGCTGGAGCCCGGCGCCGACGAGGCCGAGGTCCGGGCGGCGCACAAGCGCCTGCTGCGGCTGGTCCATCCCGACCGCGGCGGCTCGGCCTATCTTACCCGGCGGGTCTACCGGGCACGTGATACGCTGCTCGCACCAACGCGCAAGGCCAGGAGCAGGACAGCCGACAATGAGTGACGCCCAAGCCGACGGAGTTGCCGATATCGTCGATGAGCTTCGCACCCAATCCCCGGACGACCGGGATGTGCGGCGGCGGGCTGCCGACGAAATCGAGCGCCTGCGCGCGGCATCGGGCGTCTGGCAACCGATGAGCACTGCACCCAAGGACGAGGTGCCCGTCCTGCTCTATTGCCCGAATCTCAAGGGCCATGTCGCACAGGAGATCGTCGTCGGCGTCTGGCGCTTCGATGCCAACCGCCGCAGCTTCGGTTACTGGGTGAGTGACGTGGGCCAGCTCGATCCGGGCTTCGCCGAGACCGGGCCGTGGATCGAGTATCGCGAGCTGAATCCGATGATGTGGGCGCCCTTGCCCGCCTGTCCC
>JAEZIF010000467.1 GCA_023416135.1 Pseudomonadota bacterium
CTGCCGCTCTGCGCCGAGGGACAGGTCGCGAGGCCCGGCGACTTCGTGTCGGCCACGGTCGGCGGCTGGGGGGTGTTCGCCGTGCGTGACAAGGAGGGCGCGGTGCATGTCCTGCGCAACGCCTGCCGCCATCAGAACATGCAGGTCGTGAACGCACCGGCCGGCAACTGCGAGAGCTTCCGCTGCCGCTTCCATGGCTGGACCTACGACCTGCAAGGACGGTTCCTCGGCGCGCCGCCACCGGTGGCCCCGAAGGATCTGCAATCGCCCGACCTGCACCTCGCGTCGTTGCCGTCGGCCATCGCCTCGGGAATCGTCTTTTTCAGCCTTGCCGGGCCGCCGGCGTCGATCGACGTCGGTAACTTGTCGGCCTACGGCGGCACGGCCGTCACCGAGATCGCGTGCAACTGGAAGGTTCTGGTCGAGCATCTGCTGGCCGAGCACACGCCGTCGGCCGACTTCGTATGGGCGTGGCCGTTACTGATGGTGCGCCGCGCCGGCACCGAGACCGTCATGGAGCAGGTCGTGCCACACACCTTCCTGCGCACGCGACTGTTCACGCATGTGTTCGGCGGCGCTGCCGACGACACCAGGCACGCGGCCGCCACCATCAAGCATGCGTGCGAGGCCCTGCAGGCCGATCGCGCCGGCGGAAAGCCCGCGATCGGGGGCACGCTGGTGGATGATTTCCATCGCCGCCTGGCCGAGGCCTACGCCCAGGATCGGCCGACGACCTGAATTTTCTGCCGCGCGTGCTCGCGGCAGCAGGATCTTCGCTTCGCATGAAGTCCCCTCATGGAAGCGGGCAACTCTTCTCCATGGCGAGCACTGCGCGAGCAGCCAACATCGGGAGGACAAGCAGCGGAGTCCTCATCATGAGCCTGCAGTCGTCCATCATCGCCAACCTGGCCAGCGTCCAGGCCGATATGAACTACCTCGCGCCGATGCTCGAGCGGCCGCGCAACTACACTTTCGAGCCGCCGCCGGGCGTGCCGCGCAGCAACACGATCAACGAAACCCATAGGGTGGCCATCCACGACGCCCGCCCGGTTGCCGACCGCGTGTCGCTCGACGCCAACGGCTTCGCGCTGGTCGATCATCGCAGCGCCGTGCGCGACTTCTTCGATGACGAGGAAGTGCGGCGCGTCTACTACCCCGAGGTCGAGCGCGTGGTGAAGCAGGCGACGGGCGCCTATCGCGTCCACATCTTCGACCATACGACGCGCCGGCGTGTCGAAGGGGCGCAGGACCGCAGCGATGCGCCGCGCCAGCCGGTGCAGCGCGTGCACATCGACCACACCGCGCGTTCGGGCCCGCAACGCGTGCGCGACCTGTTGCCCGAGGAGGCGGACGAGCTCCTGAAGGGCCGCGTGCAGGTCATCAACCTGTGGCGCCCGATCAAGGGACCGGTGCAGGATTCGCCGCTGGCGGTGTGCGATGCCACGACCATCGAACCTTCGGACCTGGTTCCCTCCGACCTGGTCTATCCGCATCGCGTCGGCGAGACCTACTCGGTGAGGTACAATCCCGCGCACCGCTGGTTCTACGTGCCGCAGATGCGCGTCGACGAGGCGCTGCTGCTGAAGTGTTCGGACACCAGGACCGACGTGCCGGCGCGCTTCACGCCGCACAGCGCCTTCCTCGACCCGACGGCGTCGCCCGACGCCCCGCCGCGCGAGAGCATCGAGGTCAGGACGCTGGCCTTTCATCGGTGAATTCATGGGACCGCGGGCCTCCAGGCCCGCTCATGAGAAGAGCGCGCCGGGAGGTCCGCGGTCCGATGAATCAGCCGGGGAGCTCGTGCCCGCGGCCGATGTTGCGGATGACGTCGCTGAGGTGCGGCTTCTCCTGCAGGAGAGCACGGCGGTAGGCCAGGAGGCCGCGCAGCAAGGCGCCGTCGCGCTCGAGCAGCGTGTCGGCGAATTCGACCATGCGCGTGTTGGGCCAGCCGTGCTTGCGCATGCCCAGAAGCTTCAGGAAGGCCGTCTCCTCCTGCCCGGGTGCGTGCTGGCACATCAGGATCGCCGCGGCAGCCGTCGAGCGCGAGATGCCGGCGTGGCAATGGACCAGCACGTGGCTCTGCGGCAGGGCGTGCACGCGCTCACCGAATGCGAGCACCTTGACGATATGCGCCGGCGTGCATGCCTCGAAGCCGGGATACTCGGCGACGACGTCGTCGAAGCGGATCAGCTCGTGGTCGATCGTGGAGTAGGCGTCGAGGGCCACGGGCCTGGGCTCGTGGGTGTCAATGATCGACAGCACATGGCTGACGCCGACCGAGCAATGCTGCGAGAGCTCGGGGATGCCACAGATCGTGACTTTGTGAGAGGGAAGGGGCATGGCGGACGCAGTCTATATCAGGCTTCTGGCCATTTGGAGGCCGACGACGAACAGGCCGATCAGGAAGATCCGGCGGAACGTCTCGGGCGAGACCGCATGGCGGGCTTTCTGGCCCAGCCATACGCCGGCGAAGGTCGGTGCGATGGCCGCGATTCCGCCCACAAGGTTGGTCGCCGTGAAGGCGCCCTGGATCGCCAGCGCGACGGTCAGCGTCCCCATGATGAAAATGAACATGATGCCGAGCGCCTGCACCAGTTCGTGCCGGTCGATGTCGAGCGACTGCATGTAGGGCAGGAACGGCACGGCGGCGACGCCGGTGATGCCGGCCGCCGAGCCGCTCGCCGCGCCGATCAGCGGATTGGCCCAGCGCTCGGTGGCGCGCGATACCGCCGGCCGCCACGCCGTCAGCGCCAGGGCGGCGTAGACGACCAGGATGACACCGACCCAGGCCACCGCCTGCGGTGAGCCGAGCTGGCCGAACGCAACGGCGACGACCATCAGCGCCGCCACCGACGCCGCCGCCATGGTGCGAAACCGGACCAGCAGCCGCACGAAGTTTCCGCCGTAAATGGCCTGCCAGATGTTGGTCGCCATGCTCGGCACGACCATCATGGCGATCGTGCTTTCCAGCGGTACGGCGAAGCTCATGATTCCGATCACGATCGGCGGCAGGCCCATGCCGATGGCGCCTTTGGCGACGCCGGCCACGATGAAGGCCAGCACCGTCACCAGCACCTGCGTGAGCGTCATTGCCCCGGCAGGCCTTTCGCCAGCCGGTCGAAGGCTTCCCAGAACAAGGCGCGCAGCTCGTCGGTCTCCATCATGACTTCATGCTTGGCGCCCTCGATGGTGACGTGTTCGCCGTGCCTGAGCCGCGCCGCCACCACGGAATGGCTGTGCGAATCGATCAGCGGATCTTCGCCGGCGCTGATCAGCATCAGCGGCAGGTCGATGCGCTCGAGATAGCCGGGCGCCATCGCCGCCGACATCGAATGGGTTGCCTGGCGGCCCCAACCCAGCGTCGGCCCACCCAGGGCAAGCCGCGGATCGGCGGCGAACCACTGGTCGGTGAAGCGGTACCGACGCTCGTCGTGGGTGACGAGATTGGCGTTGAATTCGCGGGCAAAGACCACTAACGGGCCGGTCCCGAACAGATAGCGTTCGTCGATCGCCGGCATTTCCGGCATCAGCATCAGCACCGACCGCAGCATTGCCTCGCGCTTGAGGGCGGTCATCGGCGAGCACAGCACACCCGCCGAAATCGGACCCGATCCGTTCTCGGCGAGCACGCGCATCATGATGTGCGCGCCCATGGAATGGCAGAGGGCGAGGATCGGTCGCGGCGCGGTCGGAGCCACGACCTTGTCCAGGAACAGCTGCAGGTCCGCCATGTAGGTTGAAAAATTGTCAATGTGGCCCTTGCCGCGATCGGCCAGGGGGCGGTCCGACAGACCTTGGCCGCGCCAGTCCAGGGCATGGACGCTGTAGCCGCGACCCAGAAGCTCGCCGACGACTTCAGTGGCGTATTTTTCGATGAATTCGGCCCGTCCAGGAAGCAGGACGATCGTCCCCTTGACCTTTCCCGACGCGGTTCCCGGGACGTTCCAGCAAGCGTAGCGCAGCCGGGCGCCATTCGCTTGAAGGAAACCGTAACGCTCGGCCGGCCGGTAGGTTGCGCCCAGGTCGGTCGGAACGCCGGCCGGTGCGGCTGTCGGATCGTGGTCACTCACACGCGGCCTTTCTGGCGAAGGCGACGCGGAGAAGCCAGCGGAGATTTGGGCATTTTGGCCATCATCACTCACAGTCTCTTTACCGATTCGCGTAGCCTTTGCTATAGATCACGAGGTCGCCGCATCGTCTGCGAAGGGTCGCAGGCGAGGAAATCGGGCGCAAGGAAGCCTCCAAGAGGTCAGCCCACTGCATGGTTATCGGCTCGTCGGTTGAGTCGATCCGGCACGGTCCTTGCGTCGGCGACTATCGTCCGCAGGAAACATGTGACCGCGATCCCGACGAGAGCGTGTGCCAGCGGCGGCGCGTCGGAGCGATCGCCTCTTCATGATCCGTCTGGGATTGGTTCTTCTCACTGTAGCGCTTGCCACCGTCGTGGGATGGCGCTTGCTCGACGGCCAGCTCGCTGCCGCCGACGTCGAAGGTCCCTTGCATGGCGTGACCTACGCGCCGTGGGCCAAGGATCAGGACCCGCTCGAGTCCAAGACGAGCGGCGTGTTCCCGTTCCTGCGCACCGCGATCAGCGACGCGCCGCCGCCGCCGGTCAAGCCGCGCAAGGAGCAGATCGAGCGCGACTTCGCCATGCTCGGCGGCAAGGTCAATTACGTCCGAACCTATCGCGCCACCGACGGCGGCGAGGTCATGCCGGAGCTCGCCAACCGTCATGGCCTGAAGCTGGTTCCGGGCGCCTGGATCTACAGCGCCAACGAGGCCAAGCAGCAGTTCGGGCGCGAGGCGAGCGAGGTCAATGCCGAGGAGACGCGTGCGCTGATCCGGATGGCCAACCAGAACCCCAACATCGAGCGCGTGCTGGTCGGCAACGAGAACATCCTGCGCTGGGATGGCCAGAAGAACCTGCGCGATCCCAACGCGACCAGCCCCGCCCAGCTCATCCGAGAGATCAGGAACGTCAAGCGCAACGTCAAGGTGCCGGTCAGCACCGCCGAGCCGTGGCACGTCTGGCTGGAGTATCCCGAGCTCGCCCGCGAGGTCGACTATCTCGCCGTCCACATCCTGCCCTACTGGGACGAGAAGTCGGGCGAGACGCCGCTGGAGTACCTCAAGAGCCGCATCGCCAAGCTCAAGGAGGCCGAGTACCTCCGCAACAAGAACATCATCGTCACCGAGGTCGGGTGGCCGTCGAACGGCGCCGCTCGACGCAGCCCCGGGACCGGGATGGTGAAGTACGCCTCACCCGCCGAGCAGGCGAAGAACGTGCGCGACATGGTGGCGTGGCTGAAGTCGCAGAACATCGACTACTTCGTCGTCGAGGCCGTCGACCAGCCATGGAAATCCTACGATCTCGAAGGCAAGGCGGGCGGCTACTGGGGCCTGTGGAACGCCGATCGCGAGCAGAAGTTCGCGTGGACCGGTCCGGTCGAGCGCTTCCCGCAATGGTGGGCGGGCGCCGTCTGGTCGCTGCTGCTGTCGCTGCCGGTGATGCTGTTCTTCCTGTGGCGTTGGCCGAGGCTCGGCATGCCGGGGCAGGTGGGCTTCTGCGGCCTCGTTGCCTTGTCGGCGAGCGCTCTGGTCTACGGCGGCGTCGTCGCGGCCGGCAGCTACATGCTCGCCGCCGAGATGATCGGCTGGGCAGTGCTCGCCTTCTTCCTGGTGCTGAGCCTTGCCATGGCGCTGGTGCAGGCGCTGGAGATGGCCGAGACGATCTGGCGCGGACGCTGGACGCGCGAGGCGCTGCCCGCGGCCGAGATGATCGCACGCCAGCCCGTCGACCGGGTGTGGCCCAAGGTCTCGCTTCATCTGGCGATCTGCAACGAGCCTCCGGCGATGGTGATCCAGACCCTCGATTCGCTGGCCAAGCTCGACTATCCCGATTTCGAAGTCATCGTCATCGACAACAACACCAAGGACCCGGCGGTGTGGCGTCCGGTCCAGGACTATTGCGCCCAGCTCGGCGAGCGCTTCCGCTTCTTCCACTTCGACGTCATGAAGGGCTTCAAGGCGGGCGCGCTGAACTACGTGCTGACCCAGACCTCGCCCGACGCCAAGATCATCGGGGTCATCGACAGCGACTACATGGTGCGGCCCGACTGGCTGAAGGCGCTGGTGCCGTACTTCGACGACAAGAAGATCTCCTACGTTCAGGCGCCGCAGGACCACCGCGACTGGAAGGGCGACCGCTTCAAGGAGATGCTGAACTGGGAATATGCCGGCTTCTTCGACATCGGCATGTGCCTGCGCAACGAGTACGACGCCATCATCCAGCACGGCACCATGACGCTGGTCCGGCGCGACCTGATGGAGGAACTCGGCGGCTGGGCGACCTGGTGCATCACCGAGGACACCGAGCTCGGCCTGCGCCTGATGGAGAAGGGCTACGGCGCCATGTACAGCCGCGAGCGCTTCGGCCACGGCCTGACGCCCGATCACTTCGCCGGCTACAAGAAGCAGCGCTTCCGTTGGGCCTATGGCGCCATGCAGATCATGAAGGCGCATGCCGGCAAGATGCTGGGCAACTCGACCAAGCTCACTTTCTGGCAGAAGTATCACTTCGTCGCCGGCTGGATGCCGTGGTTCGCCGATGCGCTGAACCTGATCTTCACGTGGGCCGGTCTCGCCTGGCTGGTCGCCGTCGTCGTGCCACCGCTGTTCGGCATCAAGCCGGTCGGCCTGCCGCCCGCCGAGTTCATCCTGCCGACCATCGGCATCTTCGCCTTCAAGCTGCTCTACTCCTTCGGCCTCTACTTCGACCGGGTGCGCTGCACCTTCCGGCAGAGCATCGGCGCGTCGCTCGCGGGGCTGGCGCTCACCTACACGGTGGGTCGCGCGGTGATCTACGGCCTGATGACCAGCCGCTTGCCCTTCATGCGCACGCCGAAGATGGACGAGCGCGCCACGCTCGGCATGGCGCTGGGCATGGCGCGCGGCGAGGCCGTGCTGACCATCCTGCTGTGGCTGGGTGCGATCGTGCTGTGGGTGGGCGCTGGAGCGATCAACCCCGAGGCGCGCCTGTGGGCGGTCTTCATGGTCGTCCAGTCGCTGCCCTATGCCGCCGCGGTCTATGTCTCGGTGGTCAACGCGCTGGAGCAGATGCGCCACGCCCGGGCGGTGTTCGAGGCCCCGCCGGCGACGACCCATGTCGCCGGGCCTGCCATGCAGCCCGCACAGTAGACGCCGGCCGCTTTTCCCTGTCGACACGCCAGATGCCTCTGTTAGCGTTTGCCCATGCCCTCGGTTGAGCCCGCCGGCACGGCCCTCTTTCTGAAACGCTGGCTGCGCCGGCCCTTCGCCACCGGCGCGGTGGTGCCGAGCGGCCGGCTGCTCGCCAAGGCGATGGCCGCCGCCACCCGAGCCGTCATCGCCGACCGGCCGGGCCACGTGATCGAGCTGGGCGCCGGCACCGGCGGGGTCACCAAGGCGTTGCTGGCTGCGGGCATCGCGGCCGAACGCCTCGTTCTGGTCGAGCGCGATCCCGAGTTCGCCACCTTCCTGCGCCGTCACTTCGACGGCCCGCGCATCGTCGAGGGCGATGCCGCGCGTCTGCCGCGATTGCTGGCCGATCACGGCATCGCGCCGATCGCCGCCGTCGTGTCGAGTCTGCCCTTGCTGTCGCTGCCGGCCGAGGTGGTCAACGGCATCGTCGCGGGCGCGTTCGAGGCGCTGCCGCGCGGCGCGGCGCTGGTGCAGTTCACCTACGGGCCCAAGCCGCCCATCCCGCGCGCCTTGCGCGAGCGCCTGCGCCTCGACGGCGCGCACGGCAAGCGCATCTGGCGCAACGTGCCGCCCGCCGTGGTCTGGACATTTACGAGGCCGGCGGCGTGACGTCCTTCGCTTTCGACGATGCGCTGCGCCGCGCGATCACCGATCACCTCGGCCGCTTCGAGTTGCGGCGGCGCGCCGATACCGGCGGGCTGAAGCGCGCTGCCGTCGCCGTCGTCGTGGTCGAGGGCGACGCTCCGGGGGAGGCTGCGTTCCTGCTCACCAAGCGCACGCCGCGCCTGCGTGCGCACGGCGGACAATGGGCGCTTCCCGGCGGCCGCGTCGACGCCGGCGAGACGATCGAGCAGACGGCGCTGCGCGAGCTGCAGGAGGAGCTCGGCGTGCTCGCCTCGACCGACGATATCCTGGGCACGCTCGACGACTATCCCACGCGCTCGGGCTATCTCATCGCGCCCGTGGTCGTGTGGTCGCCCGGCGTTACGGTGACGCCCAATCCCAGCGAGGTCGCGGCCGCCTACCGTATTGCCTGCCGCGAATTGTTTCGCGACGGCTCGCCCGAGATCGTGGCCATCGAGGAATCGGATCGGCCGATCATCCGCCTGCCGCTGCCGGTGGCCAACGTCAACGCACCGACCGCCGCGGTGCTCTACCAGTTCCGGGAAGTGGCGCTCGCCGGCCGCGACACCCGCGTCGACCATTTCGAGCAGCCGGTATTCGCCTGGCGTTAGCCCGGAACCGCAGCAGGCCCGCGCTCCGTCAAGACCTCACGCCGACGTTCGCCACCACCACCGGCCGCCGCTTCAGGAACACCGTCGTCTCCTGCTCCATCACCTGCTCGCCATGCTGGTTGATCGTGACCTGGCGGATGCGGGCGATGCCGCGGTCGGTCTTGGAGGCCGAGAGGCGCAATTCGGTGATGTCGGTCACCACGCGCAGCGTGTCGCCCGGCCTAACCGGCCGCGGGAACTGCACCTCGCCGATTCCGGGCGAGCCCAGGCTGCAGCCGCGGAACGCGCCCTGGTCCAGCCACAACCGCAGGGTCACCGCCATGGTGTGCAGGCCCGACGCGATCAGGCCGCCGAAGCTCCACTTCTTGGCGAACTCGGCATCGGTGTGAAAAGGTTGCGGATCCCATTGCCGGGCGAAATCGATGATCGCCGCTTCGGTCATGGTCAGGCCGGCGCTGGTGAACCGGTCGCCGACCTTGAAGTCTTCGAAATAGCGAATGGTCACAGGACCAGCTCCATGCGGCGATGTCGATCAGGCGTGAGTAACTGGGCGGGATGTCCATGAAGCCCGTCGACCTCTGGAGGCTTGCCGCGTTGCCTATTTTGGCGGTGATTGTGTCGAGCGTGAGACGCCGTCATTGGCCGGCGCCTGTGCTACCTTGGACCCGAAAATACCGAGGAGTTTTCGATGCGGAGTAACCCCACCCGCCGTCAGGCGATGGTCCTGGCGGGCATTGCCGGTGCGGCGCTGGCGGCGCCGGCCCTGGCACAGGGGGCGTGGCCCACGAAGCCGGTGCGGTTCGTCGTGCCCTTCCCGCCGGGCCAGGCCGCCGACATCTTCGCCCGCCTGATGGCCGAGAAGTTGACCGACGTGTGGAAGCAGCAGGTGGTGGTCGAGAACAAGGCCGGGGGCAGCGGCATTCCCGCCACCGAGTACGGCAAGAACGCGGCACCCGACGGCAACACCCTGATGGTCGTCTCGAGCGGTACCTTCGGCGTCAATCCCAGCCTCTATCCCGACCTGCCGTACCGGCCGCTGGTCGATTTCCTGCCGATCGCCAACATCTTCCTGGTGCCGCTGGTGATCGTGGCGCATCCGAGCTTCCCGGCCAGCACGCTCGGCGAGCTGATCGAGCTTGCGCGCAAGGAGCCGGGCCAGCTCTCCTATGCCTCGGCCGGGCCGGGCACGTCGCAGCATCTGTCGATGGAGCTCTTCAAGATGCGCGCCAAGCTCGACATCGTGCACATCCCCTACAAGGGCAGCGGGCCCGCCATGGCCGACCTGCTGGGCGGCCACGTCAAGCTGATGATGGACAGCACGGCGGCGGCCCTCGGGCCGATCACCGACAAGCGCATCAAGCCGCTAGCCGTCACCACGGCCCGCCGCGCCGCGCCGCCGCTCGACTTCATCCCCCCGATCGCCGACACCCTGCCGGGCTTCGACGCGGCCGGCTGGTCGGGCCTCGCCGCACCCGCGCGCACGCCGCTCGAGATCGTCGCCAAGGTGAACCGCGACGTGAACACGCTCCTGCAGGATCCTGCGGTGGCCCGCGAGATCGAACGTCGCGCCGGCTTGCCCGCACCCGGCTCGCCCATCCAGTTCGCCGAATTCATCAAGAAGGAAATTGACACCTGGGGCGAGGTGGTGCGCGCGACGGGCACCAAGCCCGGGGGTTGATCGCTGGGCGCGCGCCACTCCAGTGGCGCGCCATGGTCTTCCGGACCGCGCGCGTCCCGCGCGCTCAT
>JAEZIF010000091.1 GCA_023416135.1 Pseudomonadota bacterium
GCGCGTCTCCTGGTGCTCAGGGCCGCCTACATGATGGACACGGTCGGCAACAAGGTCGCGCGCGCCGAGATCGCCATGATCAAGGTCGCCGTCCCGAAGATGCTGTCGGGCGTCCTCGATGTGGCCATCCAGGCGCATGGCGCAGCCGGCGTCTCGGGCGACTTCGGCCTCGCCAAGGCCTACGCCATGGCCCGCGCGCTTCGACTGTTCGATGGGCCCGACGAGGTCCATCGCAACCAGATCGGCCGGCTGGAACTCGCCAAGCACAACTGACGACACCGCCGCAGCGCCGAGGGTCAACGCGCAGGTTCGCTGACGAAGGCCACCTTGGACAGGCCGCCCTTGGAGGCGTCGGCCAGAGTCTCGGCGACATAGCGGTAGGGTGCGTTGTGGTCGGCGCGCAGGTAGACCTCGGGCTGCGGCCGCTTGCGACCCTCCTCGGCAAACTTGGCAATCGCATCCTCGCGGCTGACGCGCTCGCCCTTCCAGAAGAGCGCGCCCTGGGCGTCGATGGCGAATTCGATCTTCTCCGGCTTCTGGATGTCGGCCGTCGAGGTCGCCTTGGGCAGGTCGAGCTTGACCACGTTGGTGAGCAGCGGCGCCGTCACGATGAAGATCACCAGCAGCACCAGCACGACGTCGATCAACGGCACCATGTTGATCTCGGCCATGGGCTGCGAGCCGGATTTGCGATCGAAGCTCCCGAAAGCCATGAACCCTCTCCTTGCCTAATGATTCACGGCGGCGAGCGGTACGCTGCCGGGCCGGCCGCCGCGGCCGGCGGTCTGCAGCGTGCGGCCGATCAACAGGAAGTTCAGCAGCTCGAAGGCGAAGGCGTCGAGCTTGGTGGTGAGCACGCGATTGGAACGAGTGAGCCAGTTGTACCCCATGACCGCGGGCAGAGCGACGGCGAGGCCGATGCCGGTCATGATCAGCGCCTCGCCCACGGGTCCCGCGACCTTGTCGAGCATGCCCGAGCCCGACATGCCGATCGCCACCAGTGCGTGATAGACGCCCCACACCGTGCCGAACAGGCCGACGAACGGCGCGGTCGCGCCGATGGTGGCGAGCATGGTGAGGCCGTTCTCCAGAGTCGTCGTCTCCTCGTCGAGCACCTTCTTGATGGTGCGCGTCAGGAACTCCTGCTCGCTTCCGGCCTCCTCGAGCTTGGCGGCGCCGAACCTGGCGTGATGCTGCTGAGCGTGCATGGCATGCGCCGCCAAATGCCCGAACGGCTCGTGCACACCGTGCACGCTGAGCTCGTTCTGCACCGCTTCGAGCGACGTGGCGCTCCAGAAGAAGGTCAGGAACTTGGCGCTGCGCTTCTGGCGCACGATCTGGCTGATCCCCTTGTAGACGATAAGATACCACGAGATCGCCGACATGATCGCCAGCACCGCAAGCAGGATCCTGGCCACGATGTCGGACTGCGCAATGAAGTGGCCAAAGCCCAGGGCGGATGTGTCACCCATGACTCAACTCCTACTGAAGCACGAAATTGATTGGAACGCGCACCCACACCGTCCTGGGAACGCCGCCTTCGGAATACGGCCGGAACTGCGCCGCCCGCACGGCGCTCAAGGCCGCCTCGTCGAGAGCTGCGTGGCCCGACGATTTTTCCAGCGAGACCTGGGCAGGCCGACCGGCGACGTCGACGAACACGCGCACCATGACCGAGCCCTGCTCTCCCGCCTTGCGCGAGCGCGAGGGATAGACGGTGTTCGGTGGCACGAGGATGCCGAGTTGCGAGGCCGACACGACGCGCGGCGCGGCGGCAGCGGCCGGCGCCGCCTGCTGCGGCTGGGCATCGACGGGCGCCTGGGCGACCGGCGCCGGCGGCTTGCGTTGCACCGGCTTGGGCCGCTCGGGCTTGGGCTCGGGCTTCTTCTCGAGCGGCGGGATGACCGGCGGCGGCGGCTCGTCCGGCGGCGGGAGATCCATCTTGGCGATCGGGAATTCCGGCGGCGGCAGGTCGGGCGGCGGAGGCTCGACGATCGCTGCCAGCTCGGGCTGCTTGATCTCGACAGGCGGCGGCGGCTCGGCGTTCTCGATCTCCGGCTCGGCGGCCTGCTCGGCCGGGACCATGCGCACTTCCATGGGGGCGATGTCGCCAACGACCAGCTTGGCGGGCTCGACCTGGGTCAGCGCCCAGCCGCCACCGACATGGAAGAAGATGACGAGCGCCAGCAGCGAACGCTTGACCGTCGGAGTCAGCGGTTCCTTTGAGGCTCCGACGATCGCCTCCAGCTGGGGCATGAGAGGGGTTTCCTGGCTCACGGCCGCCTTATCACCACTGCAGCGGCGACATCGCAAGGGCCGCCGTCACGATCACAGAGATGCCAAAGATCATGATGCCTGCAAGTCGCCGGCGATGGGTCTCCCACCACAGGATGACGCCGCTGATGGACAGGAAGATCATGGCGCCAGCCAGTGTGTCGATCAGCAGGATCCAGGGCGCCGGCATGGTCGTGCCCTTGTGCAGGTTGGTGAGCGTGGCAATGAAGCCGTTCTGCGTGGTTCGCACGCTGGCCGACCGATTGCCGACCCAGTACTCGACTTGCATCACCTTGTTGGGCCCGCCGAAGGCAAACGTCCAGCGCTCGGGCTGCATGGCCGGCCTGCCCTCTCCACTTCTCTCGGGGCCACTCCTTTCGCCGCCGCCTCGCTCCGCCCATGGAACAGGGCGCGAACGTTCGACCCGCATGTTGTTCGCTGGGCGGTCGGCCTTGAGCGCGCCCTGCAGCCAGACGGCCATGGCGTCGGCCGTCTCCGGCTTCGGATCGGGCAGTTCGATCCGCGTTGTCGCCTGCTGCTGATCGGGCAACTCCAGCTTCATGACGCTGCGATGGTTCAGCCAGATGCCGCTGGTGCCCGCCATCAGGCCGAGCAGTGCGCCCCACAGTCCGAACCAGCCGTGAGTGCGTCGTACCCAGCGCACGAAAGCGAGCCTGCGGTTCACACGGTTGCTCGGCAGGGCTGCGGCGGCGGCTTCAGCCATCAGGTCTCGCTCCAGATCCGGACGAGGTTGTGATAGCAGCCAATCAACGATCGTCGCGCGATCTCGTCGGCGTTGGTCTGGTTGAGGCGCTGGATGGCGTCGTCCATCTGGTAGAGGACGCCACGCTGCGTTTCATCGCGGATCAGGCTCTGCACCCAGAAGAAGCACGAGGTGCGCACGCCCCGCGTGATCGGCGTCACCTGGTGCAGGCTGGTCGCGGGATACAAGACCATGCTGCCGGCCGGCAGCTTCACACTGTGACGACCGTAGGTGTCCTCGATCTCGAGCTCGCCGCCGTCGTACTCCTCGGGATTGGTGAGGAACAGCGTCGCCGACACGTCCGTGCGCAGCTTGAGGCCGTTGTGCGGATGGATGCGCACGCTGCCGTCGACATGGGCACCGAAAGTCATGCCCTGGCCGTACCGGTTGAACATCGGCGGATAGATCATGTTGGGCAGCACCGCGCTGATGAACAGCGGGTTGACTTCCAGCGCACTCACCACGATGCGCTGGCACGCCAGCGCGACGTCCGACGCCTCGTCGATCTGCTGGTTGAACTTGACGGGCGCGCCCTGGTAGCCGGCAGTCACGCGCCCGTCGACCCACGCCTCATTGGCGCCGTCCAGTCGTGCGCGCAGGCTGACAAGCTGTCCGGCATCGAGAACATCGGAAATGCAAACCAGCATGATCGGCCGCTCGCCTTTCCTCACATGCGGTAGGTGAAGGTGAGCAGGCCCGTCAAACCGCTGCCCGGCACCGCGCGGCCGCCATCGGACGCCATCAACGAGTCGTAGTACATCGTGTTGAACAGGTTGAATACGTTGGCCCGCAGTTCCCATTTCGGCGTCTTGTAGGCTGCCGTCGCATCGAAGCGGAAATACTCCGGGACCTGCACCGTGTTCTGGTTGTTGGCGTAGCGTTGGCCGACATAGAACATGCCGCCGCCGATCTCGTAGGTGTCGTCGATCGTGTAGGTCGTCCAGATGTTGCCCGAGTCCTTCGGCGTGTTGAGCGGCACGTTGCCCGTGGTGTTGCCGATGCCGTTCTGGAACTGCAGGCCCTGGATGATGCGGGCGTTGAGGTAGGCGTAGCCGGCGAAGATCTGCCACTCGGGCGTGATGCGACCGGCAGCGCCGACGCGCGCGCCCTGGACACGCACCGTGCCGGTCGGCGAGAAGGTGCCGTCGGCGTTCTGGGTGCGCGCGTTGTACTTGGTGATCTGGAACAGCGCGCCGTTCAGCGACAGGTTGCCGTTCAGAAACTCGTACTTCACGCCGGCCTCGTAGCCTTCGTTGTTCTCCGGCGGCAGAGACTGCGAGCCGGTCGTCGAGGTCAGCTGCTCGAGCGATGGATTGAACGAGGTGCTGTAGGAAACGTAGTAGGACTGCTGGCGCGTCGGCTCGAAGATCGCGCCGGCGCGCACGCTGGTGAAGAAGTCGGTCTGGAACAGGTAGGGCACCGCGGTGTTGCCGACGGTGTTCGCCGAGTTGATCGAGTTGCCGATCTGCGCCGAATAGACGTCCCAGCGCACGCCACCGACCAGCTTCAGCCAGGGCGTCGCCTCGATCGTATCGTTGAAGTAGGCGCCCAGTCCCCAGGCCTGCGAGGACGCGTAGTTGCCGGGGATCTGCCCCGAATTGCCCGGAGTGCCCGCGCCGACCGTGAAGCCCGCGGGTGTGCAGCCCACCGAGCCTGCCACCATCGCAATACCGTTGCAGAAGCCGTTGCGGGTGGAGGTCTTGTTCGTGAAGGACTCGTAATTGACGTCCACGCCCATCAACAGCAGATGGCCGATCTCTCCGGTCTTGAACTTGGCCTCGAGCTCGGCCTGGTTCTCGAACGTGATGTCGTTGATGTTTCGGTCGCGGCTGATCTGGCGAACGTAGAGCTGGTTCAGCGGCGCGGCGCTGTAAGGCGTGTTGCCGGGTCCGTTGGTCGCCTGGACGAAGCCGAAGTTGGGGCCGAGGGTGCCGAGGAAGGCGCCGGACGTCTGGCGCACCGACGTATTGACCCAGAGGAACTCCGTCTGGTTGCGCGCCCTGAAGTTGGGATTGAACTTGTGGTCGACCGTGGCGTTGAGCTGAATGACGTCCTGCTCTGTGTAGTCGTCGACCAGGCCGTAGTTGACGTTGCGCGGCACGTTGATCGGGAAGCCGTTGAGCGGCGGCACGCCGTAATTGACGTTGTCCTTGCGGTGCTGAAGGATCGCGCCCAGCGTGATCTCGGTCGGCGTGCCGATGCCGAGCTTGACCGACGGCGCCAGACCGAAGTCCATGACGTTCGTGTTGTCGATCGTCGTCGCCTTGCCCCATTGGAACATGCCGTTGACGCGCGCCGCGTTGTTCTCCTGGAACGGCACATTGACGTCGGCGGTGGTGCGGATGAGGCCGTTGGTCGTCACCTGACCGCTGAGCTCGGTCGCCTGCTTGAGCCCGGGCTTCTTGGTGACCTGGTTGATGACGCCACCGGTCGAGCCGCGGCCGAACAGCATGGACGACGGTCCCATCAGGACCTCGATTGCTTCCAGCGCGAACGTGTCGCGATAGTACTGGCCGCGGTCCCGCATGGCGTCGAGGTAGATGTCGGTTCGCGCCGAGAAGCCGTTGAGGTTGATGTTGTTGCCGATCGCCCCGCCCTCGGCCGAGCCGATGGTGACGCCCGGCACGTTGCGCACCGCCTGGTCGAGGGTCGTCGCGGCCTGCGAGTTCATCAACGCGCGATTGATGACGATCACCTGCTGCGGCACGTCCATCAGGTTTTCCGCGCCCATGCGGAAGATCGAGCCGCGGGTGGTCTGGAAGTCCTCGCTGGGGCGCGAGCCGGTGACGGTGACGGGCTGCATTGTCGCCGGTGCCGTGGTCGGGGCCGCCGGATTCTGGTCGGGCGGTGGGGGCGTCGGAGCGGGACCTTGAGCATTCTGATCGGCCGCCTGCTGGGCCAGTGCGCCAGAGGCAAAGAGCAAACCGACCATTGCCGTCGTCGCGGGAACCGTACGCGTCACTTCGTTCTCCCCAAATGCAAACGCCGCCCTGAATATGGCGAATGCGAGTCATTATCATGGATTAGAAGCGAAGTGATAATTATTTGCAAATCTGCGAAAATGCATAGCAATTGCAATACGCCAAGTTCACACCGACTTGGCTCAAAGTTTTTGCGAGAAATGGCGCGCCCGGCTGGATTCGAACCAGCGACCTACCGCTTAGAAGGCGGTTGCTCTAATCCCCTGAGCTACGGGCGCCCAATGGTCATGGCCAACATAACACGGATCAATGCCGGCAATTTGATCGCAAGCCTGCGTCCTGCTCTAGCGCGAGCACAAGCTCGCCGCCACGCGATGGCGGGTCAGTGCGTCCAGCGCCCGATGCGGTTGTAGGCGAAGTTGTCGGCGTAGGCCTTGGGCCTGACGTGTCGCGCATGCGGCAGCTCCACGGTGTAGCGCCAGCCGTTCTTTTCGGCGTGGGCCTTCGCCTCCTCCAGGGTGGCGAAATAGAGCTTCACCTGCTGCATGGTGTCGCGCGAGCTCGTCGAGCCCATCAGCGGGTCGATCTCCTTGGGGGCCGGCTCGCTCTCGAGCAGCCATTCCCTGGTGTTGCGCTGGCCTGCTTGCATCGCCGTCTTGGCCGGCTTGTAGATGCGAACCTGCATGGACGTCGACACTCCTCCCAAGGGCTGAACACTGGCGGCGGCGTGGTCGGGGCGGCCGGATTCGAACCGACGACCTTCTGCGCCCAAGGCAGACGCGCTACCAGACTGCGCTACGCCCCGCCGGGCGGCTTTCTATCAGCCACCGGGACGGCTCGAAAGCTCAATTTCACGGTGGTACTGTAGGTTCATGTTCGATCAGACACCGGAACAAGGGCGGCCGGGCCGCGCGCCCTCGATCAACGTCCTGGGCAGCGCCCTGCAGCCCTGCTCGCTCGACCCCGTCACCGGGTTCTATCGCGACGGCTGCTGCAATACCGGCCGCGAGGACCTCGGCCTGCACACGGTCTGTGTGATCATGACGACCGAGTTCCTGGCTTTTTCCAAGGCCCAGGGAAACGATCTCTCGACGCCGATGCCGCAATACGGCTTCGCCGGGCTGAAGCAGGGCGATCGCTGGTGCCTGTGCGCCAGCCGCTGGAAGGAGGCGCTGGATGCCGGCGCGGCCCCACAGGTCGTGCTCGAGGCGACGCATGCCGTGACCCTGCACATCGTCTCGCTCGACGACCTCAAGAAGCACGCCGTCAGGCTGCAATAGACGCCATGAAGAGCTGGCCGAAGATCGAGGGGGCGCTCGCCGACTATGTCGACGGCAACTGGCTGCGCGACAGCCCCATCAAGCGCCGTCTGCGCGAGGAAACCGCGAAGATGCCCGGGGCGGCCATGCAGATCTCGGCGCATCAGGGACAGCAGATCGGCCTCCTGGTCCGCGCCATCGGGGCGCGGCGCGCCGTCGAGGTCGGCACGTTCACCGGCTATTCCGCGCTCTGCATCGCCGAAGCCCTGCCGGACGACGGCAAGCTCTGGTGTTGCGATGTCAGCGAGCAATGGACCCGCATCGGCAAGCGCTACTGGAAGGAGGCCGGACTGGAGAGCCGCATCGAGCTCACCATCGCGCCTGCCCTCCAGACGCTCGACTGGCTCCTGGCCCAGGGTCTCGCCGGCCAGGTCGACCTCGCCTTCATCGATGCCGACAAGACCGGCTACGACGCCTACTACGAGCGCTGCCTGAAACTGCTGCGCCGCGGCGGGCTGGTACTGATCGACAACGTCATCTGGGGCGGCTCGGTCGCCGACCTGGCCGACAAGGACGCCGACACCGAGGCGATCCGCGCATTCAACGCCAAGCTCCGGAGGGACGAGCGCGTCGACCTCACCCTGTTCGCCGTCGGCGACGGCATGACCTGCGCGTTGAAGCGATAGCCACCAGGTGGACCACGGACTCTGCGGCCGCGGTCCGAATCATGATCCTATGCGTTGCCGAAGATCGCGTGCTTGACCTTATCGCCGGGCTTGATGCCGAGCAGGCGTGCGCTGCCGCCGTTGATCTCGAGCACGGCGCGCACCGGGAACTGGCTGGGGATGGCGTCGGTCGACAATGGCGTGGCGTTGGAATGAATGTGCCTGATCGTGCCGTCGCCGGCGATGAACACCATGTCGAGCGGGATCAGCGTGTTCTTCATCCAGAAGCTGACCGGCGCATCCTGGTAGAAGTCGAACAGCATGCCGTCGTACGGGCCGAGCTTTTCGCGGAACATCAGGCCGTGCGCCCTCTCGGCCTCGTTCAGGGCCAGCTCGACGTCGAACTTGATCTCCCGCGCCGCGGTCACGACGACGAGCGACGACTTCTTGAACGTGATCTCGGAACTCTGCCCCCGCGCGCCGGCCGCCATGAAGACAGCGGGCGCTGCAAGCAGCAGGCGGCGGCTGAGCCGCAGTCCGGAACGAAGAGATGCCATGGCCATGGCATAACGGGTGCCCGGCGATTTCGTCAAACTCAAGACACTTGCGCGAGAGTTCCTGCCTTTCCATAGTGGCCGGGTTCACCGGGGGGAGCCCATTCTGGGCTGAGAGGTTCGCAAGAACGACCCCGGCAACCTGATCCGGTTAGTACCGGCGTAGGGACTGGTGACGTAGTTGTCGTCTGCTCCTCCCCTTCTAGTGCGTGATGCGCGCATCGCCTTCGGCGATCGCCTGGTTGCCCGCGACCTGACGCTGGAATTCCCTGCCGGCCGCACGACCTGCCTGCTCGGCCGCTCCGGCGTCGGCAAGACTTCCCTGTTGCGCTGGCTGGCCGGCCTGCTGCCGGACGCGCCACGATCGCGGTCGGCCGCCTACATGGCGCAGACCGACCTGCTGCTGCCGTGGCTCTCGGTCCTCGACAATGTCCTGCTGGGTTACCGCCTGCGCGGCGACCGCGCCGCACTGGCCGCCGCCAAGCCCCGCGCCCGTGCGCTGCTGGCGGAAGTCGGGCTGGCCGACCGGCTCGACGATCGTCCAGCCCAGCTGTCCGGCGGCATGCGCCAGCGCGCGGCGCTCGCCCGCACCTTGTGCGAGGACCGGCCGGTCGTGCTGATGGACGAGCCGTTCGCCCATCTCGACGCGGTGACGCGCCTGGACTTGCAGGATCTCGCCGCGCGCCTGCTGGCCGGCCGCACCGCCGTGCTGGTGACGCACGATCCGCTGGAGGCACTGCGCGTCGGCCATCAGATCCGCGTGCTCGCCGGCACACCGTTCATTGCCGGTCCTCCGATCGAGCCGTCGGGCGCGGTGCCGCGCGATCCGGCCGATCCCGCGCTGCTCGGCCTGCACGCGCGCCTCATTGCCGAGCTGCGGGGGCTTGACCGATGAGACCGCTGATCACGGCCGTCGGTCTGCTGCTGGGATGGGAAGCGCTGGTCTGGGCGACGGGCGTGCCAACCTACATCCTGCCGCCGCCATCGCGCGTGCTGGCCGTGCTGGTCGAACGATCCGACCTTTTGCTTGGCGAGGCCGTCTGGACGGCGACGGAGATGATCGTCGGGCTGCTGCTCGGCCTGATCCTGGGAGCTGCCCTCGCCATCATCTTCGCCGCATCGACCGGCTGGCGGCGCTGGGCGCTGCCGCTGGTGATCGTCTCGCAGGCGATCCCGGTGATCGCCATCGCGCCGCTGCTCGTGCTGTGGCTGGGCTACGGCATGGCCTCCAAGGTGGCGATGGCGGCCCTGGTGATCTTCTTCCCGGTCGTCAGCGCCCTCTATGACGGGCTGCGGCGCACCAACGAGGGTTGGCTCGACCTCGCCCGCACCATGGATGCGAGCCCGCGCGCCGTGCTGCTGCAGATCCGGCTGCCGGCGGCGCTGCCCGCCTTCGCGTCGGGCGCGCGCATAGCCGCCGCCGTGGCACCGATCGGCGCGGTGATCGGCGAATGGGTCGGCGCCAGCGCCGGCCTCGGTTACCTGATGACGCTGTCCCTGGCGCGCGGCCAGACCCCGCTCGCCTTCGCCGCCCTCGTCGTGCTGTGCCTGCTCGGACTCGCGCTCTACTACGCGACCGACTGGGCAGCGCGCGCACTGGTACCCTGGCAATCGCAAGGAGAATGACGATGCGAATTCTGACCCGCCTGCTCGCCGCGCTCGCACTGGCGAGCCTGGCGCAGCCCGCCGCGGCACAGGACAAGGTCCGCCTGCTGCTCGACTGGTTCGTCAACCCCGACCATGCCGCCCTGGTGATCGCCAAGCAGCACGGCATCTTCGGCAAGCACGGCCTCGACGTCGAGCTGATCGCGCCCGCCGATCCCAACGCGCCGCCGAAGCTGGTCGCGGCGGGACAGGCCGAGTATGCCGTGTCCTACCAGCCGACCCTGCAGATGCTGGCGGCCGAAGGCTTGCCGCTGGTGCGCGTCGGCGTGCTGGTCGCCCAGCCGCTCAATTCGCTGGTGGCGCTGGAAGACGGGCCGGTGAAGTCGATCGCCGACTTCAAGGGCCGCAAGATCGGCTACTCGATCGCGGGCTTCGAGGAGGCTCTGCTGGGAGCCATCCTCGAGAAGGCCGGCCTGACCTTGAAGGACGTCACCCTGATCAACGTCAACTTCGCCCTGACGACGGCGCTCAAGAGCAAGCAGGTCGACGGCGTGATCGGCGCCTTCCGCAATTTCGAATTGAACGACCTGATCCTGCACAAGGCCAAGGGGCGGTTGTGGGAGGTCGAGAAGAACGGCGTGCCGACCTATGACGAGCTGGTCCTGATCGCCAAGCGCGAAACGGTAGACGTCGCGCGCACCAAGAAGCTGTTGGCCGCCATCGCCGAGGCAACGGGCTGGTTGAAGGCCAATCCCGACGAGGCGTGGGGCATCTTCTCCAAATCGGGCAAGGAACTCGACAGCGAGCTGAACAAGCTCGCCTGGAAAGACACGCTGCCCCTGCTCGCCGCCGATCCGTCGGCCCTCGATCGCGCTCGGTATGCGGCATTCGCCGACTTCCTGGTGAAGCGCGGGCTGATCAAGCAGGCGCCGGCGCCCGATAGCTATCTGCGCGAGATCAAGTGATCCCTTCGCTTCCGGACGGCGGCAGTCCTCGCGCGCCGTCCGGAAGAAGAAGGTTTGATGAGTGAGTCTAAGCCGCCCGGATCTCGACGACCTGTAACCCCTTCTGCCCTTCGGCGATGCGGATCATCACCTTTTGGCCGGGCGCCAAAGACTCCATGCCGTGTCGCCGCAGCACTGCCGCGTGCACGAAGATGTCGCCTTCAGCCGCCTCTCGCGTCACGAAGCCGTAGCCGCGCTCGTTGTTGTACCATTTGACCAGCGCGGCGATGTAGTCACCCACGGCGATGCCGTCTGGCACCGGCGGCGGCTTGGGCGTCGTCGCCACCGCCGTCGACGAATCGACGTCGAGCACCTTCATGACCTGCCACCCTTTGGGGCCGCGCACGCCGGCGCAAATCACCGTCGCACCGGGCTTGAGATCCTCATGCCCGGCTTGGCGCAGTGTCGTCACATGCAGGAACGCGTCGCTGTTATCGGCGTCGAGGGCCAAGAACCCATAACCCTTGACGGCGTTGAACCACTTGACCTTACCACGCAGCTCAACCGTACCGACGTCCCCGCCCGTTTCTCCCTGTTGGGTCGTCATTTCAAACGATCCCATGTTGTTATCTTAAGATCGTAACACCCAAACCCGGCGGTGCAACAGTTCTTGTTAGGGACTATTCGTTTTGCTTAGGCGACACTGCGACTGCAATCTGGGAGGGTTTGATGTTCCGGTCCGATCTGTTCAAGGGAAAGCGTTTTCTCGTCACCGGCGGAGGCACCGGATTGGGTCGTATCATGACGGAGAAGTTCGCCGAGCTGGGAGCCGACTGCGTCATCTGCGGCCGCCGCGCCAGCGTCCTCGAGGAGACCGCCAACCAGATCATGGGCAAGCATCCAGGCCGGCGGGTCGAGACCCATACCGTCGATATCCGGGTGGCCACGGCAGTCGAGGAGATGGTGGATCGCGTCTGGGCAACCGGCCCATTGGACGGGTTGGTCAACAACGCTGCCGGAAACTTCATTTCCCAGACGAAGGACTTGAGCCCTCGGGCATTCGACGCCATCGCCAACATCGTCCTGCACGGCACGTTCTACACGACCAATGCCTGCGGCAAGCGCTGGATCGCCGAGAAGCGCAAGGCGAGCGTGCTCAGCATCCTGACGACCTGGGTATGGACCGGCAGCCCGTTCGTCGTGCCCTCGGCCATGTCCAAGGCCGGCGTCGCCGTGATGACCCAGAGCCTGGCCGTCGAATGGGGCCGCCATGGCATCCGGTTGAACGCCATCGCCCCGGGCCCCTTCCCGACCGAAGGCGCCTGGGCCCGGCTCAATCCGATGAAGGACTCCGACGACGACCGCTACAAATCGCGCAACCCGCTGGGTCGCGTCGGCCGGCCCAGCGAGCTTGCCAACATGGCGGCCTTCCTGATGAGCGAGGAGGTCGAGTACATCAACGGCGAGGTCATCGCCATCGACGGAGCCATGGGCATCATGGGCAACGGCACCTTCTCCAACATGATGGCGTACAGCGAGGACGACTGGCGCCGCATCCGCGAGCGGATCCAGTCGACCAACGCGGCGGACCGGGCGAGACGCGGTTGAGGGAAGCGGGTCAGGCGCGACTTGCACGCCTGCTGCCCACAGGCAGCCCGAGGTCGGCTGCCATGGAATACCCGCGTAGCTGCCACGATCACCGCGTGTGTTGCACGAAAGACACACGCTGCAATGATTGATACGACAGCACCGCGAACCAGGGCTGGCCCAGCCTCAATTGAGCCAAAGTGTAATGGTCATTTCGGACACTCACTTGGTTCAGCCCGGGTTCCCCGAGATCTGTTGTGCGATCAGCCGCTGACACAGTTCCTTTCACCGCTGAGTACCTGCCACGTCGGCGGCTCTTGTCCTATGGCTTCCTGGCCGCCGGGGCCTTGCTGCTGCCGGCTGTGGACGTCGCGGCCCAGGCCATCGAAGGACGTCACTGGGCAGGCGCGACCGCGATAACCCGCCAGCCCGAGCAGGTCGTCGCCAGCACGATCACCGAATGGCGCAGCCTGTGGGGTCGTGTCGGCAATCCCGCTCCCGACGTCTTCGAGCCCGGCCGTATGAATGCCGTCGGCATCTTCCTCGGCCGCCGCTCCGGCGAGGGCTACTCTGTCAACATCCTGTCGACCAGCCGGAGACGAGACCGCATCGTCGTCGTCTTCGAAGAGCGTATGCCGGCCGAGATCATGATGGCTCAACGCATGCCCGCCCCATCTTCCGCGCCGCGGCCGGTCGCGAGTGCGCCCCCCGCCAACGGCTTCGCGGGCGGTGTCGGCACGGGCTTCGCTCCGTCCGGCACGGGCGCCAGCCTCGCCCCGCCGCCGCCACCCGCGACGCGTCCGGTCGGACAGCCGACCTCTCCCTGGGCGATCATTCTGATCCCGCGCGCCGACCTGCCGATCTCCGTCGAGCAGCGGCTGTTTCGCTGAAACCTGATCTCATTCGCGCGCCCGGGTGGTGCTTGTTTCACCGGGCATGATGGGTCCAGGTGATTCCACCTGGACCCATCATGCATTAATGCGAGTGCCGGGGTACGCCCTTGGTCTCGACGATCCTCTGATAGTTGACGGCGAAGTCCAGGCAGGCGCCGCTGGCGAGCTGGCCGACGAACTTGCGCTGCAGTTCCTGCCAGGGCGTCTGGCTCTCCTTGACGTGCGGCTTCCACGCCGCCTTGCGCTCGGCGAGCTCCTTCTCCGGGATCAGGATGTCGGCCCGCCGACTGCCGATATCGACGCGCACCTTGTCTCCCGTCTTGAGCAGCGCCAAGCCACCGCCGACGGCCGCCTCGGGCGAGGCGTTGAGGATCGACGGGCTGGCTGAAGTGCCGCTCTGGCGACCGTCGCCGACGCAGGGCAGCAGCAGCACCCCGCCCTTCACCAGCCGGTCGGGCGGCAGCATGTTCACCACCTCGGCCGCACCGGGATAACCCACCGGGCCGACATTGCGGATGAACAGGATGCTGTTCTCGTCGATCGGCAAGGCCGGATCGTTGATGCGATGATGGTAGTCCTCGGGCCCTTCGAACACGATTGCCGTACCTTCGAAGGCATCGGGATCGCCCGGGCGCTCGAGATACTTCTTGCGAAACTCGGGCGAGATCACCGAGGTCTTCATGATCGCCGAGTCGAACAGGTTGCCGGTGAGCACGGCGAAACCCGCCTGTCCCAGCATCGGCTTGTCGTAGGTCTTGATGACGTCGCCGTCGGCCGGCCTCGCCTTGACGACGTTCTCCGCCATGGTCTTGCCGGTCACGGTGAGCGCATCGCCATGGCCCTTCTTGTTCCTGAGCAGCTCGGCCATCACCGTCGGCACGCCGCCGGCACGATGGAATGCCTCGCCGAGATACTTGCCGGCCGGCATGCAATTGACCAGCAAGGGGATGTCATAGCCGATCTCGTCCCAGTCGGCGTTGTCGAGCTTGACTCCGATGTGTCGCGCGATGGCGTTGACGTGCGGCGGGCAGTTGGTCGAGGCGCCCAGCGCGCTTGCCGCCACGATGGCATTCTCGAACGCCTTGCGTGTGAGGATGTCGGACGGCTTCAGATCCTCCCACACCATGTCGACGATTCGCTTGCCGGTCTCGTAGGCCATCTGGCCGCGCTCGCGGTACGGACCGGGAATCGCCGCACAGCCGGTCAACGACAGGCCGAGCGCCTCGGCCATGCTGTTCATCGACAGCGCCGTGCCCATGGTGTTGCAATGGCCGACGCTCGGAGCGCTCGCAGCCACCATTTCGAGGAACTGCTTGAGGTCGATGCGGCCCGCCGCCAGCTCCTGCCGGGCGTACCACACGACGGTACCGGAACCCGCCAGCCCGCCGGCGAAATGGCCATCCAGCATCGGGCCGCCCGACAAGACGATGGCCGGGATGTTGACCGTGCAGGCGCCCATGATCATGGCCGGCGTAGTCTTGTCGCAGCCCGTGGTCAGCACGACGCCGTCGAAGAAATAGCCGTACAGGCTCTCGACCAGGCTGAGATAGGCAAGATTGCGATCGAGCGCCGCTGTCGGACGCTTGCCGGTTTCCTGGATGGGATGGACCGGAAACTCGATAGGGATTCCCCCGGCATC
>JAEZIF010000143.1 GCA_023416135.1 Pseudomonadota bacterium
CTTCGATCAGTGCCGGCTGAGTTCGGCGCGGCCCACCACCATGTGATGGACCTCGTCCGGGCCGTCGGCCAGGCGCAGGGTGCGCTGCTGGGCGTACATCTCGGCGAGCGGCGTCCATTGCGAGATGCCGGTGGCGCCGTGGATCTGGATGGCCTGGTCGATGATCTGGCACACCCGCTCCGGCACCATGGCCTTCACCATGCTGACCCAGACCCGGGCTTCGCGATTGCCCAGCACGTCCATCGCCCGGGCGGCCTTCAGAACCATCAGCCGCATGGCCTCGATCTCGATTCGCGCGCGCGACACGGTCTCGAGGTTCTTGCCGAGCGCAATCAGGTTCTTGCCGAAGGCCTGGCGCGTCGAGCCGCGCTTGACCATCAGGTCGAGCGCCTTCTCGGCGGCGCCGATCGAGCGCATGCAATGGTGAATGCGGCCCGGGCCGAGGCGAACCTGCGAGATCTCGAAGCCGCGGCCCTCGCCCAGCAGGATGTTCTCCTTGGGCACGCGGACGTTCTCGAACTTGATGTGCATGTGGCCGCGCGGCGCATGGTCGTGGCCGAAGACGCACATCGGCCCGAGGATCTTCACGCCGGGCGTGTCGATGGGCACCAGGATCTGCGACTGCTGGAATTGCGGTGAAGCGTCGGGGCTGGTCTTGACCATGGTGATCATGATCTTGCAGCGCGGATCGCCGGCACCGGAGATGTAGTACTTCTCTCCGTTGATGACCCAGTCGTCGCCGTCGAGCTCGGCGCGTGTCGCGACGTTCTTGGCATCCGACGAGGCGACGTTCGGCTCGGTCATGGCATAAGCCGAGCGGATCTCGCCGTTTAGCAGCGGCTTCAGCCACTTCTCCTTCTGCTCGGGCGTGCCGACTTTCTCCAGCACTTCCATGTTGCCGGTGTCCGGCGCCGAGCAGTTGAGCGACTCCGACGCGAGCGGCTGCTTGCCAAGCTCGGCCGCGATATAGGCGTAGTCGAGGTTGGTGAGGCCGCGGCCGATTTCCGAGCCGGGCAGGAAGAAATTCCACAGGCCCGACGCCTTGGCCTTGTTCTTGGCGCCCTCGAGCAGCTCGAGCTGGCCCGGAGCCCAGCTCCAGTTGTCCTTGCGGCCTTCCCCCAGCTTGAAGAACTTCTCCGAGATCGGAGCGACATTCTCCTCGATGTGCTTGATCACCGCGTCGAACAGGGGCTGCGCCTCCTTCGACATGGCGAGGTTGTTGAGCTCGGGGTTGTTGAGGTCGGGCCGCGCCATCGCGTCCCGCTTGGCCATCACGTTCATGGGGTCTCCTCGGTCTTGGCTGAGGAGACCCTAGTGTGGTTTGCCGGATTAAAACAGTCCGACGATCTTCCCGTCGGGACCGATATCGATGCTGTTGGCGGCAGGAACCTTGGGCAGGCCGGGCATGGTCATGATGTCGCCGCACACGGCGACCACGAATTCCGCCCCAGCCGACAGGCGAACTTCGCGCACCGTGACCACATGGTCGGTTGGCGCGCCCTTGGAATCGGGGTTGGTCGAGAAGCTGTACTGCGTCTTGGCGATGCAGACCGGCACCTTGCCGAAACCCATGGCCTCGAACGAGGCCAGCTGGTCCTGGACCGGCTTGGCGACAGCGATGTCGCGGGCCCGGTAGATCTCCTTGGCGATGGTACGGATCTTTTCGACCAGCGGCATGTCGTCGGGATAGAGCAGCTTCATGTTGCTCTTGCCGCTGTCGACCGCTTTGACGACGGCGCGGGCGACGTCGGCCGCGCCCTTGCCTCCCTCGGCCCAGTGGTCGGCCATCACGGCCTCGACGCCGAGCTTGGCGCAGGCCGACTTCACCAGGGCGATCTCGGCGTCGGTATCGGCGCTGAAGCGGTTGATCGACACCACCGGCACCAGCCCGAACTTCTGCACGTTCTCGACATGGCGCTGCAGGTTGGACATGCCGGCCTCGAGCGCCTTCAGGTTTTCGGTCTTGAGGTCTTCCTTCTTCACGCCGCCATGCATCTTGAGCGCGCGGATGGTCGCCACCAGGACAACGGCATCGGGCTTCAAGCCGGTCTTGCGGCACTTGATGTCGATGAACTTCTCGCCGCCCAGGTCGGCGCCGAAGCCCGCCTCGGTCACCACGTAGTCGGCAAGTTTCAAAGCCGTCGTCGTGGCCAGCACCGAATTGCAGCCATGGGCGATGTTGGCGAACGGGCCGCCATGGATGAAGGCGGGCGTGCCTTCCAGTGTCTGCACCAGGTTGGGCGCCAGCGCGTCCTTCAGCAGCACGGCCATCGGGCCATGCGCCTTGAGGTCGGCAGCGCGAACCGGCTTACGATCGCGCGTGTAGGCCACGATGATGTTACCGAGCCGCGCCTTCAGGTCGTCGAGGTCCTTGGCCAGGCAGAAGATCGCCATGACCTCGGAGGCCACGGTGATGTCGAAGCCGTCCTCGCGCGGGAAGCCGTTGGCGACGCCGCCCAGCGACGAGACGAGCTGGCGCAGGCTGCGGTCGTTCATGTCGATGGCCCGGCGCCAGGCGACGCGGCGGCCGTCGATACCGAGCGCATTGCCCCAGTAGATGTGATTGTCGATCAGCGCCGACAGCAGATTGTGCGCGGCGCCGATGGCATGGAAATCGCCGGTAAAGTGGAGGTTGATGTCCTCCATGGGCACGACCTGGGCAAAGCCGCCTCCCGCTGCGCCGCCTTTCATGCCGAAGGACGGTCCCAGCGAAGGCTCGCGCAGGCAGAGCATCGCCTTCTTGCCGATGTGGTTCAGCGCGTCGGTCAGGCCCACCGTGGTCGTGGTCTTGCCTTCGCCGGCCGGTGTCGGCGAGATCGCCGACACCAGGATCAGCTTGCCGTTGGGCTTGTCCTTCAGCGACTTCACGTAGTCCATCGAGACCTTGGCCTTGTAGTGGCCGTAGGGCTCGAGGTTTTCCGGCGCGATGCCCAGTTTCTCTTTCGCCAGCTCCATGATCGGCCGCTTGGTGGCCTCCTGGGCGATCTGGATGTCGGACTTTGGATTGGTGTGCTGAGACGCGGGCATCGACTGGTTCCTTCCCGAACTACGTTTCTATTTCCTCCGCCTCTCCTCATGTTCCTCTCCCCAAAGGGGGAGAGGAGAAATGAAAGAGTGCGTTTTGTCGTCGTGCGGTCAGACCAGCCGCGCGCCGACGGCGAGCTTGGCGGCCGCCGCCCATTCGCCGGCGGCGACCTTGGGCCCGTCGGCAGGCTTCACGCGCAGGATCTTGATACGGCCGTCGGGCACGACGACGGTGAAGCCGTCGCACGAAACTTCGACGATCTCGCCATATCTGCCGCCGATTCCCTTGGGATCCCGCGCCGGCATGGGCTGGATGTCGAAGATCTGCAGGTTCTTGCCGTCGATTGTCGTCCAGGCGCCTGGCGCCGGATTGCAGCCGCGCACCAGCGGATCGATCTGGCGCCACGACTTGCCCCAGTCGATACGGGCGATGTCGGCCGTGGCACGGCCTTCGTAGGTGGCCTTCGATTCGTCCTGCTTGATGCGCGGCGCCTTGCCGGCCTTCACTAGGTCGACCGATTCCAGCATGGCGTCGACGCCCATCGGGAACAGGCGATCGAAGTACACCGTGCCCAGCGTGTCCTTCGGGCCGATCGGCGTCTTCTTCTGCAGAAGAACGTCGCCGGTATCGAGGCCGTTGTCGGGCCAGAAGATCGAGAGGCCGGTCTCCTTCTCGCCGAGAATGATCGGCCAGTTGATGGCAGACGCGCCGCGATAGGCCGGCAGCAGGGACGGGTGGTACTGGATCGAGCCGTGCGTCGGAATGTTCAGGAATTCCTCGGGCACAAACAGGGTCACGAAGGCCATGACCTGGAGATCTGGCTTCAGCGCCTTGAACTCTTCCCATACCTCGGGCTTGCGGTAGGAGGCCGGCTGGAACACCGGCAGCTTGGCCGCCAGTGCCGCCTCCTTGAGCGGATCGGCCTTCTGGCCGGGCTTCTCCGGCGCCACGTAGACGCCGACGATGTTCTCGCCGCGCTTCAGCAGCGCTTCCAGCACGGCCTTGCCGAAGGCCTGCTGGCCATGGACCACGATGCGCATGGGTTTTTACTCCGCGGCTTGGGCTTTGGGCGCCTGGCCCGTCGCGCCCGATGACTTGATCTCGGCGATCTCGCGCGGCGTGAACTTCAGCACCTTGCTCAAGATCTCGTCGGTGTGCTCGCCCAGCAGAGGTGAGCGCTTCACCTCGCTGATCGAGTCGGAGAGCTTGATCGGGTTGCCGACCGACAGGTATTTGCCGCGGGTCGGATGGTCGACCTCGACGACGGTGCCGGTGTGGCGCAGCGACGGCTCCTCGGCCAGCTCCTTCATCGACAGGATGGGACCGACCGGAATGTCGAGCGCATTGCACTCGTTCATGACCTCGAACTTGGTCTTGGTCTTGGTCCACTGCTCGATACGCTCGAAGATCGCCTTGAGCCGCGGCAGGCGGGCCGGCGGCTTGGCGTAGTCCGGATGGGTCTTCCATTCAGGCTCGCCGATCAGGTCGCAGATCTTCTCCCACACCGGCGCCTGGGTGATGAAGTAGATGTAGGCGTTGGGATCGGTCTCCCAGCCCTTGCACTTCAGGATGACGCCGGGCTGACCGCCGCCGGAATCGTTGCCGGCGCGCGGCGTGGCATCGCCGAACGGGATGCCCTGGCCGTACTGCGTGTATTCCTTGAGCGGGCCATGAGCGAGGCGCTGCTGGTCGCGCAGCTTGACGCGGCAGAGATTCAGCACGCCGTCCTGCATCGAGGCCAGCACGCGCTGGCCGCGGCCGGTTCGCTTGCGCTGGTAGAGGGCGCTGACGATACCCAGCGCCAGGTGCAGGCCAGTGCCGGAATCGCCGATCTGCGCTCCGGTCACCAGCGGGATGCCGTCGTGGAAGCCGGTCGTCGAGGCCGCCCCGCCGGCACACTGCGCCACGTTCTCGTAGACCTTGCAATCTTCATAGGGGCCGGGGCCGAAGCCCTTCACCGAGGCCACGATCATGCGCGGGTTCAGCGCATGGATGTGCTCCCAGGTCAGTCCCATGCGGTCGAGCGCGCCGGGCGCGAAGTTCTCGACCAGCACGTCGCAGGTCTTCACCAGGCGCTCCAGCACCTTCATGCCCTCCTTGCTCTTGGAGTCGAGCGTGATGGAGCGCTTGTTGTGGTTGAGCATGGTGAAGTAGAGGCTGTCGACGCCCGGCACGTCCTGAAGCTGGCCGCGGGTGATGTCGCCTGTGCCCGGGCGTTCGACCTTGATCACGTCGGCGCCGAACCACGCCAGCAGCTGGGTGCAGGTCGGGCCCGACTGCACGTGCGTGAAGTCGAGGATCTTCACGCCGTCGAGCGCCTTGCCGTCCTTGCCCCAGGGCTTGGACGACACCTTGGGCAGGCCGTTACGATTGGTGTTGGCTTTCTTGGCCACGACCTTGAGCGCGGGCTTCTTTGCCGCCTTGGCGACCTTCTTGGGAGCTTTCGCCTTGCTCTTTGCCTTCAGGACTTTCTTCTTCGCCATTGTTTCTCTCCGATCTCTCGTAAGGCTACTTCTTGCGCAGCTTGCTTTGCGGATTGAGGTTGCCGATGCGGCCGCTCTCGGCGCCGGCTGCCGGGTCGATCACGGCGTTGATCAAGGTCGGCTTGCGCGAGTCGAGTGCCTCGTTGACCGCGCGCCTCAGATCGTCGGGCGTGGTGGCGTTGACGCCGACGCCGCCGAAGGCCTCGGCCATCTTGTCGTAGCGCGCGCCCTTCACGAAGGCCGTCGTCGCTGGATCCGAGCCGCCGCCGGTATTCACTCCGTCGCCGCGATAGATGCCGTCGTTGTTGAAGACCACGACGCAGATCGGCAGCTTGTAGCGGCAGATCGTCTCGATCTCCATGCCGCAGAAGCCGAAGGCGCTGTCGCCCTCGACCGCGAGCACGGGGTGGCCGGTCTCGACTGCGGCGGCGATGGCCGAACCCATGCCGACGCCCATGACGCCCCAGGTGCCGACGTCGAGTCGCTTGCGCGGCTTGTACATGTCGATCGCGCCGCGCGCGAGGTCGAGCGTGTTGGCGCCTTCGTTGACCAGGATCGTATCCGGCCGCTCCTTGATGATGGTGCGCAATGCGCCCAGCGCGCCGTGATAGTCCATCGGCGATTTGTTGTTCATGAAGCGTGGTGCCATCTTGGCGACGTTGTCGTCGCGCTTGGCCTTGACCGCGCCGGTCCAGTCGGCGGGCGCGGCCTGCCAGCCGCCGCCCATGCCGTCGAGCATCGCCTGGACGCACGAGCCGATGTCGCCCACCACGGGGGCGGCGATCTCGACATTGCTGTCCATCTCGCGCGGCTCGATGTCGACCTGGATGAACTTTTTAGGCGCATCGCCCCAGGTCTTGCCCTTGCCGTGCGACAGCAGCCAGTTGAGCCGCGCGCCGATCAGCATGACGACGTCGGAGTCCTTCAGCACGGTCGAGCGGGCCGCACCGGCGCACTGCGGATGCATGTCCGACAGGAGGCCTTTGGCCATGCTCATCGGCAGGAAGGGCACGCCGCTCTTCTCCACCAGCGCCTTGATCGCATCGTCGGCCTGCGCGTAGGCGGCGCCCTTGCCGAGGATGATCAGCGGCCGCTTGGCCGCCTTCAGCACGTCGAGGGCGCGCTTGACCGCGGCAGGCGAGGGGATCTGCGCCGGGGCGGCATCGATCACCTTCACCAGGGACTTGGCGCCGGCATCGGCGCTCATGACCTGGGCGAAGAGCTTCGCCGGCAGGTCGAGATAGACGCCACCCGGGCGACCGGACACCGCGGCGCGGATGGCACGGGCGAATCCGATGCCGATGTCCTGCGCGTGCAGCACACGATAGGCCGCCTTGCACAGGGGCTTGGCGATGGCGAGCTGATCCATCTCCTCGTAGTCGCCCTGTTGTAGGTCGACGATCTCGCGCTCCGACGAGCCCGAGATCAGGATCATCGGGAAGCAGTTGGTGGTGGCGTGGGCGAGCGCCGTCAGGCCATTCAGGAAACCGGGGGCCGAGACGGTGAGGCACACGCCGGCCTTCTTTGTCAGGAACCCCGCAATCGCCGCCGCGTATCCGGCATTCTGCTCATGGCGGAACGACAGCACGCGAATGCCGGCGGCTTGCGCCAAGCGGCCAAGATCCGTGATCGGAATGCCCGGCACGCCGTAGATGGTGTCGATGCCGTTCAGCTTCATGGCGTCGATGACGAGGCTGAAGCCGTCCGTCAGGTCCAGGGTCTCGTCCACTGTTTCTTTGACTGCTGCCTCGGCCATGGGTTCCTCCCGAAATTCCTCTGTCAGTCCAGATAGTCGGCGTGCTTGGCGACATGCGCGGCGAGGCCGAGCGCGTGCTGGCGCACCAGGTTCTCGGCGCGCTCGGTGTCGCGCGCCTCGAGCGCCTGAATGATGTTCATGTGATCGCGGATCGAGCGGTCGACGCGGTCGTCCTCGCCGATCGTGGCGCCGCGGATCATGCGCATGTGGGTGAACAGGTTCTCCGCCAACCGGATCAGCGCCTGGTTGCCGCTGAGCTCGATGATGCTCTGGTGGAAGTTGATGTTGACCTCGGAATATTCGTCGAGCTTGGCGTGCAGCATGTCGCCCTCGAAGGTCGTGAACATGCGCCGGAGCCCGGCGATATCATCGTCGCTGGCGTGCTCGGTGATCAGGCGCGCCGCCATGCTTTCCAGCGCCGCCCAGGCCTGGATGAGTTCGATCACCTCGTTCTTGGTCTTGCGGACGACATAGACGCCGCGCCGCGGCACCGAGCGCACGAAGCCCTCGCGCTCCAGCTGCGCCATCGCTTCGCGCACCGGGGTGCGGGAAATCCCGAAGTCCTGCGCCAGCTGACGTTCGTCGAGCCGTATGTCGGTGCGCGAGCGATAGATGCCTGAGGACATGATGACGTTGCGCAAGGCCGCATAAGCCTTGTCCTTGAACGTCTCCCGACTATCGATCGGGGCGACTACCAGGCGCGCTTCGCTCATGGAAACGGGCTGTTCCCTCGTTGCTGCCAGCCTCGCCGGCTCTTATACATTATTCATAATACCATGGCGGACCATCGTCCAATGGTCCGCCTCGACTTTTTATTGCGCGACAAGTGCTGGCTAGGCCGCGAGGTCGTCGCCCTTTCCCTCGGCCTGACGCTCGACCAGGCGGCGGTAGATTCCGCCCTTGAGCCGCATCAGGGCGGCGTGGGTGCCGTCCTCGACGATCCGTCCGTGGTCGAAGACCAGGATCCGGTCGAGTTCGCGCACCGTGGACAAGCGGTGAGCGATCACCAGCGTGGTCCGGCCTTGCATCAGGGTATGCATGGCGTCCTGGATCAAGGCCTCCGATTCGCTGTCCAGGCTCGAGGTCGCCTCGTCGAGGATCAGGATCGGCGCATTGGCCAGGAAGGCGCGCGCGAGCGCCACCCGCTGGCGCTCGCCGCCCGAGAGCTTGACCCCGCGCTCGCCGACCAGCGTGGCGTAGCGCTGCGGCAGCCGGTCGACGAACACGTCGGCGTGGGCGAGCCGCGCCGCCGCCTCGATCTCGGCCATGGTGGCATCGGGGCGGCCATAGGCGATGTTCTCGGCAAGCGAGCGGTGGAACAGCACGGGTTCCTGCTGCACGATCGCCACCTGCCGGCGCAGGCTCTCTTGCGTGACGGCGGCGATGTCCTGACCGTCGACTGCGATCTGTCCGCCATCGAGGTCGTACAGCCTCTGCACTAGCTTGACGAAGGTCGTCTTGCCCGAGCCCGACCGTCCGACGAGGCCGACGCGCTGGCCCGCCGGAATGCGCACGGCCAGACCGTCATAGACCTGCCGGTCGAGCGCGGGGTAACGGAAGCGCACCTGGTCGAACCGGATGTCGCCATGCCCGATCGCGATTTCGCCCGCACCGGGCCGGTCTTCCACGCCGAGCGGCTGCTCGTGGAAATCGACCAGCTCCTCCAGGTCGCTGGTCGATCTCTGGACGTTGTGCACATGATGGCCGATGTCGCGCAGGTAGCCGTTGATCACGCCATAGGCCGTGAGCACGAAGGTAACGTCACCCAGTGTCGCGGTACCCTGCCACCAGAACAGCAGTGCAAGCCCGATCACGACGACGCGCAGCACCATCAGGATGGCCAGCGGCAGGATGCCGGTGAGGGTATGCCTGTTCCAGGCCACCCAGGTGCGCGACCGCCAGCGCGTCAAAACACGGCCGAGCCGCGCGTCCTCCCGCGTTTCCGCGCCGAACGCCTTGACGACGGGGTTGCAACTCACCGCATCGGCCAAAGCGCCGCCCAGGCGGCTGTCCCAGGCATTCGAGCGCCGCGTCACGGGCGTGACGTAGTCGAGTGACAGCTTCACCGTCACTGCCACGTAGAGGACTGTGCCGATGCCGACGGCCAATCCCATCAGCGGCCAGTGCCAGCCGAACAGGACCGTCGCGCCGAGGAGCACGACCAACGACGGCCAAAGCGCCACGAGCACCGTGTCGTTCAGCAGGTCGAAGGCCCACGCGCCGCGTGTGAGCTTGCGCACCGTGGCGCCGGCGAAGCTGTTGGCGTGCCAGTCGGTGGAGAAGCGCTGGACGCGCCAGAAGGTCTCGTGAGCCACCTCGCTCATCATGCGCAGGGTGAAGCGTATGATCCCCCTGAACACGCCATAGCGCAGGGCCACGAGGGCGATGCCGAGGGCGACGAACGCCCTGAGCGCCTCCAGTACACCGGCGTCGCGTGTTCGCGCCGCGTCGGCCAGCGCATCGACCATCTGCCCGGCAAACAGAGGCAGCGCGAGCTCGGCCGCGGCGATCAGCACGAGGCCGGCCGCCATGACCAGCGCCAGGCGCCATTGCAGCCGCCAGCGGCCGGCGACGAACCGGATTGTCCGGATGAGCGGGTCTTTCCCTCGCTCGGATCTGCGATAGGTCATTGCTCGATGCCACGCCCGGGAAGGGGCGACAGCTCCCGAAAGGTCGTTCGACCGAAGGCCGGGTGAGCCGGCAACGTCCGACGACGTGATTGGTCAGAAAAGCGGAAGGAGGCGGCGCGCTGGGCGGCGGCCGCGGCCGGACCTAATGCCCGAAGCGGGCGAGGTCCGACGCACAGCCGGCGGGAGCGACGGTGTTGAAGATGATGGAGTGCATCAACGTCTCCCTGGCTGGGGTTGCATCGAGGGCGTGCAAGCTATGCTTCGAAGCGCCTGCAGGCAAGGGCGCTCGGACGATTTTCCGACCAAGGCTGTCGCACTGTGGCGGCAACGCCACAGCGCTCCATTTGTATCGACCGAAGGCTCAGGTTGCCCGGCGAGGGGGGAGCAGGCGGCCGTACAGGTTCGACAGCGCCGGCCAGAACAGGGAGACCAGACCCAGGACCATGATCGTGCTGACCAGGCCGTTGGAGAAGAACACGCCGAGCCCGCCCTGGGAGATCAGCAGCGACTGGCGGAAGGACTCTTCGGCCTTGTCGCCCAGCACGATGGCCAGCACCAGCGGCGCCAGCGGGTAGTTGCACTTCTTCAGGAAGTAGCCGGCGACGCCGAACACCAGCATCATGACGATGTCGAAGGTGTTGTTGTGCACCGTGTAGGCGCCGATGGCGCAGATCACCAGGATGATGGGCGCAATGATGCTGAACGGCACGCGCAGGATGGCGGCGAAGAACGGCACCATGGTCAGCACGATGATCAGGCCGACGATGTTGCCGAGATACATGCTGGCGATCAGGCCCCAGACGAAGTCCTTCTGCTCGACGAACAGGAGCGGCCCGGGCTGCAGGCCCCAAATCAGGAGACCGCCCAGCAGCACGGCGGCGGTGGGCGAGCCGGGCACGCCGAGCGACAGCATCGGCAGCAGCGCCGAGGTCCCAGCCGCATGTGCCGCGGTCTCGGGCGCCACGACGCCCTCGATCTCGCCCTGGCCGAACTTGTCGCCCTTGCGCGAGGCGCGCTTGGCGATGCCGTAGCTCATGAACGACGCGGGCGTCGCACCGGCCGGCGTGATGCCCATCCAGCAGCCGATCAGGCAGGAGCGCAGCGACGTCACCCAGTAGCGCGGCAGCTCCTTCCAGGTCTGCCACACGACGGTGGGATTGATGCGGGCGGCCTTGCCCTTGAAGGACAGGCCTTCCTCCATGGTCAGCAGGATCTCGCCAATGCCGAACAGACCGATCACGGCCACCAGGAAGTCGAAGCCGCTCAAGAGCTCGGTCGAGCCGAAGGTCAGGCGAAGCTGGCCGGTCACCGTGTCAGTGCCGACGGAGGCCAGCGCGAAGCCCAGCATCATGGCGGCAATGGTCTTGGTCGGCGGCTCCTTGCCCATGCCGACGAAGCTGCAGAAGGCAAGGAAGAAGACCGAGAACTTCTCGGCCGGCCCGAACTGCAGCGCGAAGCTCGCCACCAGCGGCGCGGCGAGGGTGATGACGATGACGGCGAACAGCGCGCCGACGAAGGATGAGGTGAAGGCCGCCGTCAGCGCCTCACCGGCCTTGCCGTTCTGCGCCATTGGATGGCCGTCGAACGTGGTGGCGACCGACCACGGCTCACCTGGGATGTTGAAAAGGATCGAGGTGATGGCACCGCCGAACAGCGCCCCCCAGTAGATGCACGACAGCAGGATGATGGCCGACGTCGGCGGCATGCTGAAGGTGAGCGGCAGCAGGATCGCCACGCCGTTGGCACCGCCCAGCCCGGGGAGAACGCCGATGATCACGCCCAGCACGATGCCGATCACCATGTACAGGACGTTCTGCCAGCTGAGCACGACGGCGAAGCCCGTCATCAAGTCGCCAATCGCATCCATCGCTTCCCGATCCTCTTCTTGTCCGACCCTAGAGGCCGAGCAGTTCCTCGAGCGGGCCCTTGGGCAACGGCACGAGGAACCACATCTCGAACGTCACGTAGGTGATGACCGGCAGGCCGATGCTGATCGCCAGGATGAGCAGCCAGCCGTAGCGGCCGATCCAGCGCATGAAGCCGCCGATCAACAGTGCCGAGGTGAGGTAAATGCCCAGCCACGGGATCGCGCCGACATAGATCGTGAGCGGCAGCACCACTTTCAGGACCTGAGCGATCTGCATCCAGGTCGCGAACAGCTTGCGGCTGCCGTGGGTATAGGCGCGCACCAGGTTGTAGATGCTGGCCGCGATCACGATCAGTCCGATCCAGAAGGGGAAGAATCCCGATTTCGGTCCTTCCGCGCCCCATCCCGTGCCGACCTGCAGGCTGCCGACGACGGCGATGAGGCCCAGCAGTGCCATGAAGGCGGCGACGCCCATCTCGACGTGATGCTGGCGCGGACCAGCGGACGATGGGTCATCCGGGGAATTGGACATGAACGACCTCTGCTGCCCCTCGATTGCGCATAAGAATGCCGGGAGCGTCGCCTCGCTCCCGGCAAACGTTCACTGTGAAGTCAGTAATCAATTGGTGGCGAGGAAGCCGGCTTCCTTCATCAGGTCGCGATGACGCTTCTCCTCGGCTTCGACCCACTTGGCGTAGTCTGCACCGGTCATGAAGGACTGGTTGAAGGCGCCGTCGGCCATGAGCTGCGCCCACTCCGGCGTGGCACGAACCTTCTTGAACAGCTCGACGTAGTAGTCGACCGCATCCTTGGGCGCATTCGCCGGCATGAAGATGCCGCGCAGCATGAGGTACTCGATGTCGAGGCCCTGGCTCTTGCAGGTCGGGATGCTCGACCACGCCAAGTCGCCCGCGATCTTCTCCTTGCCCGCCAGCGACTTGCTGTCGAAGACGCAGAGCGGCCGGACCTTACCCGCGCGCCACTGCGCAACTGCCTCGATTGGATTGTTGACGGTCAGGTCGACATGCTTGCCGACGAGCTGAACAGCAACTTCACCACCGCCTTTGTACGGCACGTACGTGATCTTGGCGCCGGTCGCCTTCTCCAGCGCGACGGTGATGATCTGGTCTTCCTGCTTGGAGCCGGTGCCGCCCATTTTGAATTGGCCGGCCGGTGCGGCCTTCATGGCAGCGACCAGTTCGCCGACCGTCTTGTAGGGCGAGTCGGCATTTACCCACAGCACGAACTCATCGAGCGCCAGCATCGCCACCGGCGTCATGTCCTTCCAGGAGAATGGAATACCGGTCGCCAGCGGGGTCGTGAACAGGTTCGACAGAGTGATGACGAGCTTGTTGCCGTTGCCCTTGGAGTTCTTGATGTCGAGAAAGCCTTCGCCGCCGGCGCCGCCGGCCTTGTTCACCACCACCACGTTCTGCTTCATCAGGTTGTGCTTGGTGATGATGCCTTGGATCATGCGGGCCATCTGGTCGGCCCCGCCGCCGGTGCCCGCGGGCACGATGAACTCGACGTTGCGGGTCGGCTCCCAGGCGCTTGCCGGTGTGACAAAAAGGCCAGCGGCCGCTGCGGTCATGGCGACAACGATCGCTCGCCTGCGAAGCGTGTGAATCATAGTAGAGTTCCTCCCAAAGCACTTTTTTGTGCTAGTTCTGCAATAAATCCTACAGTGATCCCGATGACGGGTCGAGCGCTGACGAACCAATGATCGATAAGCTCGAATTCCTCATCGCCTTGGCGCGGGAAAAGAACTTCGGCAGGGCGGCCGAGCATTGCGGCGTCACGCAGCCGACTTTTTCCGCAGGCATCAAGCAACTTGAGGACACGCTGGGAGTAATGCTTGTGCAGCGCACATCGCGCTTCCTTGGATTCACCGCCGAGGGCGAGCGGGTACTCGACTGGGCGCGCACCATCGTGGCCGACACGCGGGCCATGAGGCAGGAAGTGCGTACCCTCAAGCAGGGGTTGAGCGGGCATCTCAAGATCGCGGCGATTCCCACAGCCCTTGCCATGGTCTCGGCACTGACCACGCCCTATCGCAGCAAGCATCCCAATGTGAAGTTCACGATTTTGTCGCGCACGTCGACCGACGTCCTGTCGATGCTGGAGAACCTCGAGGTCGACGCCGGCCTGACCTATATCGACAACGAGCCGCTGGGCCGCATGCGCGCCGTTCCGCTCTATCTCGAGCAGTACCGCCTGCTGACCTCGGCCGACAGCCCCCTGGGCGAACGCGACCAGGTCACCTGGGCCGAGGTCGGACGCATCCCGCTCTGCCTGCTGACGCCGGACATGCAGAATCGGCGCATCATCGACAGCCTGTTGCACGCTGCCGGCGGCCGGCCCGACCCGACGCTCGAATCGAACTCAATGATCGTGCTCTTTTCGCATGTGCGGACGGGCCGTTGGGCGAGTGTGATGCCGGAAAAGCTCGCCAATACCCTTGGCCTGACCGAACGCCTGCGCTCGATCCCTATTATAGAGCCCGAGGCCGTCCATCAGATTGGACTGGTGGTCCCACCGCGCGAGCCGATGACACCTTTGATGTCCGCGCTCGTTGCTGAAGCAACGCATTTAGCGACCCAGCTGGCCCGACCATAATACTATTAATGGTATATTTTCGACCACGATGGCTAGATATAGCAAGATCATAGGGAAACTTGGCGATATAGGACCCATTTGATAGGTTTGTTCTATCGCAGCACGCGTTAGCTTTATTGCTTGCGAGGTGAGCACGGCCCAATAGCTGAACAGCAATGGCCGGGAGGATCCGGCCGATAGCCATTTGGAGTGTTCTGGCATGGCGGCGTGGAGCGAAGCGCAGGCCAACGACATCATCCGCCGCCACGCGGGTCGCGAGGGTGCGCTGCTGCCCATCCTTCACGATATCCAGGCTGCGTTTGGCCACGTGCCGGTGCCGGCGGTGCCCGTCATCGCCAACGCGCTCAATCTAAGCCGCGCGGAAGTTTACGGCGTCGTCTCGTTCTATCACGACTTTCGCGACAAGCCGGCTGGCCGCCATGTGCTGAAGCTCTGCCGCGCGGAGGCTTGCCAGTCGGTGGATGGAGAGCGCCTGGCCGAGCAGTTCCTCGATCGCTTTGGGGTCGAATGGGGCGGAACCACACCCGACGGTCGCCTCACGATCGAGGCCACCTACTGCCTGGGTCTCTGTGCTTCGGGCCCGTCGGCCATGCTTGACGGCGAGCCGATCGGGCGACTGACGACCGCCTCCATCGACGACATCGCACGCGAGGTCGGCTGATGGCGACGCGCATCTTCGTGCCACGTGACGCGGCGGCCCGCGCTGTCGGCGCCGACAAGGTTGCCGCGGCCATCGCCGACGAGACCAGGCGCAAAGGCCTGTCGGTCGAGATCGTGCGCACCGGCTCGCGCGGCCTGTTCTGGCTGGAACCTCTTGTCGAGGTCGAGACGGCCGCTGGCCGCATCGGTTTCGGACCGGTAGCGGTGACGGACGTCGCAAGCCTGTTCGCCGACGGCTTGCCCGTTGCATCACATCCGCTCTGTGTTGGCCGGCCCGAGGAGATCCCCTTCCTCAAGCGCCAGACGCGCATCACCTTCGCGCGTTGCGGCATCGTCGATCCCTTGTCCTTGGCCGACTATCGCGCCCATGGTGGCTGGCGCGGGATGGAGCGGGCGCGGAGTCTCGGTCCGGCGGCCACGGTGGAGGAAGTCACCAAGTCCGGGCTGCGTGGCCGCGGCGGCGCGGGCTTCCCGACCGGCATCAAGTGGAAGACCGTTGCCGACACGCCGGCGGACCAGAAGTACATCGTCTGCAACGCCGACGAGGGCGACTCGGGCACTTACGCCGATCGCATGATCATGGAAGGCGACCCCTTCGTGCTGATCGAGGGCATGGCGATCGCAGGCTTCGCCGTCGGCGCCACCAGGGGATACATCTACGTTCGTTCCGAATACCCCGACGCCATCCGCGTCATGGAGCGCGCGATTGCGCTGGCAGAGCGTGAGGGGCTCTTGGGTGCCGATGCCAGGTTCGACCTCGAAGTGCGGGTGGGCGCTGGCGCCTATGTCTGCGGCGAGGAGACTTCTCTGCTGGAGAGCCTCGAAGGCAAACGCGGCCAAGTGCGGGCCAAGCCGCCGCTGCCGGCGCACAAGGGCCTGTTCGGCAAGCCCACCGCCATCAACAACCTTATCTCCCTCACCACCGTGCCCGCCATCCTGGCGGACGGCGCGGAGCACTATGCCGTCCTCGGAATGGGCCGCTCGCGCGGCACCATGCCGATCCAGCTCGCCGGCAACGTCAAGCATGGTGGCCTGTTCGAGGCGGCGTTCGGGCTGACCCTGGGCGAGATCGTCGAGGATATCGGCGGCGGCACCCGCACGGGCCGGCCGGCGCGCGCCGTGCAGGTCGGCGGGCCTCTTGGCGCCTACTTCCCGCGCAAGCTGTTCGATACGCCGTTCGACTACGAGGCCTTCGCCGCCCTCGATGGTCTGATCGGCCATGGTGGCGTCGTCGTGTTCGACGACACCGTTGACATGGCGCACCAGGCGCGTTTCGCGCTCGAATTCTGCGCCATCGAATCCTGCGGCAAGTGCACGCCCTGCCGCATCGGCTCGGTGCGCGGCACCGAGACCATGGACAAGATCATCCGCGGCGAGCGCGTCGAGGCCAACCTGGCGCTGATCACCGACCTCTGCCAGACGCTGAAGTTCGGCTCGCTGTGCGCCCTTGGCGGCTTCACGCCCTATCCGGTGATGAGCGCCATCCGCCACTTCCCCGAGGATTTCGACCGCTCGCGCTTGAAGGCCGCGGCGGAATAGGAGCAGGCAATGTCTCTCGTTCAAGAGACCGACTACGGTACGCCCGCCAGCAAATTGTCGGAGATGGTGTCGCTCACCATCGACGGCCAACCCGTCACGGTGCCTGCCGGCACCTCGATCATGCGCGCGGCCATGGACATCGGCACCAAGGTGCCCAAGCTCTGCGCCACCGACTCCGTCGATGCCTTCGGCTCCTGTCGACTCTGCCTGGTCGAGATCCAGGGCCGCGCCGGCACGCCTGCGTCGTGCACGACGCCGGTCGCGGCGGGCATGGTCGTGTCGACCCAGACCGACCGGCTGAAGCAGATCCGCAAGGGCGTGATGGAGCTGTACATCTCCGATCACCCGCTCGACTGCCTGACCTGTGCCGCCAACGGCGACTGCGAATTGCAGGACATGGCGGGTGCCGTCGGCCTGCGCGACGTGCGCTACGGCTATGATGGCGAGAACCATACCAAGCAGGAAAAGGACGAAACGAACCCGTATTTCACTTTCGATCCATCCAAGTGCATCGTCTGCTCTCGCTGCGTGCGCGCCTGCGAGGAAGTGCAGGGCACCTTCGCGCTGACCATCCAGGGCCGCGGCTTCGATTCCAAGGTCTCTGCCGGAATGGCCGAGCCGTTCATCGATTCGGAGTGCGTATCGTGCGGCGCCTGCGTGCAGGCCTGCCCCACGGCCACGCTGTCGGAAAAGAGCGTCATCGAGATCGGCACGCCCGAGCATTCGGTGGTGACGACCTGCGCCTATTGCGGCGTCGGCTGCAGCTTCAAGGCCGAGATGCGCGGCGAGGAGCTGGTGCGCATGGTCCCCTACAAGGACGGCAAGGCCAATCGCGGGCATTCCTGCGTAAAAGGCCGCTTCGCCTGGGGCTACGCGAACCATCGTGAGCGCATCCTGAAGCCGATGATCCGCGAGACCATCGACCAGCCGTGGCGCGAGGTGACCTGGGAGGTCGCCATCAACCGCGTCGCGTCCGAGTTCAAGCGCCTGCAGGCCAAGCACGGCCGGCTGGCGATCGGCGGCATCACCTCGTCGCGCTGCACCAACGAGGAAACCTATCTTGTGCAGAAGCTGGTTCGTGGAGGATTCGGCAACAACAATGTCGATACCTGCGCCCGCGTCTGTCATTCGCCGACCGGCTATGGCCTCAGGACCGCCTTCGGCACCTCCGCCGGCACGCAGGATTTCGATTCGGTCGAGCACACCGATGTCGTCCTGATCATCGGCGCCAACCCGACCGACGCCCATCCGGTGTTTGCCTCGCGCATGAAGAAGCGACTGCGCCAGGGCGCTCAGCTCATTGTCATCGATCCGCGCCGCATCGACTTGGTGCGCACGCCGCACATCGAGGCCAAGTACCATTTGCCGCTCAGGCCGGGCACCAATGCTGCGATGCTGAATGCCATGGCGCACGTAATCGTCACCGAAGGCCTGGTGGATGAGCAGTTCGTCCGCCAGTACTGCGATCTTGGCGCCTTCGAGCATTGGGCCGCCTTTGTGTCGGAGCCGCAGAACAGCCCCGAGACCGTCGGCCTGATGACGGGCGTGTCGGCCGAGGCGATCCGCGGGGCTGCGCGGCTCTACGCCTCGGGCAAGAACAGCGCCATCTACTACGGCCTCGGTGTCACCGAGCACAGCCAGGGCACGACGGCAGTGATGGCGCTCGCCAACCTCGCCATGGCGACAGGCAATCTTGGCCGTGAAGGCGTCGGCGTGAACCCGCTACGGGGGCAGAACAACGTCCAGGGCTCGTGCGACATGGGTTCCTTCCCGCACGAGCTGTCGGGCTACCGTCACATCTCCGACGACGCTACACGTATCATGTTCGAGAAGCTGTGGGGCCGTCCGCTCGACGCCGAGCCCGGGCTCCGCATCCCCAACATGTTCGATGCGGCGATCGACGGCACCTTCAAGGGGATCTACGTGCAGGGTGAGGACATCCTGCAGTCCGATCCCAACACCAGGCACGTGAAGGCGGCGCTGGCGGCGATGGAATGCGTCGTCGTGCAGGATCTGTTCCTGAACGAGACGGCAAACTACGCCCACATCTTCCTGCCGGGCTCGACCTTCCTCGAAAAGGACGGCACTTTCACCAACGCCGAGCGCCGCATCAACCGCGTGCGCAAGGTGATGACGCCCAAGAATGGCATGGCCGACTGGGAAATCACCCTCGCCATCGCCAAGGCGATGGGCTTCGAGATGCCCTACAGCCATCCATCCGAGATCATGGACGAGATCGCACGGCTCACGCCGACGTTCGCCGGTGTGTCCTACGATCTGCTGGAGAAGGAAGGGTCGGTGCAGTGGCCTTGCAACGAAAAGGCGCCGACCGGCACGCCGGTCATGCATATCGGCGGCTTTGCCCGCGGCAAGGGCAACTTCATGATCACCGAGTATGTGCCGACCGACGAGAAGGTCGGTCCGCGCTTCCCCTTGCTGCTTACGACCGGCCGCATCCTCAGCCAGTACAATGTCGGCGCCCAGACGCGGCGCACCGACAACGTGGTATGGCACGAAGAGGATGTGCTGGAGATCCATCCGCATGATGCGGAGGAGCGCGGTGTGCGCGACGGGGACTGGGTGAAACTCGACAGCCGCGCCGGCGGCACGACGTTGCGCGCCAGGATCACCGACCGTGTGGCGCCCGGCGTGGTCTACACGACATTCCACCATCCCGCGACGCAGGCCAATGTCGTGACCACCGACTACTCCGATTGGGCGACCAACTGCCCCGAGTACAAGGTGACGGCCGTCCAGGTCTCGCCGTCGAACGGCCCCAGCGACTGGCAGCGCGAATACAACGAACAGGCCGAGCACAGCCGGCGCATCGCCAAGGTGGCCGCGGAGTAGGCGATGTCGTCGACGATGGACAAGCTGGTGATGATGGCCAACCAGATCGGCAGGTTCTTCGAGCCGCAGCGCGACGGCGACCCGGTGGCGGGCATCGCCGACCATTTGGAGAAGTTCTGGGACCCGCGCATGAAGGAAAACATCGTCGCCCATTGGCGCGCGGGCGGGGCCGGGCTGGATGACCCTGTTCGCGAGGCTGTCGGGAGACTGAAGGAGGCGAAACGCGAGGCGCGCCTTGAAGCCGGCAGATGAGTTGACGATCGTCTTCGACCAGGCGGGCACGCACGCCCAGTTCGTGCGCGATCACCTGGATCTGTTCAATGTCGGCGCCACCGGGGTATCGGCTTATTATCCCGTTCACTATTTCCTTAAGAACGAGCGCGCCGAGGTTCTGGGCGGGCTTCTGGGCAGCATCTGGGGCGGCTGGCTGCATATCTCCTATCTCTGGGTCGACGAGGTCGCCCGCGGCAGGCGCTGGGCAACGCGACTCATGGACCAAGCCGAGGCCTACGCCCGCGAGCGGGGCTGCCATTCGGTCCAGCTCGACACTCATTCCTTCCAGGCGCGGCCGTTCTACGAGCGACGGGGATACGAGGTGTTCGGGACCCTCGACGACTATCCCAAGGGTCACAAGAAGTACTTTCTCAAGAAGGAACTGTAGAACCACATCCCGCTTGATCCCGGGGGCGTAACCCGTTCTGATTACGGGGCGAATTTCCTCGTTCACCGCCCATTCTGAGGACGAACGGCCATGACCAACGACAATCCTGACAACAAGTGGATCGGCAAGCGTACCCCCCGTCCTGACGGCGCCGACAAGGTGACCGGACGCGCGGCCTACGCGGCCGACACCACCATGCCCGGCATGATCTGGGGCAAGGTGCTGCGCAGCCCCCATCCGCACGCCCGCATCAAGTCGATCGACACGTCGAAGGCCGAGAAGCTGCCCGGCGTGATGGCGGTGATGACCTCGAAGGACATCGTCGATTTCCCGATCGACAAGGGACCAGTGATGCTGGGCATCCAGGACATGCGCTGGATGTGCCGCAATGTCATGGCGCGTGACAAGGCACTGTTCCACGGCCATCCCGTCGCCGCCGTCGCCGCGATCTCGCAAGCCGTCGCCGCCGAGGCACTGAAGCTGATCAAGGTCGACTACGAGGTTCTGCCCTGGGCGATCAGCGTCAAGGACGCGATGAAGCCGGACGCCACCCCGCTTCACGATCACGTCAGGTTCGACGGCAAGCCCTCCAACATCGCGGGCACGCTCGAGCACAAGAAGGGCGACATCGAAGCGGGCTTCAAGGAGGCCGACGTCATCGTTGAGCGCGAGTTCGAGACCGAGGCCGTGCACCAGGGCTACATCGAGCCGCACGCCTGCCTGGTCAGCGTCGTCGACGGCAAGGCGACGATCTGGAGCTCTAGCCAGGGCCAGTTCATGGTCCGCGCCATGTCGGCGCTGCTGACGGGCATGCAGCAGAGCGACATCCGCGCCATCCCGGCCGAAATCGGCGGCGGCTTCGGCGGCAAGACCATCATCTACCTCGAGCCGCTGGCGCTGGTGCTGGCCAAGAAGTCGGGCCGGCCGGTCAAGATGGTGATGTCGCGCGAGGAAGTGTTCCGGGCGTCCGGCCCGACTTCCGGCTCGATGAGCAAGGTCAAGATCGGCGCCAAGAAGGACGGCACGATCGTCGCAGGCCAGGGCACTTACTGGCTGCAGGCCGGCGCGTTCCCGGGCTCGCCGATCCGCGGCGCGGCCGGTTGCGCTTTCGGCCCCTACGACATCCCGAACGCCCATACGCTCGGCTACGACGTGGTTTCCAACCGCTCGAAGGTCGCGGCCTACCGCGCGCCGGGCGCGCCGATCGGAGCGTATGCCGTCGAGTGTGTGCTCGATGAGCTGGCCGAGAAGCTCGGCATGGACCCGCTCGAGCTGCGCCTGAAGAATTCGGCCAAGCAGGGGACGAAGGCTGTCCATGGCCCGGTCTATCCGGTGATGGGCTATCAGGAGACGGTGCGTCAGGCGCTCGACCATCCGCACTACAAGGCGCCGCTCGGCCCCAACCAGGGCCGCGGCGTGGCCAGCGGCTACTGGTTCAATGCCGGCGGTGAGTCGAGCGCGGAGATGCGTATCAACGAGGATGGTTCGGTCGTGGTCATGACCGGCCATCCCGATATCGGCGGCTCGCGTGCCTCGACCGCCAACATCGCCGCCGAGCTCCTGGGCATTGACCACAGCAAGATCCAGGTGCTGATCGGCGACACCAGCAGCATCGGCTTCTCGAACCTGACCGGCGGCAGCCGTGTCACCTTCGCCTCGGCGATGGTGGTGACGCAGTCGGCGGAGAAGGTGATCAAGACGCTATGCGAGCGCGCGGCCAAGATCTGGAAGATCGAGCCCGAGGCGGTGACCTGGGAGAACGGCTTTGCCCGCCCGGCCGGCGACAATGCCGGCAAGTTCGAGCCGCTGTCGCTGGCCCAGATCGCCGCCAAGGCCAGCGAGACCGGCGGCCCCATCGGCGCCGGCTCCTCGAGCAACACCGCGGGCGCCGAGGGCGGCTTCAGCACGCACATCTGCGACGTCGAGGTTGATCCCGACACCGGCCGCGCCTGGGTCACGCGCTACACCGCGTTCCAGGATGTCGGTCGCGCCATCCATCCCGACTATTGCGAAGGCCAGATCCAGGGCGGCGTCGCCCAGGGTATCGGCTGGGCGCTGAGCGAGGAATACATCTACACCAAGGACGGCAGGCTCGATAACGCGGGCTTCCTCGACTATCGCATGCCGGTGATGTCCGACCTGCCGAAGCTGGACGCGGTCATGATCGAGATTCCCAACCCGAAACATCCGCAAGGCGTGCGGGGCGTCGGCGAGGTGCCGCTGGTTCCGGTGATGGCGGCCGTCGCCAACGCCATTCACGGAGCGCTTGGGCTCAGGCTCTACAGCCTGCCCATGTCGCCGCCGAAGGTGCTGGAGGCACTGGAGCCCGAGCCGCTGGCGCGGGCTGCGGACTGAGTTCGCCTTCCTCCCCTTCGCGGACTCCGCGAAGGGGAGGAAGGACGCTACTCCACGAAGTCCCAGGTCTTTCCGTTGAAGCGCTGCAGCTTCATGTACTTGATGACCCGGTAGTCGGTGGCGCTGGTGCTGATGGTGCTGCCCGGCAGCAGCAGCGGCAGACGGAAGTCCTTGAGGCTCGCCGCCTGCTTCATGATGTTCTGGCGGGTGAGGTCGTCACCGGCCTGGCGCAGCACCTGCTCCAGCGTCTTGGCGTACATGTAGCCGGCCTCGTTCAGGCTGTCGTTGATGTCGGCCTGCGGCAGGTTCTCCTTCATCCAGGCGAAGAACTCCTTGACGTCCTCGTCATCGGCCCAGCGCGGATCGGTGACGTCCTTCAGGAAGCCGGCGGACAGGATGCCCTTGGACCTGTCCAGTCCTGCCGGTCTGAAGGTCGCGCCGACCGAGGCGGCGCCGAGATGCAGGTAGGTGGTGGGCTTCCAGGCAAGATCGTCGAGCTTTGAGATCGCCTGCGCCGCCTGCTTGGAGTAGGTGAACAGGAAGAGCGTGTCGGCGCCCGAGTTCTTCAGGGTGATGAGCTGGCTGTCGACCGTTGGGTCGGTGGCCTGGAAGTTCTGGCTATCGACGATCATCTTCTTCGCCTTGTCGCCCAGTGCCGCCGTCAGGCCGTGCAGCAGGTCCTTGCCGAAGTCGTCGTTCTGGTAGAGCACGGCGATCTTGGCGTCGGGATGGCTCTTCAGCAGATGCTCGGCATAGAAGGTCGCCTCGGCCTGCAGGTTGGGCTGCCAGCCCATCGTCCACGGGAAGCGCGCCGGGTCGTTGAAGGCGGTGGCGCCGGCGGCGATAAAGAGCTGCGGCACCTTCTTCTGGTTGAGGTAGGCGCGGATCGCCATGTTGAGGGGCGTGCCCAGCACGTTGAACACGACGGCGACTTCGTCGCCCTCGACCAGCTTGCGCGCATTCTCTACGACCTTGGGCGGTGAGTAGCCGTCGTCGAGGCTGATGAAGGTGATCTTGCGGCCGTTGATGCCGCCCTTGGCGTTCAGCCACTTGAAGTAGGCGGCCTCGGCCTTGCCAAGCTGCCCGTAGGCCGAAGCAGGGCCCGAATAGGCGATGCTCTGTCCCACCTTGATCTCGGTGGCCGATGTGCCGGGACCGTACTTGGCCTGCGCCATCGCGCCGGCGGACCACAGAGCGACAAGAACGGCGGTGCCCGTGATGAGCTTCGACATGGTTTCCTCCTTTTCTTGTGGGGGAAGCATAGGCACCGGCCATCGGATCCTGCATGCGGAAGCGGCAGGTCAATTCCGCGATCCGGCTCTCCCTAGGGCCGGAAATGACGTTCGTATTGCTCGACGCGGGGCGACAGATCGGACCAGGTCCGCCGCGAGCGCAGGAAGACGTGCCGGAACACATAGCGGTCCTCGCGGATCCATGCCGGATCGTCGAACGCACCGGCCGGCAGCGTGCGGACGCCTGGAACCGCTTCCAGGGTGAAGCCGAGATTGGTCCCGCAGCGCCGGCAGAACTCGACGTCCAACCAACGTCCCGATTCGTCGGAGACGTGTCGGTAGCGCGCGAGCTCCGAACCCGTCAATTCGACCTGATCGCTGTTGAACACCGCTTCAGTGCCGAACGCCGTGCCGGTGCGGCGCTGGCACCAGGTGCAATGGCAGATGGTCACGCGCGATGGCTCGCCCGTCGTCTTGAAGCGCACGGCACCGCACGTGCATCCGCCGGTGCGCTGCATCACCTGATGCCGAGCTCGCGCAGCTTCTTGTCGAGCGACAGGAGGTCAGACCAGCTCTGTCGCTTGCTGGCGGGCGTGCGCAAGAGATAGGCGGGGTGAAAGGTCGGCAGGGTAGGAACCGCGCTGCCGTCATCGAGGCCGAGGCTGGTCCACTTGCCGCGCAGCCGCATGATGCCTTCGTTCGTGTCGAGCACCGACTTGGCCGCCGTGCCGCCGGCCAGCACCAGCACCTTTGGCCGGGCAAGTTCGATATGGCGCCGCGTGAAGGCCATGCAGACCGCCTGCTCGGCCAGGGTCGGCGTGCGGTTGCCGGGTGGCCGCCAGAACAGGATGTTGGTGATGTAGAGATCGCGTTCGCGGCTCATGCCGATGGCGTCGAACATGCGGTCCATTAGCTGGCCGCTGACGCCGACGAACGGCTTGCCCAGACGGTCCTCGTCCGCACCCGGCGCCTCGCCGACGATCATCACCGCCGAGCCGACCACGCCGTCGGCGAACACCGTGTTCTTGGCCGTGCGCTTCAGCGCGCAGCCGTCGAAGGCGCGCACCGCCGCCTCGAGCTCTTCGACGCTGCTGCAGCGCTGGGCCAGGGCCCGCGCATCTTCGACGAGCTGCGGCGATTCGATGGGAACCGGACCGCGAAGCGGAGACGGGGCTGCAGGCGTCGACCGGGTCGGCACCGATCGAATGGGTGTCGGCTCAGCCGGCGCAGGCGAACTCGTCGCGGGCACCGCCTGCGGCGCAGGCACGGCAAACCGGTCGATCGCCTCCTCGCCGATGGCCTCGTCGATTCCTTGATCGACGTACCATCGGAGCAGCGATTCGAGGTCTTCGCGGGCGATCGTCTGGTTCATGACAGGCGTTTGAGGAAGGCGCCCAAGATCGGCGCCCACAGGGCGGCTTCGGCGTGGCTCGCCATATGGCCTTTGTTGGTCGGGAGTTCAACGTAGGTGACGTCGATGCCGGCCTGGCGCATGTCACTCACGTATCCGGGGCTGAGCGCGATGTCGAACAGCTTGTCGGATGGCGACTGCACGTAGAGCACCTTGGTGCCCTCGAGCTTGGCGTAGTCGCCGGTAATGTCGAAGCTGCCGATGGCACGGCGCAGCACGACCATCGAATGCCCGTCATAGATTCGCGACCACGCCTGTGCGCTGGCCCGGATCGCCGCTTCGCGCGCCTTGGGATCAGGCATGGTCTCGGCAAGGATCTCGTTCTGGCCGTAGTTCATCAAGGTCTCGTATCGGATCTCCTCGAGCGTGCGGGCGATGCCGCCATTGTCGTAGTACCAGCCGCCGTTCCAGTTGGGATCGCTGGCCAGGCGCTTCTGAAGCGCCTCCAGCCGGTCGAGGCCACCCGGCGAGCGTGGCGCCGTCACCGAAGGCACGATCGCCTTCATGAAACCGGGATAGGAGGCAGCCCACTGGAACGACTGGAAACCGCCCATCGACGGGCCGATAACCGCGACTAGGCTCGGGAGCCCGAGAGAGTCGACTAGAAGTTTCTCGGCCGCCACGATGTCACGCATCGTGATCTCGGGGAAAGTCGGCCCATACGGCTTGCCGGTACGTGGGTCCTTGCAGTTGGGCCCGGTGCTGCCGTGCGCCGATCCCAGCGCATTCACCGATACGACGAAGTAGCGGTTGGTGTCGATCGCCTTGCCGGGACCGATGAGGCCGTCGAACCAGCCGGCCGCGCCCTCGGCGACACCGCGTCCCTGCTTGCCGGGCGCGTTGCGGCCTGCGGCGTGATGGCTCGACGTGTAGCCGTGGACGACCAGGATCGCATTGTCACGCTGAGGCGACAAGGTGCCGTAGGTCTCGTAGGCCAGTTCCAGCACGGGCAGCGATTGTCCGTTTTCCAGCCGGAAATCGCTGGCGGTGAAGAATTTGCTTTCGATTCCAGTCAGTTCTGCCACGGGAATTCCCTTTTCGCTGGGTGGCGATTTGCCCCCCGACAGGCTATTTACAATCGAAGGATCGCCGCCTCGCGGCGGCGCGTCCATATTGAAATGGCACTGCGGAGCGAGACAGGAATGGCGCGCGAGTCGATGGAATATGACGTGCTGATCGTCGGTGGCGGCCCGGCCGGGTTGTCGGCAGCGATCCGTCTCAAGCAACTTGCCGCCGAGCGCAACCACGAAATTTCCGTCTGTGTGATCGAGAAGGGCTCCGAACTCGGGGCTCACATCCTGTCCGGTGCCGTGGTCGATCCGATCGGGCTCAACGAGCTGATCCCCGACTGGAAGGAGAAGGGAGCGCCGATCGAGACCCAGGTCACCGACGACCAGTTCCTGTTCCTGACCAAGGGCCGCTCCTACCGCTTCCCGAATTTCCTGATGCCGCGTCTGATGAACAACCACGGCAACTACATCGTCAGCCTGGGCGACGTCGTGCGCTGGCTGGGTCAGCAGGCCGAGGCGCTGGGCGTCGAGATTTACCCGGGGTTCGCCGGTGCCGAGATGCTCTACAACGAGGACGGCTCGGTGAAGGGCGTCGCCACCGGCGACATGGGCATCGGCAAGGATGGCAAGCACAAGGAGAGCTACACCGAAGGTATGGAACTGCATGCCAAGTACACGCTGATCGGCGAGGGCGTGCGCGGCTCCCTCGCCAAGCTGCTGATGGCCAAGTTCGACCTGCGGGACGGGGTGGATCCGCAGAAGTTCGGCATCGGCATCAAGGAGCTGTGGCAGGTCGAGCCGGCGCGCTTCAAGAAGGGCCTCGTCGTGCATACGCAGGGCTGGCCGCTCAGCGAGACCGACAGCTCCGGCGGCTCGTTCATGTACCACTTCGGCGACAACCTCGTGGCGATCGGCTTGGTCGTGCACCTGTCGTACGCGAACCCGTACCTTTCGCCGTTCGACGAATTCCAGCGCTTCAAGACTCATCCGGACATCGCCAAGTACCTGCAGGGCGGCAAGCGCCTGGTCTACGGCTCGCGCGCCATCAACGAGGGCGGCGTTCAGTCGGTGCCCAAGCTCACTTTCCCGGGCGGTGCCCTGATCGGCTGCTCGGCGGGCTTCGTGAATGTGCCGCGCATCAAGGGCAGCCACAACGCCATCAAGAGCGGCATGCTGGCGGCCGAGGCCGCGTTTGAGGCGTTGGCCGGCGGCAAGACCGGCGGAGACGAACTCATCGCCTATCCGGTGAAGCTGAAGGCTTCGTGGGTGTGGAAGGACCTCGACAAGGTGCGGAACGTGAAGCCCGCGCTGCAATGGGGCACCACGCTGGGGACGCTCTATGGCGGCATGGACATGTGGCTGCACGACCTCGGCATCCGCGTGCCATGGACCATGCGCCATCGCAAGGCCGACCACGAATGCCTGCGGCCGGCTGCCGAGTTCCAGCCGATTCAGTATCCCAAGCCGGACGGAGTCCTGTCGTTCGACAAGCTCTCCTCGGTGTTCCTGTCGAACACCAATCACGAGGAGGACCAGCCGGTCCATCTCAAGCTGCGCGACCCGTCGATTCCGATCGCGGTCAACCTGCCGCTCTATGCAGAGCCTGCGCAACGCTACTGTCCGGCGGGCGTTTACGAGGTGGTGACGTCGGACAACGGCCAGCCGCGCTTCCAGATCAACGCCCAGAACTGCGTCCACTGCAAGACCTGCGACATCAAGGATCCGGCCCAGAACATCGACTGGACCGTGCCGGAAGGTGGCGGCGGTCCCAACTATCCCAACATGTGAGCTGCATGCGACGTAACTCTCTCGCGCTGCTGTCGGCAGCGCTGCTTCTCTCGCTTCCCGCGACCGGCTACGCCCAGCAGGGGACTCCCGGCGGTGCGCAGGCGAAGCCACCGGCCCAGCGCCAGACGCAGCCGTCGCGCGGCCCGCTTTCGGCGATCACGCTGAGCGGCCGCTATCTCGCCGCGCGTGTCGCCGAGCAGGATCACGACTACGACACCGCCGTCGGGCAGATCGATCTGGCGCTGAGCCAGGCGCCGAACGATCCGGAGCTGATCTACGCCGCCTTCCGCATTCGCCTGTATGCCGGCCGAATCGACCAGGCGGCCCAGCTCGTCCCGACCATCCTCGCGGCGCGGCCGGGCGACGGCCTGCCCAACCTCGTGCTCGCCGTCCAGTCGATCAAGAAGGGCGACTATCGCGCCGCCGAGCAGCAGCTTGGCCGCATGGGCGGCGACAGCCAGCTCGGTGCGCTGCGCGAGTATGTGCTGGCGTGGCTGAAGGCCGGCGAGAAGGACTATGCCGCGGCGCGCGCCCGAATTGCCAAGCTGAAGCCCGCGGCCGGCGAGCGGTCCGAGGCGCCGGCGCTGGTGATCGAGGCGCAGATCGACGAGATGGCCGGCGACAAGGCCGCCGCCGAGGAGAAATACCGTCGCGCCATGTCGCTCGACAAGAACGGGCTGCGCACGACCGTGGCCGTCGCCGAAGGGATGCTGCGGATCGGCAAGGCGGCAGAGGCACGAGAGCTGCTGAAGACCTATGGCGAGAAGTACAGCGACGCCGTGGTGATGGACGGCCTGATCGCCCCCAATGCGCCGGTCCCGCCGCAACCGACGGCGGCGTCCGGCATCTCGGAGATCCTGTTCGATATCGGCGGCATCATGGCGTCCGATCCGCGCAATGCACGGGCCGATCTGGCGCTGATCTTCTATCAGCTCGCTGCCAGCCTGAAGCCGGAACACGACTTCGCTTGGCTGATGATCGCCGGGCTCTATGAGCAGTTCCAGATGGTGCCCAAGGCCATCGAGGCGCTGGGCAAGATCGGCCAGAACTCGCCGCTCTACTGGCAGGCGAGGCTGCGGGCCGCTGCCCTAGACGCCCAGCAGGAGAAGTTCGACCAGGCGGTGAGCCGTCTCAAGGCCCTGATCGCCGAGAAGCCCGAGCGCATCGACGCCGCCCTGACCCTGGCCGATCTCCTGCGCGGCAAGGAGAACTACAGCGACGCGGTGCAGGCCTACGACACGGCGATCTTGCGCATTCGCAATCTCGAAGAGCGCCACTGGTCGGTGTTCTTCGGCCGCGGCGTCGTGCTCGAGCGGACCAAGCAGTGGCCCAAGGCCGAAGCCGACATGAAGAAGGCGCTCGAGCTCTCGCCCGAGCAGCCGCACGTGCTGAACTACCTCGGCTACAGCTGGATCGATCAGGGCCTGCATCTGGAAGAAGGCATGAAGATGCTGCAGCGGGCCACCGAGCTTCGGCCCGACGACGGCGCCATCACCGATTCGGTGGGTTGGGCCTTCTATCGTCTGGGTCAGTACGACAAGGCCGTGGAATGGCTCGAGCGCGCCGCCGAGCAGAAGGGTGACGACGCGACCATCATCGAGCATCTCGGCGACGCCTACTGGCATGTCGGCCGCAAGCGCGAGGCGCGTTTCCAGTGGGAGCGGGCGCTCAATCAGAAGCCGGAGAAGGACCGCCTGCCGGTCATCAAGGACAAGCTCGAGAACGGCCTGAGCGCTGCCAACGACAAGCCGACCGTCTACGAAAGGCCTGCCGAGGCCAAGCAGGGCGGCTGAGCCGTTCGCGCGGGGCAGTTGCGGTGCGGCAGGCTCATGCCAAGGTCAATCTCTGGCTGAACGTCGTCGGTCGCCGCGACGACGGCTATCATCTGCTCGACTCGCTCGTGGCCTTCGTCGATCTGGCGGACCAGATCGAGGCGCGGCCTGACGACCGGCTTTCGCTCGGCGTCGATGGGCCGTTGGCCGGCGCATTGGCGCGAGAGGCCGACAACCTGGTGCTGAAGGCGGCGCGCCTGCTGGCCGACCGGGCTGGGGTGGCGCCGCGGGCTGAGATCCGCCTCGTCAAGCACGTACCCGTTGCGGCCGGGCTTGGCGGCGGCTCCGCCGATGCCGCCGCCGCGTTGCGTGAGCTTGTCGATCTCTGGCGGGTGGCGATGCCGGAGGAGGAGCTGTTCGACCTCGCGGCGCGTCTGGGCGCCGATGTGCCGATGTGTCTTGCCGGCCGCCCTGCCTTCGTGTCCGGTGTCGGCGAGCGCCTCACGTGGGCGCCGGGCTTGCCCGAGTGTGCCGTCCTGCTGGTCAATCCCGGGGTGGTGCTGCCGACTCGCGACGTCTTCGCCGCACGCTCTGCCGCCTTCTCCGCGGTGCGCCCAGCGCCGCGGCCCTGGCAGGATCTCGCGGCGTTCGCCGGCGCTCTTGCCGAACGCGGCAACGACCTCACCGCTGCAGCGATCTCGCTTGCGCCACCGGTAGGTCGGGTTCTGAACGCACTCGGTCGGACGGGAGCCCGGTACGCCGCCATGAGCGGCAGCGGTGCGACCTGCTTTGCCCTCTACGACTCGCCCGAACTGGCGCGACGGGCATCGTCCTCTCTGCCGACAGCCTGGTGGCGGCATGTCGGCAGGTTCATTTAGACCAGTCAATCCGACTTGGTCACCGGCGCCGTCAGGCCGCGCATCTCTTTCAGCGAGTCGAACAGCGTCTTGCTGGGTTCGCCGGTCTGCGCCAGGCCGAGCGAGCGTTCATAGTCGCGGATAGCCGCCCGCGTTGCCGGCCCGAGGATGCCGTCGGGGGCCTCGCGCGAAAAATTAAGATCGCGCAGCAGGGTCTGAATCACCTTCACCTGATCGGCGGTCGCGCCCGGCCAGACGTCCAATGCCGGGTCCGCGGCCGCGGCGGGCGGCGATGGCGGCGCATCCGCCTTGGCGGCCTGCGCCTTGTCTGCGGGTTCGCTTTTCGTTGCGCCGGTCCTGGCTGCGTCCTGCAGCGCAGCAAACACGTCGACGGTCGGCTCGCCGGTCTCGCGCATCGACACGCTCCGCTGGAACGCGCGGATGGCGCTGCGGGTCATCGGGCCCAGTGCGCCGTCGGGTTTTTCACGCAACAGCTTGAGGTCGACCAAGGCTTGCTGGATGACGCGGATCTGGTCGGTGGTGGTCTTGGGCCAGCCCGGAGGCTCCGATTCCGGCGCGACGGGCGGCAGGGGCGGGAAGGCGGGCCGAGGCATGCCCACCGCGCCGGTGGGCGGCGGCGGTGCTGGTGGTGCGGCCTTGGCAGGCTGCAGGGCGTCGACGATCTGCTTGAATTCGGTTTGGCCGAATTGCTGGGCGCGCTCCAATTCGCCCGGCATCAGGATGCGCTGCAGCACCTGGACCCGCTGGCTGGCCATCTTCGCGAGGGCACTCTCGCCGCCCTTGTTGGTCTGGCGCTCGAACTCGGCCGCGATGGCGAACCAGGCGAGGGCGATCGCCGGATCCTTGAGGCCGTCATCGCCGCGTTCATAGATGTCGCCCAGGGTGAACATCGAGGCAGTCATTCCCTGGCGGGCCGCAGAGCGCAGCAGCTCGACCGCTTCCTTTGCATTGCGCGGCGCACCCTTTCCGTCGCGCAGCAGCAGGGCGAGGTTGTGCTTGGCCATGGGCACGTCGGCTTCGGCAGCCTTGCGGTACCATTCGATGGCCTTGGTCGAATCGCGCTCGACCACGAAGCCGCGCTCGTACATCACGCCGACATTGAAGGCGGATTGCACCGAGCCGCGCTCCGCTGCGCGCATCAGCCAGCCGGCCGCGGCCTGCTGATCCTTGGCGATGCCGATGCCTTGCACCAGGCGGCGCGCCAGTTCTTCCATGGCGGCCACATCCTCGGCATTGGCGCGCTCGCGCACCTCGTCGATCGGTAGCGCAGTCCAGACGGCCGGGGACGCGTCCTTGCCCGTGGCCTTCTCCTTCTCTTTGCCATTGTCCTCGATCGACGTCGTGGCTGCTGGCGATGGTGCCTTCGCCTGACCAAAGTCGGCGAGTGTCACCTCGGGAGGTGAGGCGGGTTCGGGGACGTTGATCGCGTCGGGCGGAGCCGGTGTGGCCTCGGCCTCGAAGAGCGCGCGCGATGAAGAGATTTCCGGCGGCAGCATCAGCCATGCGACCGTTCCCACCGCTGCCGCAACCGCGATGGCCGCGCCGACAGTCAGACCAGGGCGAGTCATGGAGAAGGCCGGTCGAGGGTCCCGCTCATGCTCCGACAATAGCTGATACCGGGCTGGCCCGAGAAGGTGTCGCGCGATGGCGCACAACGATCAGGAAGGTCAGCAATATTACCGCTCCGGCTTGGTGCATCGTCGCCACGGCGATCTCGACGCCTGTCAGGATCGTGGCGATTCCGAGGCTCAGCTGGACCAGGGCCATCGCCGCCGCCAGCACGGCTTCCGCACGATGCGCGCGCCAAGCCATGATCAGAACCCCGAGCACGAGCAGCTTGGCGAGCCAGCGATGGACGAACTGTATTGTCGTCGGATTCTCGAACAGGTTGATCCACCACGGCGATTGCTCGAACAGCCCGGGGGGAAGCCAATGACCCGACATGGTCGGGAAGGTGTTGTGAGCGGCGCCGGCGCGCAGGCCGGCCATCAGCGCACCCCAGATGAGCACGACGAACAGCAGGCCGATCAACATGCTAGCGTCGCGCCGCGTGCGCGGCTCGTCGCGACGTGCGGCCTGGGGCCCGAGTTCGAGGATCAGCCATACCGTGTAGGCATAGAGTGCGATCGCCAGCAGCAGGTGGCTGGCAAGGCGGTAATGGCTGACCGATGGCCGGTCGATCAGGCCGGACGCGACCATCGCCCAACCCAAGGCTCCCTGAAGGCCGCCCAGCACCAAGAGCGCCACCAGGCGCGGCTTCAATGACGGCGAGAGCTGGCCGTGGATCCAGAACCAGGCCAGGGGCAGGGCGAAGACCACGCCGATCAGCCTGCCCCAGAGGCGGTGGATATACTCCAGCCAGAAGATTTCCTTGAACTCGGCAACCGAGAAACCACGGTTGATCAAGCGTCCCTGCGGTGAGGAAAGGTACTTCTGCAGCTCCGCCTGCCAGGCCGTATCGGATAGCGGTGGCAGCCAGCCCGTCACCGGCCGCCATTCGACCATCGAAAGTCCCGATTCGGTGAGCCGGGTGAGCGCACCGATGACGATCATGAAAAATATCATCGCGGCAACGACGATCAGCCAGTTGCGCACGGATGCGGGGACGGGTTGCATGGCGGCGGGACCATGCGTGAAGCAGCTGGTCGCGTCATCAGGCATTAAAGCACATGGCGGCCGGCTGGATCGGCCGGACGGGAATGTGCCGAAGATCGAGGTGCCAGGTGGAGCGAATTGCTGATGCCTTGCGCTTCGGGCCTGCGTTGTCTAATCGGTTCGCACACGAACGAATCACCCCTCGGCCCACCCGGATATTCCTGACATGGCGTCGCCTTCGCTGAGCCACGGTCTCGGCTTTACCGACCTTTATGACCGAGAGGGCCTGGTCCGCCTCGATGCTGCTTTCGCTGGCTGGCTGAAGGAGAGCCATGTCGAGGCGCATGCCCGCCTGATGGCGGCGCGCGCTGCGCCCGAGGCGCTTGCGGACAAGGATGAATCCAATCTCCTGATCGAGTTGGCCCGTCCTCTCGAGGACTTCGTCGCGGCGCTGTTCGGGGTTGCCGGGGAAGCCGCCACGCTTCGCGGCCATCACAACAAGCTGGCGCCGATCTTCGATTGCAAGCGCCTGTTCGTGCAGCGCTACGTCACCCGTACCATCAAGGCAGAGGTCGCCGCGACGTTGGACGGCGACAAGGTCACCTCCGAGGTCGGCCTGCCGATGCGACCCGAGGACGGGCTGGAAGAGTGGGAACTCGCCTTCGCCTTGGCTGTGCGAAAGCATGCCGGCGCCGAGTTCAAGATCGCGGCACCTACACCCGAGATCGAGGCCCTGACGCGCTACGCCGCCTGGGCGCTGCATTCGGAGGAAGGAAAGAAGCGCCATCGCGACGGGCCGCTGTTCAAGGTCCCGCACAAGCTCGATTTCGAGCATCTGGTGCCGATCGAGACCGAGGTCGTGGACGGCGTCACGCGCATGCGCCTGCCGCGGCCGATGCTGCGTCATCGCGAGGGCTTCGCGCTGACCGACGAGGGCTTCGACCTCGTCCGCGGCCTCGATCACGCCAACTACTGCATCTGGTGCCACAACCAGGGCAAGGACAGCTGCTCGCGCGGGCTCAAGGACCGCAAGACGGGCGCCTTCCAGAAGTCGCCGTTCGGCGTCACGTTGGCCGGCTGCCCGCTCGAGGAAAAGGTCTCGGAGATGAACCTGCTGAAGAGCGAGGGCTTCTCCATCGGTGCGCTGGCCATGGCCGCGGTCGACAATCCCTTGCTGGCGGCGACCGGACATCGCATCTGCAACGATTGCATGAAGGCCTGCATCTACCAGAAGCAGGAGCCTGTCGACATCCCGCAGATCGAGACCCGTACCCTGAAGGACGTGCTGGGCCTGCCCTGGGGCTTCGAGATCTATTCGCTGCTGACGCGCTGGAATCCGTTGAACCTGCGTCGTCCGCTGCCGAAACCGGCGACAGGCCGCACCGTGCTGGTGGTCGGGCTGGGGCCTGCCGGCTTCAACCTCGCCCATCACCTGATGAATGACGGTCACGCGGTCGTCGTTATCGATGGGTTGAAGATCGAGCCGTTGCCCGTCGAGCAGTCAGGTGTGTCGGCCGACGGCGCGCGCCAACCCTTCGCGGCGGTGCGCGACACGGCCTCGCTGCGCGAGGATCTCGGCGAGCGGGCGATGGCGGGCTTCGGCGGCGTCGCCGAGTACGGCATCACCGTGCGCTGGGACAAGAACTACCTCAAGATGGTGCGCCTGCTGCTCGAACGGCGCAGCCAGTTCGCGATGTTCGGTGGCGTGCGCTTCGGCGGCACGGTGACGGTCGAGAATGCCTTTGCCATGGGCTTCGACCATGTGGCGCTCTGTGCCGGCGCCGGCAAGCCCACCGTGCTCGACCTGCCCAACGGCCTGGCGCGCGGCGTGCGCGCGGCCTCGGACTTCCTGATGGCCCTGCAGCTCACCGGTGCGGCCAAGAAGGATTCCATCGCCAACCTGCAGATCCGCCTGCCGGTGGTGGTGATCGGCGGCGGCCTGACTGCGATCGACACGGCGACGGAGTCACTCGCCTACTACCCGCTGCAGGTCGAGAAGTTCCTGTCGCGCCACGAGGTCCTGGTGCAGGAGCGCGGCGAGGCGGCGGTCTTTGCCGCCATGAATGCCGAGGAACGCGAGATCGCCTTCGAATTCATCGCCCATGCCGACGCCATCCGCGCCGAGCGGGTGAAGGCGGAGCGCGAGGGCCGCACGCCGGATATCGCCGGACTGGTGAACGGCTGGGGCGGCGTCACCATCGCCTACCGGCGGCGGCTGATCGAGTCGCCGTCCTATACGTTGAACCACGAGGAAGTTCTGAAGGCGCTCGAGGAGGACATCCGCTTTGCCGAGGGCCTCTCGCCGGTCGCCGTCGAGGTCGATGACAACGGCCATGCCAGGGCACTCCAGGTGGCGGGCGAGCAGAACGGCCGCAAGGTCGAGGCTGCTCTGCCGGCACGCACCATCCTGGTGGCGGCGGGCACCCAGCCCAATACCGTGCTGGCGCGCGAGGATGCGGCGCACGCCTTCATCGACGGCAAGTATTTCCGCGCCCTCGACGAGGAAGGCAATCCGGCGACACCCGAGCGCGTGGCCAAGCCCGCCGACGCGCGCGTGCTGATGTATCGTGCTGCCGACGGCCGCTTCATGTCGTTCTTCGGCGACCTGCATCCATCGTTCGCCGGCAACGTCGTGAAGGCGATGGGCGGCGCCAAGCAGGGCTACCCGGTACTGACCCGCACCATGGAGAAGCTGCCGGCCTCGAAGCGCTCGCCGGCCGACATCCTGGCGGAAGCCAACGCCCTGTGGCGCGCCAAGGTCGTGCGTGTCGACCGCCTGACGCCGACCATCGTCGAGGTCGTCGTCGAGGCTCCCGCTGCGGCGCGCAACTTCGAGCCCGGCCAGTTCTATCGCCTGCAGAACTACGAGGCGCGCTCGAAGAAGGTCGACGGCACGCTGCTCACCATGGAGGGCCTGGCCCTGACCGGCGCCTGGGTCGACAAGGGCAAGGGCCTGCTGTCGCTGATCACGCTCGAGATGGGCGGCTCGTCGGACCTCTGCACGCTGCTCGAGCCCGGCGAGCCGGTAATCGTCATGGGCCCGACCGGCACGCCGACCGAGATCGAGCCGGGCGAGACCGTGGTGCTGGCGGGCGGCGGCCTGGGCAACGCGGTGCTGTTCTCGATCGGCCAGGCCTTCCGCAAGGCCGGCAGCAAGGTGCTGTACTTCGCCGGCTACAAGAAGCCTTCCGACCGCTACAAGGTCGAGGAGATCGAGGCCGCGGCAGACGTCGTCGTCTGGGCTTGCGACGAGGGGCAGGGCTTTGCCGTCGATCGGCCGCAGGACAAGTCCGTCGTCACCAACATCGTCGAGGCGATGCGCCGGTATGCATCCGGCGAGCTCGGCGAGCAGCCGATCCCATTCAAGGATGCCGACCGCATCGTCGCCATCGGCTCGGACGGCATGATGAATGCCGTGCGGCTGGCGCGACATGGTGTGCTGAAGCCCTACCTGAACCCCGATCATCGCGCGCTGGGGTCCATCAACTCTCCCATGCAGTGCATGATGAAGGAGATCTGCGCCCAATGCCTGCAGCTTCACAAGGATCCGGTGACGGGCAAGGAATCGGTGGTGTTCTCTTGCTTCAACCAGGACCAGGAGCTCGACCGCGTCGACTTCGCCTGCCTGCGCCAGCGCCTGCGCCAGAATGGCGTGCAGGAGAAGCTCGGCGCACTATGGATCGACCGTTCGCTTAGGAAGATCGGGGCGCGATAGGTCCGGCCCCCGGTGAGGGGGCATCATGAGCGATGTGCAGTCGAAGACGGCGAGTCCGGTCATCCGCTCCTATGGCGAACGCTCATTCCTGGGCGCGCGATCGTCGGCCTGATCGGGATCCGGGCCAGCCTGGCCGAAGGCGCTGTTCTGGATCGCTCTCGTCGCCGGCATCGGCCTGCTCGCCATCCGCCTGAACGGCACCGCGGGTTGGTGGACCGGGCCTGATGTACTCCGTCCGGTAGGGAGCGGGCCGGCTTGAAATCTGCATCGCGTCGTTGAGACCTGGGAAAATTCACGCGACACTGTTCCCGCCGGATAACGCGGAGAGAGCAATGTCCCATCCAGGCAATTCGGGCGATCCCGGCGAAAGGCGCAAGCTGCTCCGGCTGCTCGATCGGCTGGACGCCGTCGATCGGCTGGCGGCCCCCAGCTGCATGCCCGATCTCATCGTCGATCGATGGCTTCACAGCGATGCCGACGTCCGGCGGAAGATCGAGGAAGAGATCGACCGCATGCCCAGGAAAGCAAACTGATCCACGACCGGTCGGGTGGTCGTGTCCTGATATGAGGGCCTTGATGGCATGCGCTCGCGCCGCTGGATGCGGCGTGGTTCGCCACTATGTCTTGGGCGTATAGACACGCCGGCAAGCGCTATAGGAATAGGTCAGCTGGAATGGGCGGGCTCCGCTGCCCGGACCGAACGTTACGTAGAACTCTTGTTCTTGGCGTCTTTGCCGACAACTTTTCCAGAACCGTCAGGCTGCAACGCCTTCAAATCGAGGTTCCTTTATGTGTCGACCTGCCCGTCAGCCTGACCGGCCCATTCCGGCATGGGCATCGTACCGCCGGCGCAGTAGGGCGAAGTGCCATCCTCCAGTTTGCCAACGGCCGCCCACGTCGCGTCTGCCGTGCTGGAGATGTGGGAGGCACCCGCTTGCCCGATCAATGTCGCGAGCAACAATGCCGACTTCATTGTGTCGCCTCCCTGTGCGGGTCGCCGTTGCGGCGGAACGGCGACGGCAATCATGACGGCGTGCGCCCCCTGCAACGGCACTTCCCGTCGTCAGGTCAGCGCCATTCGCGCAGGCTGCTCCTGCGAGACATCCCTATGTCCTGGGCGTAAAGACAGTCCTGCAAGGGGTGATGGAATTGGTCACCTCGAATGGGCGGGCTCTGCTGCCCGGATCGAACGTTACGTAGAAGTCTCTATTCTTGCCGTCCTTGCCGACACCTTTTCCGGAACCATCAGGCTGCAACGCCTTCACATCGACAGTGTACGAGCGGTTCAACGCTCGGCTCGTAAAAGTGAGCGTGTTCCCCTTCATGTCGACCTGCCAGTCACCTTGCCCGAATGGCGGCTGGTTGAACTGGCCGCCGGCGCAGTAGGGCGAAGTGCCGTTCTCCAGTCCCGAAGAGGCAACCCACGATGCGTCCGCCGCACGGGCGATGTGGGAAGCGCCCGCCAGCCCGATCAATGTCGTGAGAAACAATCCCAGCCTCATGGTATCGCCTCCGCTGGTTGCAGTTGTCCTATGACTGCACTCGGAAATATACCGCTCCGTCAATGATTTTGCACCTCATCTCTTCCTCCCCTGCCTCGGGCTATCCCGCGCTCGACGGCAAGCTGGAGCCCGTCAGGGCGTCCTGACGAACCTGAACAGCACCTTGTCCTGGCTGTAGTAGCGCAACTGGTCGACGACCTTGGGGAAGTAGGCGCTGCCCACCGTCACCGGCATGAAGGCGTCGAGGTCGAGTGGCCGCACGGCGACGGTGAAGCCCGCCTGAGCGAAGGCCTTCGAGACGTCTTCCAGCGAATGGTCGTAGATCGGGATCGACGAGGTTTCGGCGATCAGCTTGCGCCAGCGCGGCCATACCGAGCTGTCGGTGTGGCAGCCCATGGCGGCGACATACGACCCGCCCGGCCTGAGCGCGGCCTTCAGGTCGCGCGCGTGGGCCGCGAGGTCGCTCAGCAGGTAGATCACCTCGTGGCTGAAAGCGTAGTCGAAGGTGCGGCCGAGCGAGGCCGCGTTGTCGGTGACCTTGTACTCGACCGGGCGATGGCCCTTAAGCAGCTCGGCGCGCGCCACCGATTCGCGGGCGATGTCGATGCCGACCGCGCTCTTGAAGGGATGGCGGTCGTGGAGCATGCGCAGGAAGCCGCCCTGGTTGCAGCCGTAGTCGAGGATGGTCGAATCGTGCAGGTCGTGCGGCACGGAAACGTTGATCATGCGTCTCCAGATGGGCGCGTGCGCTGCGCCCATCGCTTCTTCGTCAGCGGGATTGCGGTTCCAGGTTGCGATCATCGAGGGGTGCTGCATGGCTCGCTCCTGTCGTTGGAGCGAACCTAGCACGCCCCGTCGCCGAACGTCGTGGTCCCCACGGCATGACGAGCAGCGGTCCGGCGATCAGGCTGCCGAAGGCGATCATGCCGACGGCGATGGCGACGAACACGCCCGACAGGCCCCAGCCCAGGATCTCGACGGCGAACCAGCCACCGACCGTGGCGATGATGAGGCGGGCGATGCCGGCGGCAAAGGGCGCCTTCATGCGGCCCGCGCCCTGGCTGGCGAACGACAGCGTCATGCCGAGGCCGAACAGGCAGTAGAAGGGAGCCACGCGCGTGATGTAGGCGGCCGTCGCCTCGACCACGTTGGCATCGCTCGTGAAGAGGCGCGCCCAGCCTTCGGGGGCGAAGGCCAGGATCCAGCCGCAGATACCGAGCGCACCGGCCGCCGTCAGGCTGCCGATCCAGGCGGCGCGTACCGCGCGCTTCCAGTCGTTGGCGCCGGCCGCGACGCCGACCAGGGTCGTCAGCCCCGAGCCGATGCCGAAGGCCAGCGGCACCAGCATGAATTCCAGCCGCACGCCGATGCCGTAGCCGGCCAGCGCCGCGACGCCGAAGCGGCCGACCAGTCCGGTCACCAGCATGGCCGTGAGGTTGGCGGTGAAGGCCGAGAAGGAGGCGATCAGCCCGACCCGCAATATGTCCCAGAACAGGCGGCCCTGCAGGCGCACCCCGGCGACGGCCGGCACGAAGCCCAGCTTGCCGCGCCACAGGGCGCGCGCCTGCAACGCGGCCGAGACCAACGACGTCGCCAGCGAGGACAGCGCCGGCCCTGCCATGCCGAGGCCCGGCCAGTCGCCGATGCCCAGCGCCAGGACGTACGACAGCGGCACCTGGGCGATCGACGACACCAGCATGTAGCGGCCGGGCGTTGCTGCGTCGCCGCCGCCGCGCAGCAGCGCCGACAGGAAGAAGTTGGCCCAGATGAGCGGCGCGCCGGTGAACAGGACATGGGAGTAGGTGAGGGCGTTGGCGAGCGACCGGCCTTCGCCGCCCAGCAGCCGGTAGAGAGAAGGCAGCACCGTCCACGCCAGCAGCGTGAACAGCAGGGCCAGCACGGCGCCCGGCACCAGGGCATGCAGCACGAGCCTGCGTGCGTCCTCGATGCGGCCGCCGCCCATGGCGCGCGCCATGGCGGCCGCGCCGCCGCCGCCCATGCCGCCGGCCG
>JAEZIF010000190.1 GCA_023416135.1 Pseudomonadota bacterium
GGCGTGCCGACCGGCAGCTCGTTCATCTCGTCGTCCATGACGTGTAGCTTGCCTAACAGCACGCGGCCGACCGTGCCCCTGTGCGCCAGCCACTCCGGCGAATTGCAGGCGGTGAAGCCCAGCCCCTCGGTGGCGCCGTAATACTCGTGGATGATCGGACCCCACCAGTCGATCATCTGCTCCTTGACCTGGACCGGACAGGGCGCGGCGGCGTGGATGGCGATCTCGAGTGAGCTCACGTCGTAGCGCTCCCTGGTCTCCTCGGGCAGCTTCAGCAGGCGCGAGAACATGGTCGGCACGAGCTGGCTGTGGGTGACGCGGTATTTCTCTATGAGCTGCAGGTAATGCTCGGCGTCGAAGCGCTCCATGATGATGGCCGTGCCGCCTACGGCGATGGTGAGGTTCACCGCGGCCTGCGGCGCCGAGTGATAGAGCGGCGCTGGCGAGAGATAGATCATGCCCTCGCGGTACTGCCAGAGCTTCACCAGGAAATCGAAGATCGGCAGCTTCTGCGACGGCGGCTGCTCGGGCAGGGGGCGCACGATGCCCTTGGGGCGACCGGTCGTGCCCGACGAGTACAGCATTGCCGTGCCCAGCATTTCGTCGGGGATCGGCGTCGCGGGAAAGATCGCCGTCGCCTCGTCGAGATTGAGGACGCGCTTGCCGTCGCCCTTGCCGTCGACGATCAGGCAAAGCTCGATCTTCGGGCAAAGCGGCAGCGCCGCCAGCGCCACCTCGCACTTGGCCTCGGAGGTGATCAGCACCTTCGACTGGCTGTTGTTCAGGATGTAGGCGAGCTCCTCGACCGTGAGGAAGGAATTCACGCAGGTGTAGTAGTGGCCTGCCCGTTCGCCCGCAGTGCAGCACTCCACGTAGCGCGCGTTGTTCTCCATGTAGATCGAGTAGTGGTCGAGACGCGCGAGGCCGCGAGCGCGCAGCAGATGTGCCAACCGGTTGCTGCGCGCTTCGAGCTCTCCGTAGGTGATGGTCTCACCCGTGCCGGCCATGATGACGGCCGGATGCGCCGGCTGCGATTTCGCATATTCGCCCGGGTACATTTTCGTTTCCTCCCCAGCGACTATAGACGCCACTACGAGGCTGCGCCAAAGTCCCGTTCATGCTCGAAACATCGCTCAAGACCAAGATCATGAACGAGGTCGATCGCCAGTTCGACGACCAGACCAAGGTGCTGGCCGACCTCGTGAAGATCCCCTCGACCCGTTTCCGCGAGGCGCCGGCGCAGGACATGATGGCCCGCCTGTTCAAGGACGACGCTCTGTCGGTCGATCGCTGGCAGATCAAGATCGACGACCTGAAGCACCTGCCGGGCTACTCGCCGCACAGCCAGGACTACGACGATGCCTGGAACGTGGTCGGCGCCTGGCGGCCCAACAATCCGAAGGGCCGCTCGCTGATCCTGAACGGCCATATCGACGTCGTGCCCGAAGGGCCCCACGACATGTGGAGCCGTCCGCCCTTCGAGCCCGCCATCAAGGACGGCTGGATGTACGGCCGCGGCGCCGGCGACATGAAGGCCGGCATCATCCTGAACCTGTTTGCCCTGCGGGCGCTCCGTGCGCTGGGCTGGCAGCCGGCGGCCGACGTCTACCAGCAGTCGGTGGTCGAGGAGGAATGCACCGGCAACGGCGCGCTCGCCTGCCTGCAGCGCGGCTATCGCGCCGATGCCGCCTTGATTCCCGAGCCGTCGTCCGGGGTGCTGACGGTGGCGCAGGTCGGCGTCATGTGGTTCCAGGTCAAGGTCACCGGGCATCCGGTGCACGTCTACAAGGCCGATGCCGGCTCCAACGCCATCGAATCGGCCTTCCGCCTGATCCAGCAGCTGCGCGAGCTGGAGAAGAAGTGGAACGAGAAGAAGGCCCACGACAAGCACTTCTGCGATCACCATCACCCGGTGAACTTCAACGTCGGCAAGATCGCCGGCGGCGACTGGGCGAGTTCGGTGCCGGCCTGGTGCACCTTCGACATGCGCGTCGGCGTGCTGCCGTCGCAGACGCTGAAGGAGTGCCGCCAGGAGATCGAGCACGTCATCCGCACCGCGGCGGCCAACGACCCGTTCCTGGGCAACAATCCGCCGAGCGTGACCTGGGAGGGCTTTCAGGCCGAGCCGTTCGTGCTCAAGAACCACGAGCAGGTGCGAACGGTGCTGGCTGAAGCGCACCGGACGGTGTGGGGCAAGGAACTCGAGGACAAGACCTCTACCGGCACGGCCGACAACCGCTTCTTCGGCCTCTATGCCGGCATCCCCGCGCTCGTCTATGGGCCGCAGTCCGACGACATCCACGGCTTCGACGAGCGCGTGAACCTGGAATCGATCCGCAAGATCACCCAGGCGACGGCGCTGTTCGTCGCCGAATGGTGTGGGCTGCAGGCGACGTAGTCTGGGTTTTGGGGTGCGGCGACGGCTCGTCAGCGCAATCGCCGCACCGACGCAAAAAGCCCGAGAGCCACGCCGCCCAGCACGACGCTGATCCCGACGAGGCGCAATCCGCCGACCGGCTCGTCGACCAGGGCGGAGGCGAAGACCAGCGCCACGCACGGCACCAGCAGCGAGATCGGCCCGACCTTGGCGGCGGGGTAGGTGCGTAGCAGGGTGCCCCACAGCAGGTAGCCCAGCCACATCACCGGCACGACCGTGTAAAGGAGCACCAGCCAGCCCTTCCAGGTCGGCGCCAGGATCGGCGCCAACAGGTGCTCCGGCCCCTCGACCAGGAGTCCGGCCAGCGCCAGCGGCAGGGTCGGCAGCAGGCTCGCCCAGGCGGTGACGGCGAACATCGACACGCCGCGCGCCGAGCGGAAGACCAGGTTGCCGGCCGCCCAGCTCAGCGCCGACAGGAGCGCCAGCCCGATGGCGAGGATGCTGGCATTGCCCGTCACCGACCGGGCGATCAGCACGACGCCGACGCCGGCCACGACCAGGCCGAGCCACTGGCCCTTGGTCGCATGCTCGCGCAGGAACAGCGCGGCCAGCACCACCGTCAGCGGGCCCTGCAACTGCACCAGCACCGAGGTCAGGCCCGGAGGCAGGCCGGCCTGCATGGCGAAGAACAGGAACACGAACTGGCCGCCGAACATCAGCGTGCCGATGCCGACCAGCGTTGCCCACGAGACGGCGGGCCGCGGCACGAACAGCACCGGCAACGCTGCAAGGGCGAATCGCCAGGTGGCGAAGGTGAAGGGCTCGAATTCGTCGAGGCCGAAGCGAATGGCTGTGAAGTTGAAGCCCCACATCGCCACGATCAGCAACGCGGCGACGACATGAACCGGCTTCAAGCGGTCACAGCCAGACCCACGGCCGGGCGTTCCTGTCGGTCGCCTGCCAGGCTTCGACCTTGTCCTTGTGGGTGAGCGTCTGCGCGATGTCGTCGAGCCCGTTCAGCAGGGCGTGCTGGCGTCGCGCATCGATCTTGAAAGGGATGACGCGGCCGGTCGGCGACACGACCTGGCAGTTCTCGAGATCGACCGTGACGCGGGCATTGCCCGGCGAGGCGCGCATCTCGTCGGCGAGCCGTTCCACCTCCTCGATTGGCAGCGCCACCGGCAAAAGGCCGTTCTGGAAGCAGTTGCTGTAGAAGATGTCGCCGTAGGACGGTGCGATGACCGCCTTCACGCCCATGCCGGCCAACGCCCACACCGCGCCCTCGCGGGACGAGCCGCAACCGAAATTCTCCTTCGCCAGGATGATGGGCGCGCCGCGATACGGTTCCTGGTTGAACACGCAGTCGGGGTTTTCGCTGCCGTCCGGCTTGAAGCGGATCTGCTCGAAGCAGTAGGGGCCGAGTCCCTGGCGCCCGGTGTTGTTGACCAGCCGCTCGATGCGGATGACGAGGTCGGTGTCGACGTTCTAGCGCATCAGCGGAGCGGCGACGCCGGTGACTTTGGTGAACTTTTCCATCAGAGCTTCCTCACATCGGCGATCGCACCCTTGATAGCCGCCGCCGCGGCCATGGCCGGGCTGGCGAGATGGGTGCGGGCGCCGGGGCCTTGCCGGCCGACGAAGTTGCGATTGGATGTCGAGACGCTGCGCTGGCCCGGCGGCACCCGCTCACCGTTGGAGGCGATGCACATCGAACAGCCGGGCTCGCGCCATTCGAAGCCGGCTTCCTTGAAGATTCGATCGAGCCCCTCGGCCTCGGCTTCGCGCTTGACGCGCTCCGAGCCGGGAACGATCCAGGCATTCACGTGCGCCGCCTTCTGACGACCCTTGGCGATGGCCGCGGCGGAGCGCAGGTCGGAGATGCGGCTGTTGGTGCAGGAGCCGATGAACACCCAGTCGACCCTGGTGCCCTCGATTGGCTTGCCCGGTTCCAGTCCCTGGTACTGCAGCGCTGCCGTCCAGGCCGCGCGCTTTTCCTCCGGTCCCTTGTCTGGATCGGGAATCGGCCGGTCGACGGCGATGACGTGCTCGGGGCTGGTGCCCCAGGTGATCTGCGGCGCCACCCGGGCCATGTCGATCGTGTGCTCGCGGTCGAAGTCGGCCTCGGGATCGGACGGCAGCGTGCGCCAGTGCGCCACGGCGCGGTCCCACATCGCGCCCTTGGGCGAGAAGTCGCGGCCGGCGAGGTATTCGTAGGTGACGTCGTCGGGCGCCACCATGCCGGTGCGCGCGCCCATCTCGATCGAGAGATTGCAGAGCGTGAGCCGGCCTTCGACCGTGAGGCCGCGCACCGCCGAGCCCGCGTACTCGACCGCATGGCCGGTGCCGGCCGCGGTGCCGAGATCGCCGATCAGGTGCAGGATCATGTCCTTGGCCGTCACCCCTTCGGGGACCTTGCCCTCGAACCGGACGCGAAAGCGCTTCGGCTTGCGTTGCACCATGGTCTGGGTCGCGAGCACGTGCTCCAGCTCCGACGAGCCGATGCCGAAGGCGAGTGAGCCCATGCCGCCATGGGTGCACGTATGGCTGTCGCCGCACACCAGCGTCGTGCCGGGTAGCGTCAGGCCCTGCTCGGGTCCGACGATATGGACGATGCCGTTGCCGTCCTTGCCGATGTCGAACAGGTGGATGCCGAACTTCTTCGTGTTCTCGCGCAAACCCTTCAGCAGCGGTGCACCAGGGGGAAACGTCTCCTCGGTACGTCCCGGCATGGTGGAGATCGCGGGGTCCGGCGTGGCGTAGACCAGCCGCGGCTGCGCGGGTGTGTAGCCCTTCTCGGTGACGTCGCGCAGCGCCCGTGCACCCGACAGGTCGTGCAGCAGCAGGCGATCGATGTGCAGCAGCACGAAGCCATTGCCGAGATCGGTGATGACGTGGCTGTCCCAGATCTTGTCGAACAGGGTCTTGCCCATGGGGTTCCTCCGGAGGCGGATAACAGCATCCGCCATCGTCGGAAGGAAGGCGGTTAACGCAGGGCGGGGTCGCAGGACGAGGCGTCGGATCGGCGCCACCTATACCATCGTTCAATAGGCGCAGTGCGAAAGCGGTCCTAACAACCCCTGCCAGACCAAGGGGAGAGTGATCGTGAAGAGACTTCCGTTGCCATCGCCGTCCTGGTCGCAGCCGACAAGTACACCGCCTGCGGCAAGAGCCGAGCCGTGAACCGTTCGATTCAGGCAAGCGCGAGAAAATCTCGCTTTCGCGGGTCGGGCGTGTGCCCGATTCTCGGCAGGCGGGGCACCAGCCGGGCGCCAGTGGCGCTGCGGCAGAACTTGTCATGAGGCCCGCCATGGCGACACTCCGTCCTGCCTCCCGATCGCGATGGATCGCCGTCGCCGCGTTGATGGTCGTGGTCATTGCGGCCGGTGCCGGCTGGTTCCTGTTCGGGCATCAGGCAAAGGCGCCGCAGTCCGCTGCTGCGCCGCCGCCGGCTCCGGCGGTGGGCGTACGGCTGGCGGCCATGAAGGGCGTCAGCCAGTCGTTCGAGTTCGTCGGCCGCATCAAGGCCCTCGAGAAGGTCGAGCTCCGTGCCCGCGTCGAAGGCTTCCTCGAGAAGGTGCTGTTCCGCGAGGGCCAGGACGTCAAGACGGGCGAGCTGCTCTATCAGATCGAGAAAGTGCAGTTCCAGGCCGCCCTCGACCAGGCCAAGGCCAACCTCGCCGTTGCCGAGGCGACCCTGACCAATGCCAAGCTCGAGTACGAGCGCAGCCTCGAGCTGTCCAAGCGCAACTTCAGCCCGCAGAGCGACGTCGACCAGAAGAAGGCCGCGCTCGATACCGCCGCGGGCCGGGTCATGCAGGTCAAGGCCGCGCTGACGCAGGCCCAGGTCAATCTCGACTACACCGACATCCGCGCGCCGATCGACGGACGCATCGGCCGGACCGCCTACACGGTCGGCAACCTCGTCGGGCCGGCGAGCGGCGTGCTCGCCACCATCGTGAGCCAGGATCCGATCTACGTGCTTTTCCCGGTGAGCGTGCGCGACCTCGAGGCGATCCGCGCGGCGCGGCGCAAGGAGGATGGCGGCATGGCCAAGATCGACATTCGCGTGCGCCTGCCCGACGGCCAGGAGTATCCGCATCGCGGCGTCTGGAACTTCACCGATCCGCAGGTCGATCCGCAGACCGATTCCCTGATCATGCGGGCGACCATGCCCAATCCCGACCGCATCCTGTCGGATGGGCAGTTCGTGACCGCAATCATCCGCGAGCGCCAGGAATTGCCGCGCCTTGTGGTGCCGCAGTCGGCGCTGCAGGTCGACCAATCCGGCTACTACGTGCTGGTCGTCGACGACCAGCGCAAGGTCGAGCAACGGCGCGTGCAGACCGGCCCCGACCGCGGCACCGACATCGTCATCAACTCGGGCGTGAAGGAAGGCGACAAGGTCATCGTCGACGGCATCCAGAAAGTGCGCCCCGGCCAGGTCGTGCAGGACACGGTACTGCAGGCGGCGACGGGTGGTTAGAGGGGAGACACACCATGATCTCCGGCATCTTCATCGACCGTCCGCGGCTCGCCTTCGTCGTCTCGATCGTCATCTCGCTGGCCGGCCTCATCGCCATCTTCCAGATCCCGGTGGCGCAGTTCCCCGACATCGTGCCGCCGCAGGTCTCGCTCACCGCGGCCTATCCCGGTGCCGACGCCGAGGTCGTCGAGACCACGGTGGCGCAGCCCATCGAGCAGCAGATCGTCGGTGTCGACAATGCATTGTACTACCAGTCGGCCAGTGCCGCCGACGGTAGCTACAACCTCACCGTCACGTTCGCGCTCGGCACCGATCCCGACATCAACACGGTGAACGTCCAGAACCGGGCGCAGCTCGCCACGCCGCTGCTGCCGCAGGAGGTGCAGCGCCAGGGCCTCGTCATCCGCAAGAAGTCGGCGGCGCTCCTGCAGGTGATCACCCTCTATTCGCCAAAGAACAGCTACGACGCGCTTTATCTCAACAACTACGCCACGATCAACGTGATCGACCAGCTGGCGAAGGTGCGCGGCGTCGGCCAGGCGAGCCTGTTCGGCGCGCTCGACTATTCGCTGCGCCTGTGGCTCGACACCGACCGCCTCACCGCCTTCAGCCTCACGCCGACCGATGTGGTGACGGCGGTGCAGAACCAGAACATCCAGGCCGCGCTCGGCCGCATCGGCGCCGCGCCGTCGCCGGACGCGCAACAGTTCCAGCTCACCATCAAGACCCAAGGGCGCCTGACGCGACCCGACCAGTTCGACAATATCGTGATCCGCGCCAATCCCGACGGTTCGGTCGTGCGGGTCAAGGATGTCGCCCGTGCCGATCTCGGCGCCAAGAGCCAGGAGCGCTACAGTCGCTTCAACGGTGCGCCGTCGGCAACGATCGGCATCTTCCAGTCGCCCGGCGCCAATGCCGTCGAGGTGGCGACCAATGTCCGCAAGGTGCTGGACGAGCTGAAGCAGCGCTTCCCCGAGGATCTCGAATACCAGGTGTTCTGGGATTCCACGGTGTTCGTCACCTCGACCATCGATGAGGTCATCCATACGCTCGTCATCGCCTTCGTGCTGGTGGCGATCGTCGTTTTCCTGTTCCTGGGCAAGTTCCGCACGACGCTCATCCCGCTGGTCGCCGTGCCGGTGTCGATCATCGGCACCTTCGCGGTCATGCTGCTGATCGGCTACTCCGCCAACACCGTCTCGCTGCTCGCCCTGGTGCTGGCGATCGGCATCGTGGTCGACGACGCCATCGTCGTCATCGAGAACGTCGAGCGCGTCATCGAGGAGAACCCGGACCTCACCGTTCCCGAGGCGACCAAGAAGGCGATGGGCGAGATCACCGCGCCCATCATCGCCATCACCCTGGTGTTGTTGTCGGTGTTCGTGCCGATCGCGTTCATTCCCGGCATCAGCGGTCAGCTCTTCCGCCAGTTCGCCGTGGCGGTGTCGACGGCGATGCTGATCTCGGCCGTCAACGCCTTGACGCTGAGCCCGGCGCTCTGCGCCGTCCTGCTGAAGCGCGACGATCATCGCCGTGGCGGCCTCCTGCAAAGAGGGATGCACCATGTGCTCGGCGCCATCGATTGGGTGCGCGACGGCTATGTCTCGATCGTGCGCCGGCTGGTGCGTCTCGCTGTGTTCGGCGTCGTCGCGGTCGTGGTGTGCGCGGCGGCTGCCTGGGGGGTGTTCCGCATCGCCCCGCAGGGCTTCCTGCCGACGGAGGACCAGGGAGCGTTCTTCGTCGCCATGCGCCTGCCCGAGGGCGCCGCGCTCCGGCGCACGGCCGACCTCGTCAAGGAGGTTGAGGGCATCATCCGGCCGATCCCCGGCGTGCAGGGCGTGGTGTCGGTGGTCGGCCTGAATTTCATCGATTACGTCGTCTCGTCCAACAGCGCCTTCTTCGTCGTGCGCCTGAAGCCCTACGGCGAGCGCGCCGACGCGAGCCAGTCGGCCGACGCCATCATCACTGCCTTGCGTCCCAGGCTCGCCGCCATCCAGGGCGCCATCGCCTTTCCTTTCAACCTGCCGCCCATCCTGGGCCTCGGCAGCACCGGCGGCTTCCAATACGCGCTGCAGGCGCTGCAGGGGCAGTCGCCGAACGATCTCGCCGCCGTGACCCGCGCCCTCACCGTGGCGGCCAACCAGCGGCCCGAGCTCGCCGGCGTCTTCACCACCTTCGCCGCCGACACCCCGCAGGTCTATCTCGACATCGACCGCGACAAGGCGCAGGTACTGGGCGTCAAGGTGAGCGACGTCTTCACCGCCCTGCAGGCGACGCTCGGCGGCTACTACGTCAACGACTTCAATCTGTTCGGTCGCACCTGGCAGGTGAACATCGAATCGGAGGACCGCTTCCGCGACACGGTCGACGACATCTATCGCGTCTATGTCCGCAACAGCGCCGGCGCCATGGTGCCGGTGCGCTCGCTCGCCCAAGCCAAGCTCGTGCTCGGACCGCAGGTCGTCATCCGCTACAACGGCTTCCGCGCCGCCATCATCAACGGCGCCCCCAAACCCGGCTTCAGCTCGGGCCAGACGCTCGCCGCCATGGAGCAACTGTCGGCGACGACTCTGCCCTCCGGCTACGGCTTCGAATGGACCGGCACGGCGCTGCAGGAAAAGCTGGCGGCCGGCCAGACCGGCATCGTGCTGGGACTGGCCGTGCTGTTCGCCTATCTCTTCCTGGTGGCGCTCTACGAGAGCTGGAACATCCCGTTGCCGGTGCTGCTGTCGGTCACCGTCGGCGTGCTGGGGGCCATCGCCTTCGTCTGGTGGCTGGGGCTTGCCTTCGACGTCTACGCCCAGATCGGCCTGGTCGTGCTGGTGGCCCTCGCCGCCAAGAACGGCATCCTGATCGTCGAGTTCGCCGTCGAACAGCGGCGGCACGGCCGCGAGCTTCTGGACTCGGCGGTCGAGGGTGCGCGGCTCCGCTTCCGGCCGGTGATCATGACCAGCTTCGCCTTCATCCTGGGCCTGTTGCCGCTGGTGGTCGCCGAAGGCGCCGGCGCCGCCAGCCGCCGCGCCGTGGGCACACCCGTCTTCGGCGGCATGCTCGCGGCCGCCATATTCGGAATCTTCGTCATCCCCATGCTCTACGTGGTGTTCCAGCGGATGCGGGAATGGACGGCTCAGGAGAGGGCGAGTCGTGACTCGAGCATCCCGACATCGCCAGCCGGCAGAACCTCGGCTGACTGATACCAGGGAGAGGATCCCGGCCGCGGACCCCACAGCCAGTCGGCCTCGGAGGGCAGCAGGATGATCGTCGGAAGGCCGAGCCGTGCGCCTAGATGAACAGGCCAGACGTCGTCGCCAACGACCATGCGGCAAGACGCGACATGCTCGGGCCGGCGTTCGATCTCGACACCGGCGGGCGGTGAGCGGTCGGTGAACCAGCCGACGCGCGCTGGGTTTTGCGGCGTCGGTTTCAGAGCACCGGGCGAGGGCAGGGCGTCGAGCGTCCAGCCCAGGAGATGCGGCAGGCTGCGCAACGGCGCCGCGGCGGCAAACTCATCGAGCGCAGCGCCACGCTGGATCGTGGGTCCCCCGAGCCAATCGACGAGACGCGCCGAGCACTGCACCGTCGCATCGACACCGCGCGCCAGCATCAGCGTGTCGCGCAGTGCCGCGTCGCTGTCGATGTCGGCCTGCTCTGGATAGATCAGCAGGCGGCCGGTCAGGGGTTCGCCCTGCCAGCGCGGCAGGGCGGGCGCATAACGCTCACCCGGCAGCTCCTGCCGCGCTTCGTGATCCAAGAGGCCGCGCAGCCAGTCGCCCTGCCGCAGCAGCAAGTCGCCGCGCCGCAGGCGCAGATGCGGATCGTTGGGTCGGCTGGTCAGCGCCATCTCGAGATCGCCCAGGGCGCCGATCCAGTCACCTCGTGAGGCGAGCAAGTTGGCGCGCGCCGACAGCGACGGCATCAGGCGATGGTCGATCGACAAGGCTTCGCTATAGGATAGCTCGGCCTCGTCGAGCCGGCCCAAGGCCTCGAGCGCCCGGCCCTTGTTGTGGGCGATGGCGGCATCGCCAGGCTTCAGGCGATAGGCGCGATCGAGGGCGGCCAGCGCCGCGGCGTGCTCGCCCAGCACCGAAAGGCAGCCGGCCAGGTTGACCTGGGCTGCAACTTCCTTGGGCAGGAACTTGGCGGCACGCTCCAGCGGCTCGCGCGCCTCGGCGAAGCGGCCGAGCTTCAGGCGGGCCTGGCCCAGCAGATGCAGCGCCTGTCCGGAATTGGGCCGCGCCTCGGCGACCTGCGCCAGCAACGGCTCGGCGCCGGCGAAGTCGCCGGCCGCCGCGCGCTGCACGGCATCACGCGCCAGCGTCTGGATCTGGAGATCGGAAAGAGCCATCCGTCGAGGCTCTAGCACAGATGGTGAGGCGCGCCAGAACGGCTTTGTGCCGCGGCAAATCGAGGAAAAGAAAAGGCCGGCGGTCGACAGGGAGGCTGAGAATCGACCGCCGGCCAGTGTCCGGAGAGGGTAAGGCCCGCGCAGGGTAACGAACGGGCCGGCTCCGGAGTCGGGACTTAGCTGCGCCAGAAGGGCTTGTTCGCCTCGAAGTTGACGTCGCTAGCGCTCAACCCGAGGTCGCGCAGGGCGCGGGCGTCGAGGGTGGCAAGCTCCTTCCGCTCCTTTGTGCGGCGGCGCCAGGTGGTCAGGATCTGGTTGAAAGCTGTGAAGGTGCCGGCCAGCGGCGCCTTGGAACTGTAGTGAAGCGAGAGGTCTGCCATGGGACTACTCCCCGAATGAAGTGAGTGTCTTGCTGATCGGGGATTTGGTCTTCGCAGCACTCCTTTACAAACAACCGTTTGTCCTGTTTTGATAAGAATTGCTCATGTGAAGGAGCTGCAATGAAGCGAACTCTGCCGCCGCTCAATGGATTGCGCGCTTTCGAAGCCGCCGCGCGCCATATGAGCTTTACCGATGCCGCCGACGAGCTCAGCGTCACCCAGGCTGCGATCAGCCATCAGGTGCGCGGTCTCGAACAACGTCTTGGATTAAAATTATTCGTGCGCCGAAATCGCTCGCTGCTGCTCTCCGAAGCGGGCCAGGCCTATCTGCCGGCGGTCCGTGCCGCCTTCGATCAATTGAACGAAGCGACAGAGAAGCTGCTGCAGAAGGATCGTGGCGGGCATCTCACCGTGACGACGACGTCGTCGTTCGCCGTGAAGTGGCTGGTGCCGCGGCTCGGCGGCTTCCAGCGCTCCAATCCCGAGATCGACGTGCGCGTCAGCACCGGCACCGGCCTGGTCGATTTCAGCCGCGAGGATGTCGACATCGGCATCCGCTATGGCCGCGGCCACTGGCCGTCGCTCACCGCCGAGCGGTTGATGAACGAGGACATCATGCCGGTCTGCGCGCCCACGCTGGTGAAGGGGCCGAACGGCCTCAAGAAGCCCGCTGATCTCAAGCGTTTCACTCTGCTGCATATCGGCCCGTTTCCCGACGACTGGCAGGTCTGGCTGACGGCCGCGGGGGTCAAGGGCATCGATTCCACGCGCGGCACCTCCTTCGATTTTTCCCTCGCGGCCTATCAGGCGGCGATGGATGGGCTCGGCGTGGCGCTCGGCCGTCACGCTCTGGTCGCGCCCGACCTCAAGGCGGGGCGCCTGGTCGTGCCCTTCGACTTCAAGATGTCGTCCGATGCCGCCTACTATCTGGTCTATCCGCCCGAGGCGATCCGGCGGCGCAAGATCAAGGCCTTCCGCGACTGGATCGTCTCGCTCGCCGACGTGAAGCAGGAGCAACAGCCGCCGCAGCCGCGCGCTGCTTAGCTATGGGAGCGTAGGGCGCGGCCACGCTCCTATAAAAGGCTACTAACGTAACCGATTATTTGCAGGTGCAAATAATAGCGAATCGGCTATCCTCGAACCAACGATGGAGGACCCGCCATGCAATTCGGCTACTTCACGCTGAGCGACAACCGCTATCCCGACAATCCGCGGCACGCCGAGCACTTCATCAAGGACATCTACGCCGAGGCCCTGTACGCCGAGAAAGTCGGCCTGAACTCGGCTTGGATCGGCGAGCACCATTTCAACCTTTTGGGCGTCAACGCGTCGCCTCTGGCGATCCTGGCCCAGCTCGCGGGGGCGACGACCAAGCTCCGGCTGGCGCCCGCCGTGACGCTCCTGCCGGTGCATCATCCGCTGCATGTCGCCGAGGAATGGGCGACGCTCGACCTGCTGTCGGGCGGTCGCGTCGACTTTGCCGCCGGCCGTGGCTACGACCGCAAGGAGTACGAGCCTTTCCAGGCGTCGTTCGAGGACTCGGCCGACCTGTTCGCCGAAGGCCTGGAGATCGTGTGGCGCGCCTGGACCGAGCCCGGCAAGTGGTCGCACAAGGGCAAGTTCTACGAGTTCAAGGATGTCGAGGTCCGGCCGCGTCCGGCGCAGAAGCCCTTGCGCCCGTACGTGGCCTGCTTCTCGCGGCCGTCGATGGAGCTTGCCGCTCGCAACGACTGGAACGTGATCTACGCGCCCTTCGCCGCCGCCATGGTCTACGGGTCGCTCGGCGACGCGGTACGCGTCTACAAGGAGACCTGTGAAGCGACCCACAAGCGACCGATGCGACGCGCCATGTGCTCCTACTTCGTGCATATCGCTTCGACGCCGGCCGAGGAACAGTACGGCAAGGAAGCGTTGGTGCGCTACTTCCAGGACGCGCTGATCGCTGCCTTCCCCTCGTCGTCGGGCGAGAAGGTGCCGCCGACCTACAGATACTTCGTCGATATCGTGAACATCCTGCGCGACATGCGGCCGGAGAAGCTCACCGACAAGTCGATCCTGTGCGGCGGCCCGCAGCACATCGTCGACACGCTGAAGCAGGTCGAGAAGGCCGGCATCGCCGAGGTGATCCTGTACTTCAACTACGGCCAGAAGCCCCATGCCGAAGTGAAGGCGCAGATGGACCGGTTCATGCGCGAGGTGGCGCCGCATTTCGACACGCGTGATGTCATGACCGACGCTGCGTGATAGGCATGCCCGACTCATGGGACCGCTCGTTTCCTATCTCCCGTATCTCTTGAACCGCGCTGGCGCGCGCATCGCCACCGCATTCAACGAGGAAATGCGCCCGCTCGGCGCCACCCTGCAGATCTGGCGGGTCCTTGCCGCCCTGCGCGAACGCGACGGCCGGCGCATGGGCGACCTTTCCGACACGACGTCGATCGAGGTCTCCACGCTGACCCGGCTGGTCGACAACATGGAAGACAAGGGCCTGGTGAGCCGCCGTCGCGACGAGGGCGATGCGCGAGTCATCCTGCTCCATGTCACGCCGGCCGGCCGGCGCCTCACCCAGCGCATCCTGCCGATCGCCGAACGCTACGAGGCTGTGGCGCTGGCGGGCTTCACCGACGGCGAGGCGGAAGTCCTGAAGGCGGCGTTGCGGCGGCTGTACGACAACATGGATGGGCTCGGGGCGTAGGCGTCACCCCGAGCACCCGGGATGCAGGGAGCCAGTTGAAACGGATCGCCAATTGGTCGATGGGTTCTGCGAACGATTCTCAAGGAACCCACTCATGGCCCGCCTGACCTCGACAGACGACCTGCGCCGCATCATTGCCGAGCCGCGGCCCGCAACGCGCAGCAAGATCCTGAACGAGCTCGACGAGCAGTCGATCGACTTCCTGAAGCGCTGCCCCTTCGCCCTGGTCGGTACGACCGCCGCCGACGGCACCATCGAGGTCTCGCCCAAAGGCGATGAGCCGGGTTTCATCCGGGTCGAGGATGCCAAGACCTTGCTGATCCCCGAGCGTGTCGGCAACAACCTGGCCTTCGGCCTCAGCAACATCCTGGCGACCGGCAAGATCGGCCTGATCGCCCTGGTGCCGCAGACCGGCGAGACCTTGCGGGTGTCGGGCACCGCCGAGATCTTCGACGATGCCGACCTGGTCGGCTCGCTGAGCTCGCTGGGTAAGCCCGCCCTGCTGGCGACGCGTGTCCACATTCAGCATTGCTATTTCCACTGCGCCCGCTCGGTGGTGCGCGCCAAGCTGTGGGATCCCAACGCGTGGCCGGCGCCGGGCCGTATCTCCTTCGGCAAGATCATCGCGCCCAAGATCGGCGCCGACGCTGACGTCGCCGCGCAGATCGATGCCGGCGTCGAGGGCGCCTACACCACGCGGCTGTGGACCAACACCCCGACATGAGCGAACCGCCGTTCCGCGCGGAAGTCATCGGCAGCCTGCTGCGGCCGCGCGTCCTCAAGGACACGGCGACCGCGATCGCATACCGCAAGGCTGCGGCCGGCGACTATCAGGTCGTGCTGGAGCGCGAGATCGGCCGTGTCGTCGCCCGGCAGGAAGAGCTCGGGCTACGGGTGGCAAGCGACGGCGAATTCGGACGCACGTCGTGGTTCGGCTTCTTCTTCGAAGGGCTGGACGGCTTTCGCCTGGAGCCTTCGTTGTTCCGCTTCCGCGACAGCGAGGGCGGCAGCTTCGAATGGCCGACTTGCGTCGCTGCGGCGAAGATCCATCGGCGCGCGCCGATCACGCTGGCCGAGTATCGCCGGCTGAGGAAATTCACCAGGACCGCCCTGCCCAAGGCGACCCTGCCGACGCCCAGCGCCTTCCACTTTTTCCGCTTCACTCAGCCGTTCGATCCGGCGGTCTACGACCAGCAGCGCTACTTCGACGACCTCGTAGCCGTCTACCGCGCAGAGCTCGCCGAGCTCGCCGCAGCCGGCTGCACCTATGTGCAGATGGACGAGGTGCCGGTGGCGATGCTGTGCGATCCGCTGGTGCGCGAGCAGACCAAGGCCGAAGGCGGCGATCCCGACATGCTGCTGGATCTCTATGTCGGTGTGATGCGCCGCATTCTCGCGGATCGTCCGGCCGGCGTGACGGTCGGCATGCATCTCTGCCGCGGCAACTTCCGCAGCCGCTGGATGGCTTCGGGTGGCTACGAGCCGGTGGCGGCCCGCCTGTTCAACGACTTTCCGGTCGATGTCTATTTCCTGGAGTACGACAGCCAGCGCGCCGGCGACTTCTCGCCGTTGCGCCACGTGCCGAAGGATCGCCGCGTGGTGCTTGGCCTGGTGTCGTCCAAGACGCCGGTCCTCGAGAGCCGCGACGACCTGCGTCGGCGCATCGACGAAGCTGCGCGCTACATCGACCTCGACCGCCTGTCGCTGTCCTCGCAATGCGGCTTTGCCAGCGTGGCCGGCGGCAACTCGATCGACGAGGACACGCAATGGGCCAAGCTCGGCCTGATCGTCGATACCGCCCGCTCCGTGTGGGGCATGGCCTAGGAATCCACGATGAGGCGATTGGCGAGGCGCGGCTTTACGGGACTGGCCCTTGCGGCCGGTGCCTGCTCGACGACGACCTCGCCGTCGAGCTTGCGCACCATGACGCCGGGCACGCTGCGCATCGGCACCTATTTCGTGAACCCGCCGTTCGAATACGTCTCCGATGGGCAGAGGATCGGCTTCGAGGTCGATCTCATGAACGAGATCGCGGCCCGCCTGTCGCTGGCTTCGGTGTTCGTCGACACCGAATGGGAGAAGATCCTGCAGCAGATGCAGGCCGGCCGCTACGACTGCATCGTCGGCGGCATCACCATCACGCCCGAGCGCCAGCGCCTTCTCGCGTGGTCGACGCCCTACATGACGACGACGCTCAGCCTGGTGGTCGATGGCCGCCGTTCGCCCAACCTGCGCAGCATTGCCGACTTCAGGAACGCCTCGGTCGGCGTGCAGGCCGCGACCACCGACTACGACATCGCGATCAGGATGCAGGGCAAGGGCGAGATCGGCAGCGTCAAGGTCTATCCGTTCGCGCGCATCCAGGACGCCATGGTCGACCTTGCCGGCGGTCGCATCACGGCCGTGATGAAGGTCTATCCCGTGGCCGCCTGGCTGGCGCGGCAGACGCCCGGCCTGGTGATCGCGGCCCAAGTGCCCGACGATCCGCAGCCGCTCGGCATCGGTTTCCGGCACGACCAGCGCGAACTGCTGGCCGCGGTCAACCGAAGCCTGGCCGACCTGCAGCGCGACGGCGGCTACGCCCGGCTGGCCCGGAAATGGGGCCTTCCATGAAGCGCAAGGCGGCCCTGTTCCTGCTGGCGGTGATGACGTCCGTCAGTCTCGGCGCCATCATCGTGACGTCGCTCGCCATGTACCGCCTGGCATCCGAGCGGTACGCCGAGGAAATCCGCAAGATCGAGGCCAGCCTCAGCGATCGCTTCGCGGTCTTCGAGGCCATGCTGAAGGATCAGCATGGCCGCGTCGTCGCCCACATGACAAAGGTGCTGCCGGAAATCGCCGCCGAGCTGGAGCGGACCGGCGGCTCGCCGTCCGATCTCCCGGTGGCCGATCTCGATGCGCTGACGAAGCGCTACGGCGTCCAGCACATCTACTTCATCGACCGCAGGCACAAGGTCTTCCAGACCAACTTCGCCGCCGACATGAACCTTCGGTTTCCGGACAGCGCCTTCACGCGCTTCCTCGATTCGGTGTTCGACAACAACGAGGTCATGAACGACGGCATCGACATATCGGAGAACACGGGGACGCTCAAAACCTACAGCTACTTCGGACCGCCCGGGAAGGACTACATCATCGAGATCTCGACCGACATCCGCAACAGCCTGGAAACGGGCGGCTACGGCTGGATGGGACGCTACTTCTTCGATGAGCTGCTGTCGGATCCGGTGCGCTCCAATCCGTCGATCAAGGCGCTCGACATTTACCTGCAGAATGCAGCCGCCGCCTGGTCGCTGATCCATCCCGGGCAGAGGCTCGATCCGGCGCTGGTCGAGCGCATCCGGCAGCGCGGCAGGGAGGAGATCAAGAGCGGCGACGGCCGCTATCTCACCGTCTACAGCGGCGAGCCGACCATGGGGGTCACCGAGCGCGGCCATCCGGTGACCGGCAAATACGTGATCCGCAAGATCACCTACGATGTCGGGTTGGCGCGCGAAGCTGTGATCCAAGTCCTGCTGAGCTCACTGCTCGTGCTGGCGCTGCTGATGCCCGTGGTGTTCTGGATCGCCTCCCGGCAGCTGCAGAAGCAGCTCCTCGATCCGTTGTTCAACCTGCGCGCCGAGGCCGGCGCCATCGCCCACGGCGACCTCGACCAGGCGATCGCCAACACCGACCGACGGGACGAGATCGGCCAGCTCGCCAACAGCTTCGCCTCGATGCGCGACTCGGTGCGCAAGACGATCACCGACCTCAAGGACACCAACCTGTCGATCTCACGCTTCGTGCCGCAGGCCTTCCTGACCATCGTCGGCAAGCCGTCGATCGTCGAGGTCGAGCTGGGCGACAACAAGCGCAAGAACATGACGATCCTGTTCTCCGACATCAGGAACTTCACGACCTTGTCGGAGGCCATGACGCCGGACGAGAACTTCGCCTTCATCAACGCCTATCTCGAGCGCATGGGGCCGGTGATCCGCGACCACAACGGGTTCATCGACAAGTACATCGGCGACGCCATCATGGCGCTGTTCGAATCGGCCGACGATGCGCTTGAGGCCGCACTCGCCATGCTCGAGGCGCTCGATGCCTTCAATGCCGAGCGCCGGGCGGCCGGGCGGCCGCCGCTCGCCATCGGCATAGGCATCAACACCGGCGCCCTGATGATGGGTACGATCGGCGAGAAGCACCGCATGGACGGCACCGTCATCTCCGACGCCGTCAACCTCGCCTCGCGTATCGAGGGATTGACCAAGAGCTATGGCGTGAAGCTGCTGGTCTCGCAGTACACCGTGGAGGGCCTTGCCGATCCCAAGGCCTACGACATCCGTCCGATCGACGTCGTCGTGGTCAAGGGCAAGACCCATCCGGTCACGATCTGCGAGGTGTTCCAGCGCGATCCTGCCGACCAGCGCGCGGCCAAGGCCGGCACGCGCGACTTGCTGCTGTCGGGCGTCGAGGCCCTGACGCGCCACGACCTGGTCTGCGCCCGACGGTTCTTCGAGGAGTCGCTGCAGAAATTGCCTGGCGACATGGCGGCCAGCAATCTCCTGCAGAAGTGCGGCTGAGGCTCAGGTCGACGATTTCCTGTAGATCGCGTCGATATGGACGTCGGCGCAATCGATGACGGGGAAGCCGCAGTCGTCGCCGGCGAAGGCCAGGAACAGGTCGGTGCCACCCAGCAGGACGGCCTCGGCGCCGCGATCGGCCAGCCGGCGCCCGGCCTCGAAGAAGGTTCGACGCTGCAGGTCGACGACGCGGCCGGTGCTCGCCATGTCGATGTAGCACTGCTGGACGCGCTCGAACTCGTCGCCTTCCGGAACGATGACCTCGGCCCTGGTGATCTTGCCGTAGAGCTTGCTCGCCATGACGACGCGCGTGCCGATGATGCCCACGCGCGCGAGCCCGCGCTGGTTGATGGCATCGTCGACCGGATCCAGCCCGTTGATCAGCGGCAGCGGCGAGATTGGCTCCAGCTCCTTGATGCAGAAGTGTCCTCCCATCGAGGTGACGGCCGCGGCCTCGGCGCCGGCTCCCTTCAGATGGCCGATCAGCCGGGCGAAGATCTCGGCCTGCCGGTCCGGGCGCCCATCGGCCAGGTTGCGGCTCATGTCGCGCACGTTGGCGTAGGCAATGGTGAGGTCGAGCGGGATGTTCGAGGCATGGTGCCGCTCGATCAGGCCGCGGTGATAGAAATCAGTGGCGGCGGGACCGATGCCGCCGATCAATCCGATATGCATGGCCAACTCCCTCGACACGCCTCAAGGCGCCAACCGGGCCTCGCGAAACGATATCAGGCGACGCTGTGTGCCGTCCCACAACACCAGGCGCACGCAGCGGAAGCTCTCGAGCAGGGTCAGCCGGCCGACCTGGCGCAGTTCCGGATGATCGCAAAGTACACGCGGCAGGCGGTAGTAGGGAATGCGGCTGTTGAGGTGATGCACGTGGTGCACGCCGATATTGGCGGTGAACCAGCGCAGGAACGCCGGCAGGTCGTAGTGCGAGCTGCCGTGCAGGGCTGCGTCGTGCAGGTTCCACTCCCGGTCGTTCGCCCAGGTCGTCCGATCGAACTGATGCTGGACATAGAACATCCAGACCCCGACCGAAGCGGCGAGCAGCAGGCTCGGCAGATGCACCAGCAGGAACGCCTTGAGACCGATGAGCCAGATCAGCAGGGCGACGATCGAGGCAATCGCCAGATTGGTGGTCATGCTGCTGACCCACGCCCGCCGGCCGCGCATCAAGCCGATCGGCAGGCGGTACTGCAGGATGAAGAGATAGGCTGGACCAAGTCCGAACATCACCAGCGGATGGCGGTACAGGCGATAGCGCAGCCGGCCCCAGAACGAGCAGGCGCGGTACTCTTGGACGGTGAGCGTCGCGACATCACCGAGGCCGCGGCGGTCGAGATTGCCGGTACTCGCATGGTGCGTGGCGTGGGCCTGGCGCCACACGCCGTACGGCGTGAAGGTCAGCACGCCGGCCACTCGGCCAAACCAGTCGTTGGCCAGCCGATGACGGAAAAAGGCGCCGTGGCTGCAATCGTGCTGGATGGCGAACAGCCGTACCAGGAAGCCGGCGGCAGCCATGGCGAGCGGCAGGGCCAGCCAATAGCCGATATCGAGCGTCGCCCAGGCCAGCACCCAAAGTGTGGCCAGCGGCACGACCGTGATGACGATCTCGACGATGCTGCGGCCGGTGCTCGGCTGCCGGTAGCGTGCGAGAATTTGCGCCCAGGCGCGCGCATCCCTCGGTGTCGCGGCGCTGGCCGCGGGATCGTGCATGCTTCTCAACTGGGGCGCTTTCCTGTGCAAATTGGCACAGGCTTCAAGCCGCGCCGACCTTTGCGGCGTAGACGCGAACGGCGACAAAAGCAACGAGACGACTCAGCGCGCCGCGCGGCGCTGGATGATCAGGTTGGCGGCGACCGTCAGCAGCAGGGTCACCGTCATCAGGATGAAGGCGATGGCGCCGCCGAACGGCCAGTTGGTCTGCTGGGTGAACTGGTTGTAGAT
>JAEZIF010000234.1 GCA_023416135.1 Pseudomonadota bacterium
GCTCGGCAGCACCCTCAATCCTTCAGCGCTCACAGCCCCGCCTCCGTCAATGCCGCCTGCTGGCGCCGCGTCAGCGCCTCGATGTCGAAGTCGCCGATCAGGCTCTCGAACAGGCGATGCCAGTTGATCGAGGCGCGTAGATGGATGAACACGGCGCCGAGCCCGATGGCGGCGCGGTCCATGAAAACGAACTCGCGCGGCGGGCGCACGCCGCCCATGCGGCGCAGCTCGCCGAACACGTTCTGCGCCATCTCGCGGCCGTGGCCGTCGGCCATGCCCTCGGTCAGCCGGCGCGGCTTGTCGTCCATCAGCGGGCCGTAGAGGAAGGCTGCCCAGCGGTTCAGCACGGCGATCATCTCGCGGCTGAGGCCGGTGAAGCCCCAGTCTTCGTAGGCGGCGACGGCGCGATCCTGGTCGTCAGACAGCAGCGCGCGATAGAGCTCGATCGAGCCGCGCACGAAGCGCGGCGGGAAGATGCGCACGCAGCCGAAATCCATCAGGTTCACCGAACCGTCGGGCCGCACCGTGTAGTTGCCGAGGTGCGGATCGCCGTGGATCACGCCGTAGAAATAGAACGGCACGTACCAGGCGCGGAACATGTGGACGGCGAGCTGGTCCTTCTCCTCCTGCGAGCGGCTTTTCCAGTTGAGCAACGGCTCGCCCTGCAGCCATGTCATGGTCAGCAGCCGGTCGGTCGAATGCGACGCCACCACCTCGGGCACGTGAACGCCGGGCTCGTCGCGCAACATGTGACGGTAGAGCGCGACGTGCCTGGCCTCGCGGCGATAGTCGAGCTCCTCGCGCAGGCGCGTTGTGATCTCAGCGTGGATCTCGTCGGTGCGGATGGCGGGATCGAAGCGCTGGCCGACGGCGAACACCAGCTTCAGCTGGTTGAGATCGGCTTCGAGCGCCGACGCCATGTCCGGATACTGCAGCTTGCAAGCGACCTCCGTGCCGTCGAGCAGCGTCGCGCGATGGACCTGGCCCAGCGAGGCCGCGAACGACGCCTCCTTCTCGAAGCGGCCAAACCTGGCCTGCCAGTCCGGGCCGAGCTCCGTCGCCATGCGCCGGCGCACGAAGGCCCAGCCCATGGCAGGCGCGTTGGCCTGGAGCTGTGCCAGCTCGCGCGCATATTCCGGCGGCAGCGCGTCGGGGATGGTGGCGATGAGCTGAGCCGCCTTCATGAGCGGCCCCTTCAGCCCGCCCAACGCCGCCTTCAGCTCCGTGGCGTGCTTGTCGCGATCGAGGGTCCAGCCGAGGTAACGCTGTCCGGCGAGCTTCACCGCCAGGCCGCCGACCGAGCTGCCGACCGGGGCATAGCGCCCGAGCCGGCCGCCCAGGGAATCGCCCTCGTCAGCCATCGGACCGCGACCCATCGGACGGCGGGCCTCCAGGCCCGCTCATGGCGGGGGGCGTCCGACTCCAGGCGCGCGTCTTCGTCGATACATCAAACGATCGCGCCCGTGGGGTGAGGCGCCCCCAGCGACGACCGTGAGCGGGCCTGGAGGCCCGCCGTCCCAGAGGATCAGAGCTTTTCGAGTTCATCGACGAAGCCCGAGATCACGCCCAGCCCCTTGTCCCAGAAAGCCGCATCGGAGGCGTCGAGGCCGAACGGCGCCAGCAGGTCCTTGTGCCGCTTCACGCCGCCCGCTTTCAGCATCTCGAGGTACTTGGCCTGGAAGTCGGGCTGGCCCGACTGGTAGGCGGCATAAAGAGAGTTCACCAGGCAGTCGCCGAAGGCGTAGGCGTAAACGTAGAACGGCGAATGGATGAAGTGGCCGATGTAGGACCAGTAGTGCCTGTATTCCTCATCGAAGGTGAAGGCCGGTCCCAGGCTCTCGCTCTGCACCGCCATCCAGACCTCACCGATCGCCTCGGCCGTCAGCTCGCCCTGACGGCGCGCCATGTGCAGGCGCGATTCGAAATCGTAGAAGGCGATCTGGCGCACCACGGTGTTCAGCATGTCCTCGACCTTGCCGGCGAGCATTGCCTTGCGCGTCGACTTGTCGGGCGCCGACTTCAAGAGCGACTGGAAGGTCAGCATCTCGCCGAACACCGAGGCGGTCTCGGCCAAGGTCAGGGGCGTATCGGCCATCAACGCGCCCTGCCGCGCCGCCAGCACCTGATGCACGCCGTGCCCCAGCTCGTGCGCCAGGGTCATGACGTCCCGCACCTTGCCCTGGTAGTTCAGCAGCAGATAGGGATGCGCCGACGGCACCGTCGGATGGGCGAAGGCGCCCGGCGACTTGCCCGGCCGCGCCGGTGCGTCGATCCAGCCGGTGCCGAAGAATTTCCGGCCGACGTCGGCGAGCTCCGGCGAGAACGCCCGATAGGCGTCGAGCACGATCTTCTCGGCCTCGGCCCACGGGATCACCCGATCGTCATGCTCGGGCAGCGGCGCGTTGCGGTCCCAGTACGGCATCGTGTCGACGCCAAACCACCTGGCCTTGAGCCTGTAGTAGCGGTGCGCCAGGCGCGGATAGGCCGCCTTCACCGACGACACCAAGGCATCGACAACCTCGTCCTCGACCACGTTGGCGAGATTGCGGAAGGACTGTGGGCGCGGATACTTGCGCCAGCGATCGTCGATCTCCTTGTCCTTGATCAGCGTGTTGGTGACCAGCGAGAAGATCGCAATGTTGTCGCCCTGCACCTTGCCGAACGACTTGGCGGCGTCGCGACGCACCGATGCGTCCTTGTTGGAGAGCTTGTCGAGGATCTGCGGCTCGGTCAGCACCTCGTCGCGGAAGGGATAGCGCAGGCGCGCAATGGTCTCGTCGAACAGGCGCGACCAGGCCGAGCTTCCCACCACCGATTGGTCGTGGATGTACTTCTCGAGCTCGTCCGACAGATCGTGCGGACGGAACAGGCGGACATCGCGCAGCCAGGGAGCATACCTGGCGAGCGCCGGCTCCTTCATCCTGACCGCGAGATCGTCGTCTTCGATCTTGTTGAGCTCGAGCCTGAAGAACACCAGCTTGGCGGTGGCCTCGTTCAGCGCCTCCGAGACGTTCTGCGAAAACCGGCCGCGTTCGGGATCGGCCATGTTCTGCGCGTAGTAGAGCTGAGCGTAGGAGCCGAGCCGGCCCATCAGGTCGGTCAGCGCCTCGAACCGAGCGATCGCCGCGCCCAGCGCCTTGCCGTCGAGGCCAGCCACCTTGCCGTCATAGTCCCTGGCAAAGGCCTCGGCGTCGGCAGCCGCGCGCTTCAGGTCGGTCTCGACGTCGGTGCCCGTGGGGCTGGAATAGAGGTCTTCGAGTTTCCAGGTCGGCAGCTCGCCCAGCATCGCGGTCATCGACTTTTCTCCTAGTTCTTCGCGATATCGGGATCGGCGGCGATGGCGTCAAGGAAGGGGCCGATCATCAGGGCGGCGAACGGCTCGATCCTGGTCGGATCGGCTTCCTTGTAGCGGCCCCTGGCATCGAGCAGGTTCAAGGTGCCGAGCACGCGCCCTGCATAAACCACCGGCTGGTTGATCGCCGATTCGCAGCCCAGCGAGCGGATCAGCTCGTTGTCGAAAAACGCCCACTTCATGTCCTCGTAGTCGTGACCGACCCAGGCCTGGCGCCTGCCGATCACCAGCTTGTGCCGATCGCTCTCGGTCACGGGCTTGTAGCCGCCCACCGGATATTCCTTGGGCATGTTGGTGTAGAGCGCTTCACCCGCGCGGCCCCGGGCGCCACGTACAGGAGCGTGAACAGCTTGTGCCCGACCACCTCGGCCAGCGCCTTGTCGACGGCCTTGAACAGGACTTCCGGCGGGCCCGGCTGCTTCAGCGCCGCCAGGCAGGAGTCGAATGGTGACATGAACTTGCTCCTATGAAGGTCGCGGCGCGCGTGGAACGCGCTCGGGGAGGACGCCCGACGGCATCAGCCTCAGCACAACGATAAGCGCGACGGCGATCAAGAGCACCTTGAGCGCGGCGGGCTGCACGGCCGTGACGCCAGGAATCCATTCGAGGAAGAAGCGCGAGGATTCAAGCAGCGTCATGACGAGGTAGGCGTCGACCAGGGCGCCGGCCGGCCGCCCAGTGCCGCCCGAGGCGACCGCCAGGAAGATATAGACGGTGATCAGCGGCAGGAACATGTCCGGCGCAATGTACGAGGTGAAGTGGCCGTAAAGCGCAGCGGCGAGCCCGGCGATGGCCGACAGCACGAAGGCCTTGGTCTTGAAGTGCAGCACCGGCTTGCCGGCGACCTGGGCCACCTGCGCATCCTCGCGGATGGCGCGCAGCGCCCCCCCCCGTAGGGTGCGGGGTCGCTGCGGCGCATGATGAAGAAAACCATCAGCAGCGCCGCGAGCACGATCAGGAAGTAGGCGGCGTTGAAGTCGGGACCGAGCGCCCTCTTCCACGGTCCCGGGATGCCGTCGGTGCCGCGGTCCGCGCAGATTCTTGAGCTCGAGAAGCGGCATCGCCTCTAGATAGCTTATCCGGACGCGGTGCGCGAAGGCTCGTGCCAGTGTCCTACTGGCCCCGCGCGTTCAGCAGCCAGTCGAGCAGCTGGACGCCGCCTGCGCCGCCCAGCGGCACAAGGATAGCCTGGACCAGCGGCTGCTCGAAGAACGGCGCAAAGGCGCCCTTCCGCAGTGCTTTCACTTCTGCACGCAGGCCGGGAAAGGCTGCGGCTATCTTGTCGAAGTCCGAACCCGCGCCATTCAGCCATAGCTCGTCGGCCGCCATCCCTTCCAATGCCTTCTGGCGGGCACGCTCGGCGCTCAGGTTGAGCAGCGCGGCCATCGCGATCGACCACAGCATGTACACCACGAGCAGGATGAGGACCGCCCCGCCGATATCCCAGTTGTCGAACAGGCGGCTGCGCGCCACCACCATCAAGGCCACGAGGATGAAGGGATACACGATGAGGCGGTCGATGGCGGCGGTATGCTCGGCAAGCAGCCGCACATCGATCCAGTCGTCCAGCAGGGAGTTGCTGCAAGCTGTACCGGCCTTCCTCGCCGCATCGCGCTGCCCGGGATCGGCCGCTATGAGTGTGCTGGCCTGATCCTCGACCTCCGGCCCGAGCTTTCTTGCGAAGAAGGCGACGGTGTCCGTCGGATACACCGTCCGGCCGAACTTCAGCATCTCGACAAAGCGCCAGGTCAGGATGGTGACATCCCCGACAACGACGATGAGGACGAGCACTGCCAGTCCGCTGATGGTCAACGTCCAGGAGAAGAGCTGACGATCCGAGGCGCCTCGCGCCGGTATTTCCGGCCAGGCATGGTCGGACAGGGTGTTCACGACCACCGGCAAGACGAGAATGAGGACCGCTGACAGGGTCAGCCAGAACAGCAGCCGCGCGAAGCGTGGCCCACCGCTCAGGAGCCCGGCGTACTCGCACCATAGCGCGGCGCCGTCCACGCATGGGCCCGGTCGCACGACTTTGGGCTGCCAGAACCACACCGTCAGCTCGCGCAGCCCGGTCGGCACAACGCTGGACAGATTCGGCATTTCGAGGTGGTAGGCCCGGCGAATCGTCCTGGCCGCATTCATGCTTCGGCACCATGCATCGTCCAGGAACCAGGCGAAGAGCACGATTGCCAGCACGAGCACGAGTTCGGAAGGCCAGGCGCTGATGCCGCTGAGGGGCACGAATGGCTCGCGCGGCTGGTTGCTGGTGTTCGGAACGAGCCAGCAGGCGTAGGCGACCAACAGGAAAAGCAGCACGAACTGAGGTGCCGCCGCCGCCCAGGCCGCTCGCCGCTCCTTCGTGCCCGAGGCCGCCCGCAGGGCCCGGATCGCCGCCGAGCCCGGAAACACGAACGCGGCAAAGGTCAAACCGGCTGCCACGGCGCACGTCATCGCGCCCCAGGCGCCGATCCTGCCCGGCCAGGCGAGTTCGGCGACGACAGCGGCGGCGTATCCCAACGCTGCAACCTGCAGACCGGCCAGGACGAAATGGGCAGGTCCGGGAGGGTCGCGACGATCTGTGCCCGCGGCCGCGGCGGCGCCGGGAAACCACCACAGGTAGGCTTCCCTCATCGCCGGGGCGCGATAGCCAATCAGAATCAGCCCGGCGACACCTGCCAAGGCTGCCGATGCCATCAGCGCTACGATCCAGCGATTTTCCCTCTCACCGCTGGCGACACCTTTCTGCGGCAGTTCGATCATGCTTTCGCGGCCGATCTCGAGGAGGGTCGGCTTCGACACCGCCCACTCGACGTTGCAGCTCAGCCCGACCGGCTCGTCCTTTTGCAGGCACGCCGGGTCGGCCTCGGCATCGGAGCGGTCCACCGCTCGCCAGGCGGCAAGGAACGTCGCCGTCTGATAGGCATCGCGGAACTGGCCAATCGCCGGCATCGGGGCGCCCTTTTGCGTGGCGCCGGGCTCGGCTGTCTGCACGGTAAGCGGCAAGCTCGTCGCGACGATGGCATTGCGCGAGTAGCGAGTGACGCTGGGGTGCGTGAGACGGGCATCGACGTCGGTCGTGAACAGCACGCGATCGGGAAAGGCATCACGCAGCGCCTGCAGCAGTATGAGCTTGTCATGGACATCCCAACCGATGACGCCGACCGCCTGCACTGACTTCTTGCGGTTGTCCTTCAGGATCTCCTCGACCAACCGGCGCACGTAATCGGCCTGGCCACGGCCTTCCGGCCATTCGACGGGCGAGCCCTTGGCATCGCCACGGCCGCCGTCGCCGCCCCGGCGCACCTGCGGAGAAAGGCCTTCGAGCGTCGCGCCGTCGAGCCCGCGCAGGAACGAAAAGGATTGCAGCTCTATCGGACAACGCTCTTTCAACTTCAAGCCAAGCGTCTCCGCGAAGGTGCGGGCGTAGATGGAATCCCATTCGCTGACCAGGACGATGCGCTTGCCGTCCATGGCCGTGTCGCAATCCACGACGCCGCGTGCGCCCAGCTCCTCTATGAGGCGCTCGAGCAGCCGGTCGTCGGTGCCCAGGGTGCGCACGAAGAACGGCCGCCTTGACGGCGGCTCGAGGCCGTTCCGTTCGGCAAGCGCCTTCAGTCGTTCGGCAAAAGCCTCGTCGACGCAGTCACGAATGCGCCTGCCCTCCTCGTCGCGCTCCTCACACGTTGTCTGTCCTTGCGGCTGCTGCGTGCTGCCGGGGGGCACGATCTGTCCGGCCGGCGCGGTGGACAGGGGGCTGATCACACGTAGCTTGCTCAGCACCTCCCAAGTCTCCGGAGGCGGCGCCGTGGGTTCCCGTTCGAGCTGAGCGAGATCGACGGCGAACGCTTTCGCGAGCAGGTCCGAGCTCGAAGGGCCGACGATGCGCAGCTCCACCTTCGGCAGGTCGGCCTCGATGTCCTGGAACATCTTCACGAGTGCGCTGAGCCAGTGCTGCCCGAAGATGGTATCGTCGATCCAGAGGATCACCGCGCGCCGCGACGGGTCGTCCTTCAGCTTCAACGTCTCGAAGACGATCTCCGTCGGCAACGGCAATCTGAGCCCGCTCTCCTCTTCCTTGGAAAGCTTCTTCCCGTCGACTTCCTTCGACGACAGACAACCGGTGAGAAACTCGCAGCGGTCGATCTGCAGCAGGCGCATGCGCTCGCTGAACTCGGGAACGTATCCGGCGACGTTGAGGCCCGCCAGCGCAGCATAGCGCAATCGCCGGCGCACTTCGTCGGCTCCGACCAAGGCCGCACCGGGCAGCATTGCAGCGATGAGCGTCACCTCTTCGGTTCCGCTGCTTGCGTCGAACAACGCTCTGAAGGCGGCGGCTTCTATCGGCTGTCCCATCTGGCAGATCGACTCGACGGCCTTGTCTGCCACGCTCAGCTTCCCGCTGGCGTCCTTGCGGCACGCCTCTTTCATCTTCTGGCGATGCCGGCTCAGCGCCTCCAGGGGATCCTCCCACAGGCGCGCTTCGACCGGAGGGTCCGACAGCCGCAGCTCCTTGCCGATCGCGGCGTCAGGTTGACGCCAGAGGTCGAAGGCACGCTGTCCCAGATACGTTGTCGACAGGAATAGCGCGACTACCGAGATCGCCGCGAAAGGAAACGAGCTGCCGTTGTCGCTGGCCATTCGCCCCCCCGCTGCCGATGAGTCGCGACACTAGTGTATGATCAACGTTCGGTTGTGTCACGCCACGTCGTTTCGAGCACCAGAGTCGGGTGCGATCGATGTCGCCTGGCGCGAGCATTATTTCGCGATTGGAAATGTCGGCTTCGAGGGCAGGACGCTCAAAAGGTTTCATTGCAGGACGAAACCTTGAAATCGGCCCGGGGACGAAGGCCGATGCGTCAGCACAAAGCATCCTTTTCGCCAGGACCGCTCGTTCCCGATTGCAAGCTGCAAGATTCTGCCGCTACCGTGCTCCGGTCACCCCATATGGGGTGACAACGGGATCTCAATTGGGAGGGTGCCTTGCCCGTCGCGGTGACCCTGGACGACAAATACGTACTGGAAAGCGGAAGGGTCTACCTGACCGGCACGCAGGCGCTGGTGCGCCTGCCGATGATGCAGCGCCAGCGCGACCTGGCGGCCGGCCTGAACACGGCGGGCTATATTTCGGGTTACCGAGGCTCGCCGCTGGGCGGCTTTGACCAGGCGCTGTGGCAGGCCAAGCGCTTCATCAAGAACAACCACATCGAGTTCCAGCCGGGGGTCAACGAGGACCTTGCCGCCACCGCGCTGTGGGGCACCCAGCAAATCCATCTCTATCCCGGCGCGCGCTACGACGGCGTGTTCGGCATGTGGTACGGCAAGGGTCCGGGCGTCGACCGCTCGGGCGACGTGCTGAAGCACGCCAACTATGCCGGCACCGCGAAGAACGGCGGCATCGTCGCCCTCGCCGGCGACGACCACATGGCCAAGTCGTCGACCACGGCGCACCAGAGCGAGCCTGCCCTGATCGCCGCCGCCATCCCGATCATCCACGCCGCCAGCGTCCAGGAATATCTCGACCTCGGCCTGCACGCCTTCGCCCTGTCGCGCTATTCCGGCCTGTGGGTCGCCTTCAAGGTGTTGAGCGAGACGGCCGATTCTTCGGCCTCGGTCCATGTCGATCCGCATCGCATCGACATCCAGCTTCCGACCGATTTCGTCTTGCCGGCCGACGGCGTGCACATCCGCTGGCCCGACGATTGGCTGGGCCAGGAGCGACGTACGCTCACGGTCAAGCACCCGGCGGCACTGGCCTATTGGCGCGCCAACAAGCTCGACCGGCTCATGATGGGCCGACCCGATGCGCGCTTCGGCATCGTCACGGTCGGCAAGTCCTATCTCGACGTGCGCCAGGCGCTGGACGAACTCGGCGTCGACGACGCCGAAGCCGAGCGTCTCGGCCTCGCCGTCTACAAGGTCGCCATGGTGTGGCCGCTCGAGACCGAAGGGGTGACGGCCTTCGCCCAAGGCAAGCGCGAGATCCTGGTGGTCGAGGAGAAGCGGCCGATCATCGAGCAGCAGCTCAAGGACGCCTTGTTCAACGCGCCGGCCGACCGCCGCCCCGTCGTCGTCGGCAAGACCGACGAGCGCGGCCAGAAGCTCCTGAAGATCGACGGCGAGCTCACGCCCTTCGAGATCGCCTCGGTACTGGTCGCCCGCTTCGGCCTCGATGGTTTCAGTTCGCGTACCAAGCAGCGCCTCGAGGCCCTGCAGCGCCGCAGCGCCCGGCAGGTGCGCAATGAATCGGGCATGGCGCGTGTGCCCTACTTCTGCTCCGGCTGCCCGCACAACTCCTCGACCAAGGTGCCGGAAGGGTCGATGGCGATGGCCGGCATCGGCTGTCATACGCTCGCCATCAACATGGAGCGCAACACCAAGACCTTCACGCACATGGGCGCCGAGGGCGCGCCGTGGGTCGGCGCCAGCCATTTCAGCGACATGCCGCACGTCTTCCAGAACCTGGGCGACGGGACCTATTTCCATTCCGGCTATCTCGCGATCCGCCACGCCGTCGCGACCAACACCAGCATCACCTACAAGATCCTCTACAACGACGCCGTCGCCATGACCGGCGGCCAGCCGCACGACGGCAACGTGCGACCTTGGACGATCAGCCAGCAGGTCCACGCCGAGGGCGTGCGCCGCATCGCCCTGGTGAGCGACGATCCCGACAAGTACCCGGTCGGCACCGCATGGGCGCCCGGCGTCACCTTCCATCACCGGAGCGCACTCGACGACGTTCAGCGCGAGTTGCGCGAGTGGAAGGGCGTGTCGGTCCTGATCTACGACCAGACCTGCGCCGCCGAGAAGCGCCGCCGGCGCAAGCGCGGCACCTTCCCCGATCCGGCGCGGCGCGTGTTCATCAACCAGGCCGTTTGCGAAGGCTGCGGCGACTGCTCGGTGCAGTCGAACTGCCTCAGCGTCACGCCGGTGGAGACCGACTTCGGCACCAAGCGCGCCATCGACCAGTCGTCCTGCAACAAGGATTTCTCCTGCCTGAACGGCTTCTGCCCGAGCTTCGTCACCATCGAAGGCGGCAGCGTCCGGAAGGGCAAGGCAGACAGGAAGTCGGCCGCAGCGACGACCGAGCCGCCGCTGCCGGCCGCGCCCGTCCTGCCGGCGGTGGCCGACAAGCCCTACGGCGTGCTGATCACCGGCATCGGCGGCACCGGCGTCGTCACCATCGGCGCCATCATGGGCACGGCCGCGCACATCGAGGGCAAGGGCGTCACCGTGCTCGACCAGCTCGGCATGGCGCAGAAGGGCGGCGCCGTGATCAGCCATGTCCGCATCGGCGCCTCGCCCGAGGCCTTGCACGCCGTGCGCCTGGGCGCCGGCGGCGCCGACCTGCTGCTGGGCTGCGACCTCGTGGTGTCGGCCAGCGCCGACGCGCTGGCGCGCCTCGAGCCCGGCGCCTCGCGCGCCATCGTCAACACGCATCAGACCATCACAGGCGAGTTCACCCGCAGGCCCGACCTCGCCTTTCCGGCCAACACGCTGCGGCTCTCGGTCGAGGCGGCGGCCGGCGCCGAGGCGTGCGATTTCGTCGAAGCGACCGAGATCGCCACCGCGCTTCTGGGCGATTCCATCGCGACGAACATGTTCATGCTGGGCTACGCCTATCAGAAGGGCCTGATCCCGATCGGGCATGAGTCGCTCGAGAAGGCGATCGAGCTGAATGGTGCCGCCGTGGCGATGAACACCGCCGCCTTCCGTTGGGGCCGTCGCGCTGGCGACGACCGCGCCACCGTCGAGACGCTCCTGGCGCCCGCCGAGAATGTCGTTCCTTTGCGCATCGCCCGGACGCTGGATGAAATCGTGGCGTCGCGCGCAAGACACCTCGCGGGTTACCAGAATGCGGCCCTCGCCGAGCGCTACAAGGCGCTGGTGGAGAAGACGAGGTCAGCCGAGCAGAAGACCGGCCAGGGCGGGCTCGCCGAAGCCGTCGCCCGCAACTACGCCAAGCTGCTCGCCTACAAGGACGAGTACGAGGTCGCGCGGCTCCATGCCGAAGGCGCGTTCCAGGCCGGTATCGAGCGGCAATTCGAGGGCGACTACAAAGTTAAGTTCCATCTTGCCCCGCCTCTGTTCGCCAGTCGCGATCCCAAGACGGGACACCTGCTGAAGCAGGAGTTCGGCTCGTGGATGCTGCCGGTCTTCAAATTGCTGGCGAGGTTCAAGTTCCTGCGCGGCACGGCGTTCGATCCGTTCGGTCGCACCACCGAGCGTAAGGTCGAGCGGGCGCTGATCGGCGAATACGAGGCGCTGGTCGACGAGCTCCTGGCCGGCCTTTCTCCCTCGAACCACGGCTTGGCCGTACGGCTGGCCTCCGTGCCGGACGACATCAAAGGCTATGGCCACGTGAAGGATGCCCATTTGGTGAAAGCCCAGCGTAAGCAAGCCGAGCTGTTGCAGCAGTGGCGCAACCCGGAGGCGGCAAAGATCGCCGCGGAGTGACCGGCGCCCAACAGACGCGTGGAGAAAGGCCGGCCCGATTCGGAGGCCGGCCTCTCTCTCGTCAGGGGTTGGGGCTAGCGACCCGGCCGCGGGATGCTGCCGCCGCCGCTGGCGCCGCTGTTGACACCGACGCCGGGCTGCTGCGCCTGATTGGTGTCGATCGCGGGCTGATTGACCGTGGCACCGCCCGACGTCCCGACACCGCCAGGCGCCGGCGGCGTCACGACGGAACCGCCGCCGCTGGTGCCGCCTGACGTGCCCCTCTGGGTGCCATGTGAACCGCTGGCGCCGACGCCGCCCGAGGCACCGCCGCTTGCGCCACCGCTCGTCTGGGCCTGGGCCTGGGCCAGAGAAACCGCCGAGGCCGCGCAGGCAAATGCGATGAGGATTGTCTTGGTCATTGCCGTCCTCCAAAGGTTGGCCGAGGGTTGAGTGCGTAGATCAAGGTCGGCGCGCTCGCGGCGTTGCCGGCGATTTTTTCTTCCCGTCGCGGAACCGCTCCGCATCGCGAGCGACCTCCATTGACAATCCGTCGCCATGGCGCGCCCAATCGTCTCACATGAACGACGTCGGCCTCTCGACCCGTCAGCCCGATCCCGTCGCCCGAGCGGCTTCGCTCGGCCCGGCGATCGCGGCCGCTGCCGACGAGATCGAGAGGCTGCAGGATTTTCCCGAGCCGCTGATCGGCGCGCTGCACGAATCGCGGCTGTTCCGCTTGCTGCTGCCGCGGTCGCTGGGCGGCGAGGAAGTGGAGCCTTGGGTCTATGTCGCGGCGATCGAGGAGATCGCGCGCCATGAC
>JAEZIF010000387.1 GCA_023416135.1 Pseudomonadota bacterium
CCGCTGCGCGACCGCATGGAGATCATCGCGCTCACCGGCTACACGTCGGGCGAGAAGCTCGAGATCGCCAAGCGCTACCTGGTGCGCCGCCAGCTCGAGGCCAACGGATTGAAGGCCGAGCAGGTCGAGATCGACGACGCGGCGCTTCGCGGCATCATCGACGGCTATACGCGCGAAGCGGGCGTGCGCAGTCTCGAGCGCGAGATCGGCCGCGTGCTGCGCTCGGTGGCGGTCGAGTTCGCCGAGGGCGTGACGGCCAAGAAGCATATCGGCGTCGGCGACCTCGAGAAGATCCTGGGCCCGGTGCGGTTCGAGAACGAGGTCGCCATGCGCTCGAGCGTGCCGGGCGTGGCCACGGGGCTCGCCTGGACGCCGGTCGGCGGCGACATCCTGTTCATCGAGGCGACGCGCACGCCGGGCGGCGGCAAGCTGATGCTGACCGGGCAGCTCGGCGAGGTCATGCGCGAGAGCGCACAGGCGGCCTACAGCCTGGTGAAGAGCATGGCCGTGACGCTCAAGATCGAGCCCGGCCTGCTGGAGAAGAGCGACATCCACGTCCACGTGCCGGCCGGCGCCACCCCCAAGGACGGGCCGAGCGCGGGCGTGGCGATGTTCATGGCGCTCACCTCGCTGTTCACCGGGCGGGTGATCCGCGGCGACACGGCCATGACCGGCGAGATCAGCCTGCGCGGCCTGGTCCTGCCGGTCGGCGGCATCAAGGAGAAGGTCGTGGCGGCCTCTGCCGCCGGCATCACCCGCGTGATGCTGCCGGCGCGCAACAAGCGAGACTACGACGATATCCCCGAGGAAGTGCGCAACAAGCTGGAATTCGTCTGGCTTGAGAAGGTCGAGGACGCCGTCGCGGCGGGGCTGCAGCCGGCCTGATGAGCGGCGACGCAAGGACGGTCGGCTGTCGCTGCGGCGCCGTCCGCTACGAGGTGACGGGACCGCCCGTCGCCTCCGTGGCCTGCCATTGCCGGGACTGCCAGTACGTCTCGGGCGGCGGTCTCAGCTATTCGATGGTGTTCGAGCGGTCTGGCTTCAGGCTGCTGCAGGGCACGCCGCGGATCTTCAGGGCCAAGCCGACGAGCGGCGGCAGTTTCTTCTGCAAGTCCTGCGGGGTACAGATTTTCTCGGGGCCGGACAGCAGCCCTCAGCTCGTTGCCGTGAAGGTGGGCAGCCTGGACGATCGGTCCGCCTTCAAGGTGCAGGCCGATATCTGGTGAAGTCGGCGCCGCCCTGGCACCGGCCGCATGACGGCGCCAGGCAGATCGAGGGCAATGTGTCGGCGACGCCGCCGCCCGATTGACTATAGCACATTCCGTTCGGCTGGAATCAGCCGAACGGAATGTGCCCGTGTAGTCAGCAGCGACACAGCGCGCTTTTCCATTCGACTGGAACCGCGAGCGGTTCCAGTCGAATGGAAAACGCTCTAGTGGTGCAGCATGTCGAGGAACGGCATGCCGGGCGTGGCGACGTAGAAGATCACGACGCGCGCCGGCTCGTTCGTGCTGCGATTGGATCCCACCATCTCAGTGTCGGGAGGTTCGACCAGAGCCTCGCCCGCCTTGATCGCGATGGGCGGCCGGCCCTCCAGCTCGAGCGTGAATGTGCCCTCCAGAACGTAGACGGCCACTGGAAAACGATGGGTGTGCCGGACCGTTTGGTCTCCCGGCTGGAAGGTAGCGGTCATGATGCGCACCGATTGCTGCTCGTCGCGCGGCATGCCTTTGACGACGTCCTCCAATACGAGGGTCGGTTTGGCGACGCCGGCCGGCTGGGCGAGGGCCGGCGCGCCGGGCGTGAACCCCGCAACCGCAAGCAGCAAGCACCAACGTCCAAGCATTCGGTTCTCCCTTGCCATCGAGCGCTGCACCATAGGGACTCGGTGGATCGGCTGGGAGCCGCAAGGTTGCGGCTGGGGACTGCAGAATTGCATAATCAACAAATGTTCGACTGGAACGACCTCAAGTGCTTCCTGGCCGTTGCCCGTCAGGGCAGCACCATTGCCGCCGGCAAGGCGTTGGGCACCAGCCAGTCGACCGTGCAGCGCAGGCTGGCCGCGCTTGAACGGCAGCTCGGCCGCAAGCTGGTGTCGCGCGCGACGTCGGGGTACCGCCTCACCGATGACGGCAAGCGATTGCTGCCCCATGCCGAGCGGATGGAGGAGGCGGCGCTGGACTTCGAGCGCCAGGTCGCGGGTGCGGCGCATGATACGGCGGGGACCATCCGTGTCACCTGTCCCGAGCCGATCGTCTATCGAATCACGCAGTCGAAGCTTCTCGACCGATTTCATGCGTTGCATCCTGGCCTGCGCGTCGAGTTCGTGACAAGCGATCGCTATCTCGATCTCACCAGGGGCGAAGCCGACGTCGCACTGCGCTCCGGCGACACCGACGATGAACTGGTTGGCCGCAAGATCGCCGATTCGATCTGGGCAGTGTATGCCAGCCGCGCCTACCTGCAGGGCCGCGCCGCGCCGCGCACGGTCGAAGAGCTGTCGCAGCATCCGCTCGTCGCCTTCGACGGCACCATGACCAATCACCGGGCATCGAAGTGGCTGGCCGAGGTGGCGCCCCGGGCGACCATCGCCGCCCGCAACAACAGTGTGCTCGGTCTGGTCTATGCCGTGAAAGCGGGGCTGGGACTGGGCCCTTTGCCGACGGCACTGGGAGACGCCGAGGAAGACCTGGCATGCGTGCTCGGCCCTATCCCGGAACTGTCGCGCAGCTGGCGGCTGCTTGCCGATCCCAGCCTCAGACGCACGCCGCGCATCTCGGCCTTCTTCGACTTCATGCTGGCCGAGCGCGAGGCGCTGAAGCCGATCCTGACCGGCTAGAGCGATTTCCGATCTGATGGAACCGCGAGCGGTTCCATCAGATCGGAAATGCGCGTGAGGGTGTTTCTGGTCTAGACTTGGAGAGGGACTAGGAGCCTGTCCATTTAGTCGGCGCGACGAACGAAAAGAATCGGACGTGACGTTCGCTCGCAAGGTCGTTGCAAGCGCGGGGCATTGCAGATTCCGCAAGTTTCAAGATTCGAGGGTGTCGCAGACTATCTGGACACACTCCTAGGCGGCCAGCGCCTTGTCCTGCACCGCGCGCTTCAGCGCCGCCCGTGCCAGCAGGCGGGTCGAATCGAGCGTCGGCAAGGGCGAGTTTCCGTCATTGATGATCAGCGGGATCTCGGTGCAGCCCAGCACCACGGCATCGCAGCCCTGGTCCCTCATGCGCCCGATGACCTTTTGGAAATGGGCCACGCCGTCCGGCCCGAACTGGCCGCACACCAGCTCTTCCATGATGATGCGGTTGCACTCGTCGCGTTCGGCGGGTGAGGGCCGCACGTATTCCAGGCCGCGCGCCGAGAGCTTCTCCGGATAGACCTCGCTGTCGACCAGCCATTTGGTGCCGGTGATGCCGATGCGGCGACAGCCGCGCTCGACGGCGTGCTGGGCCGCCACCTCGGCGATGTGCAGCCAGGGCAGGGGCGACCTGGGCAGCACATGGGGCAGCGCCTGGTGGATGGTGTTGTCCGGACAGATCAGGAAATCGGCGCCCATGCCGGCGAGCTTGTGCGCCGAGGCGAGCATCAGCTCGCCCACGGCGGGCCAGTCGTCGCGCTCGAGGTGCACGACGTAGTCGGCGAGGGACGGCGTGTGCATCGACACTTCGGGATGCGCATGCTGACGGCCCATCAGGGTCCCGCCCTCGACGCAGATCGTCCGATAGCAGAGGGCGGCGCCCTCGGCCGAGCAGGCGACGATGCCGATGTGCTGCGCCATCAGCTCTTGATCCGCATGCGGCCCAGGAAGTCGCGCTTGCCCAGCGGCACGCCCTTGGTGCGCAGGATGTCGTACGCCGTGGTGGCGTGGAAATAGAAGTTGGGCAGCGAGAAGGAGAGCAGGAAGCCCTCGACCGTGAACGGGATCTTCATCGTCGGCAACTGGAAGGTGACGTCCTTGCCCTGCAGGGCGTCGACGTCGGCGGCCTTGACCTGCTGCAGCGCCTCGCGCGCCTCGGTCACGGCCTTCTGCAGCCCGGCATAGTCCATGGTCGCCGGGATCGCCGCGGGCGGGCCGAACACGCCTTCCTTGACGCCCTTAATGGCGCCCAGGGAATGATGCGCCGTCGCCCACACCTGGAACTTGAACGGCAGCATGTCGGCATGGAGCCGCTCGTCGAGGATGCTGTCGGCATCGGCCTTGCTGCCCTGGAAGTGGGTGAGGCCCTTGGCCAGGATGCCCTCCATGGCGCCCAGGGTCTGCAGGTAATTGACGACGCTGAGATCGTAAAGGGAAACGGCCATGGTCTGCCTCCGGGTTGGAAAGCCCTGCTTACTCGATACGGTCCTTCCCTCATAGGGCCTTTGGGCTAGTCTTGCCCTGACCAGCCTTGCCCGAGGAGACCCACCGCATGATCGACCTGCACTATTGGCCGACACCCAACGGCTTCAAGATCACCATCATGCTCGAGGAATGCGGGCTGCCCTACAAGATCGTTCCCGTGAACATCGGCACGGGCGAGCAGTTCAAGCCGGAGTTCCTCCAGATCAGCCCCAACAACCGAATGCCGGCGATCGTCGATCACGACCCGCCGGGCGGCGGCGCGCCGGTGTCGGTGTTCGAATCGGGCGCGATCCTGCAATACCTGGCCGAGAAGGCGGGCAAGTTCCTGCCCAAGGACCTGCGCGGCAAGTATGAGGTGTTGCAGTGGGTGAACTGGCAGATGGGCGGGCTGGGGCCGATGGCGGGCCAGGCCAACCACTTCAACATCTATGCGCCGCAGTTCAATCCGCCCGAGGCGCTGAAGTACGGGCAGGACCGTTACAGCAACGAGGTCAACCGCCTGTTCGGCGTGCTGAACAAGCGCCTCGCCGACCGCGCCCATGTCGCGGGCGACTACTCGATCGCCGACATGGCGATCTGGCCATGGGTCGTCGGCTTCAAGAACTTCGGCCAGAAGCTCGAGGATTTTCCGAACCTTCGGAAGTGGTTCGAGGAAACGGTTGGCCAGCGGCCCGCCGTCCTGAAGGGCAAGACGGTCGGTCTCGAGCTTCGACCCAAGCCCGGCATCTACACCGACGAGCAGCGCAAGGTGCTGTTCGGCCAGACCGCTGCGGTTGTCCGCTGACTGCTGACACCGGCTGACAGTTCGGGAGGCGTAGAGAGGCGGCCAAAGGAGGGCCGCCATGTCCACGACAGACAAACCCAACACCGACTTCGACTTCCTCATGGGCAGCTGGAAGTGTCGCCACCGCTATCTCGTGAAGCGGCTGGCCGATTGCCATGAGTGGATCGAGTTCGACGGATCGTGCGCGGCGCGCAAGATCCTCGACGGCTTCGGCAACATGGACGAGAACGACATCGAACTGCCGGGCAGTGCCTATCACGGGGTGAGCCTGCGCACCTGGGAGCCCGTTTCGAAGCGCTGGTCGATCTACTGGCTCGACAGCCGCCGGCCGGGTGATCTGTTCCCGCCAGTGCAAGGCGGCTTCGAGAAGGGTGTCGGCACCTTCTACGGCGACGATACGTTCGACGGCCGTCCGATCCGTGTGCGGTTCACGTGGTCGCGCACCAACGATAGCTCGCCGCGCTGGGAGCAGGCCTTCTCCCTCGACGAAGGCAACAATTGGGAGACCAACTGGTACATGGACTTCACGAGAGTGTAACGGCACTGGCGGACCCATGCAGACGCGGCTGGCGCCGGATTGCCAGGTCGTCAAGGGCCTGCTGCGAAATCCCCCGATCGAGCCGTGGGACCTGCGGCTGTCTCTGGACACTTGACGCTCGGCTGACGGGCAACCACGTTCTCCCTGCCCTTTGAACCGGAGGGCAGGAGGCACGATCATGCAATCAGAGGAACGCGAGCTCATCAGCGGCCTGTTCGGTCGACTGGCGCCGTTCGAATCCCAACCGCGCGACAGCGAGGCGGACGCGCTGATCAGGGAAGGCGTCGCCCGCCAGCCCGCAGCCCCCTACCTGCTGGTGCAGACGGTGCTGGTGCAGGAGCAGGCGTTGAAGGCCGCGCAGGAGCGCATCGCCGAGCTCGAGGCCAGGGGCGGCGGCGCCGCGCCGGCTGCGTCCGGCTTTCTAGGCAGCGCGCCCAAGATCGGCCCGTGGGGCGCGGCCCAGCCCACCGCGCCCGCGGCTGCGCGTCCCCCGGTCCCGTCGACTCGCTCGCCGCTACAGGCAGCGGTGGGGCCGCAGCAAGCCGGTGGCGGGGGCGGCTTCCTGCGCAGCGCGATGGCGACCGCCGCGGGCGTCGCCGGCGGTGCGTTGCTGTTCGAGGGCATCCGCAACCTGATGGGCAGCAATCCAGGGCCGTTCGGCCAGACGGCCTCGGCGTCGCAGCCAGCGCCGCTGTTGCCGCAGGACAACCAGCAGCAGGCGCTGGCCGACGACAACAATCCCGTGCCCGACGCCCTGCGCAACGAGGACTACGATACCGCAGCCTACGACGACAGCGCCGACATGGGCGGCTCCGACGACGAATGGACCTGAGATTTTTTACACTGTAAGGGGGAAACGAGGAGATGATCGAGCTTCATACATGGGGCACGCCCAACGGCCGCAAGGTTTCGATAATGCTGGAGGAGTGCGGGCTGCCCTATAGCGTTCACAAGGTCGACATTTCCAAGGGCGAGCAGTTCAAGCCCGAGTTTCTAAAGATCAGTCCCAACAACCGCATCCCGGCGATCGTCGATCCCGACGGTCCCGCCGGCAAGCCGATCAGCCTGTTCGAATCGGGCGCGATCCTGATCTATCTCGCCGAGAAGACCGGCCGGTTCCTGTCGAAGGATCCGGTGCAGAAGTACAAGACGCTGGAATGGCTGATGTGGCAGATGGGCGGCGTTGGCCCGATGTTCGGCCAGGCCCATCACTTCCTGCGCGCCGCGCCGGCCAAGATCGAGTACGGCATCAAGCGCTACGTCGACGAGGCCAAGCGCCTCTATGGCGTGCTCGACAAGCAGCTCGCCGGCAACGCCTTCGCCGCGGGCGCCGACTACACCATCGCCGACATGGCGATCTTCCCGTGGGCGGCGCGCCATGAATGGCACACCGTCGACCTCGCCGAATTCCCCCACGTCAAGCGCTGGTACGATATCGTCAACGCCCGGCCCGCCGTGACCAAGGGCATGGCGGTGCCGTACCTGAATTGATCGCCCATCGTCGTCCCGACCCGAACATGACGCGCGGAGCGGAGGGGGCTTCGCTGTCGCAGGCAAGGCCTCTCCGCGCGCGGTTTCGGCGCTTGGCGGAGGCGACGACGTTGTCGGTCGCCCTGTCCGCCTGTGCCCAGCCCGGCGCGGCTCCCGTCTGCGCGGCGCCGCTGAAACCCGCCGTCGCGATCGATCTCTACTTCGGCCGCGACAAGCCGGCGGGCGGCGAGGTGACGGATGCGGAGTGGGGGGCCTTCGTCAACGAGGTCGTGACGTCGCGCTTTCCCGAGGGGCTGAGCGTGCTCGAATCGTCGGGCCAATACCGCGAGCCGTCGGGCCGCATCGTCCGCGAGCGCAGCAAGCGGCTGGTCGCGATCGTCTTCGACTCGCCGGCGCACAGGGCCAAGGTCGCCGAGATCGTCGAGGCCTACAAGCAGCGCTTCGGGCAGTACAGCGTGTTCCGCGTCGAGCAGCCGGTCTGCGCCGGTCTCTAGATTGCGGCTCGCGATCTCTCACGCGGCAAACTCACCGCGGCTATACCTTCGGGCAACTGTTCCCCACGGAAAAACCGGCTAGATTGCCTGGCGAACCACAGCTCGCCAGGAGAACCAGCCTATGGCAAAGGACGCCAAATCCCGCCGCACCGCCAACCTCGCCACGCCGAACGACCTTGGCGCCAATGCCAGCAAGGAAGTGGCAGGCGGGCTCAACATCCTGCTGGCCGACGTCGTCGCCCTCTACTTCAAGACCAAGAACTTCCACTGGCACGTCTCGGGTCCGCATTTCCGCGACTACCATCTGCTGCTCGACGAGCAGGCGACCCAGATCGACGCCATGACCGACGTCATCGCCGAGCGGGTGCGCAAGCTCGGCGCCACGACCATCCGCTCGGTCGGCCACATCAAGCGCCTGCAGCGCGTGCTCGACAACGATGCGGAGTACGTCACGCCGGCCGACATGCTGGCCGAGCTGCGCGAGGACAACAAGGAACTGCTGAAGCACATGCGGATCCTGCATGAGGTCGCCGACGAGCACGGCGACATCGCAACCGCCAGCCTGATCGAGAACTGGGTCGACGAGACCGAGCAGCGCGTGTGGTTCCTGTTCGAGACGGGCCGGCGGACCGAGGGCTGATCGGGAGCCGAACTGATCTAGGATGCCCGTTTGACCAGCGCGGGGCCGATCTGTTTGAGAGACCGCGCGCCGACCTGTTGCATGGCGGCGCGCGTTTCCTGCTGCAGGAGGTCGAGCACGCGCTCGACTCCGGGCTGGCCGAAGGCGCCCAGTCCCCAGAGATAGGGCCGGCCGATGCACACGGCGCGCGCGCCCAGCGCCAGCGCCTTGACGATGTCCGTGCCGCGGCGGAAGCCCGAATCGACCAGCACCGGAATGCGCCCGTCGACCGCCTCGACGATCTCGGGCAGGGCATCGATGGTCGAGCGGCCGAAGTCGTCGTCGCGACCGCCGTGGTTGGAGACGATGATGGCGTCGAGCCCGTTGTCGACGGCGAGGATCGCATCGGCGGCGGTCATCAGGCCCTTCAGCACGAGCCTGCTCTTCACCGTGTCGCGCAGACGCTCGATGAACGCCCAGGTCAGGTTGGTGGCGCCTGTCGAATCGATTCCGGAAATGTCGATTCCGTCGAAGTTGGGCTTGCGCTTGACGAAGCTCGGCAGGCCGAACGCATGGCACTCCCCGCAGTTGCGCTTGTCGGTGCGCCACAGGCGTACGAACGTCTCCCAGTTCTGGCGCGCCAGCACGTCGACCGTGACGACGATGACTTCGGCGCCGGCCTTTTCGGCTCGCTTGGCGAGCGCCTCGGCCACCGGCCATTTGTTCGTGGGGTAGAGCTGGAACCAGACGGGGCGGCCGCGCGCCTCGATCGCCTGCTCGATCGAGGCCGTCGCCACGGTCGACAGAATCTGCAGGTTGTTGGTTCTTCGCGCGGCCCGCGAGACGGCGAGATCGCCGTCCTCGTGGAAGGCCTTGTTCGATCCAGTGGGCGCCAGGACCACCGGGCTGCCATAGCTGCGGCCGAACAATTCCATGGTGAGGTCGAGCTGCGAGACGTCGACCAGCCGCCGCGGCAGCAGCTGAAACTTCTGGAAAGCCTCGCGGTTGGCGCGCAGCGTCACCTCGTCGTCGATGCCGGTCGCCGCGTAGCCGAAGTGCGCCGGCGGCACGTTCTTCTGCATCGCCGGCTCGAAGTCGAACACGCTCAACGCCTCGCGTGGCGATTCGATCAAGGGGTGCTGCGCACGCGGCGCCCAGACCATGGGGTCGGGCAGGGGCCGCTCCTGGGCGAAAAGATCGCTGCCGGCGAGCAGCGGGCTGGCAGCGAGGTACTCCAGAAAACGCCGACGGGCTGGGTTCATGTTCTTCCGGACCGCCGGGCTGCGGCCAGCATCATGATCATGAGCCGACCGGAGGCCGGCGGTCCAGAAAACTATTGCCTCTCCGCCCAGCCGATCATCTTGACCAGGAAGGCGTCGCAGGCATCCATCTGCGAGCGCGCCACGAATTCGTTCGGCTGATGGGCCTGGGCGATGTCGCCCGGCCCGCAGATCACGGTCGGGATGCCGTGGCCGCGGAAGATGCCGGCCTCGGTGCCGTAGGGCACGGCGTAGGTGCGGTTGCCGCCGGTCCATTGCAGGGCGAGCTTGGCCGCCTCTTCGTTCTCCTGCGGCAGCAGGCCGGGCACGAAGGAGCGGCGCTTCAGGGTGATGTTGGCGTCGGGGTGCTTGGCCTTCATCTTGGGCAGGAGCAGCTCGGCGATGTACTTCTCGGCGCGACGCTGCACCTCCCAGGGATCGTCACCCGGCAGGGTGCGATAGCCCCAGTTCAGCACGCATTCGCGCGCCAGGATGTTGCCCGCGGTGCCGCCGTTGATGACGCCGACATTGATGGTGGTGTGGCCGGGCACGGTGTCGATGTCGATCCGCTTGCGTCCGGCGAGCTCGACCTGCAGCTCGTTCAGCCAGTGGATGAAGTCGCCGGCGAAGTGGATGGCGCTGACACCTAGATGGGTCATCGAGGAATGCGCCTCGAAGCCGGTGAAGGTGGCGACGATGCCGCCGCCTGCGTTCTGGGCATTGACCACGCTCATCATGGTGGGCTCGCCCACGATCACCGCCTGCGGCCGCGGCACGGCGCCGACCAGGCGCTCGGCCAGCGCATGGGCACCCAGGCAGCCGATCTCCTCGTCGTAGGAGAAGGCGAAATGCATCGGCACCTTCAGCCCGGCGCGCTGGAAGGCGGGGACATTGGCGAGGCAGGCGGCGACGAAACCCTTCATGTCGCAGGTACCGCGCGCATAGAGGTTGCCGTCGTCCTTTTCGGTGAGGGTCCAAGGATCCGTCGTCCAGGCTTGGCCGTCGACCGGCACGACGTCGGTATGGCCCGACAGCACGACACCGCCTTCGCGGTCGGGACCGATCGTGGCGAACAGGTTGGCCTTGGTGCCCTCTTCGTTGGGCACCAGGGTGCTCTCGATCCCGAAATCAGTGAGGTAGTCCCGGATATAGTGAATCAACTCGAGGTTGGAATTGCGCGAGGTGGTGTCGAACGCCACCAGGCGCTTCAGCATGTCGACGGACGAAGGGGCGCTACTCATCCCGGCACCGTCGCACGGTTCGTGCCATGAGGCCAAGAGCCTGAAAAAGCTTGCGAAATTCAGCCTACATTTGACTTGGGCCGGAGCCGCCGCTAGAAACGCCGCGCATCCGTCGTGGATATCGATCGCCGGGGTCTTAGCGGGCTGCGGAGAGGTGGCCGAGCGGTCGAAGGCGGCGGTTTGCTAAACCGTTATACGGGGATAACTCGTATCGAGGGTTCGAATCCCTTCCTCTCCGCCATTCTAATCCGCCCGATGCAATAGCGACGGGCTCCACAGGAGCCCCGGCGCTTCTTGTCCGCCACCCAATCCACCACACGCCCGCCGCCTGGGTGATCAGACGAGCCGACGGGCAGCTGTCAATGCGCCCTCCCTGGGCGACACGTATTCTCTCACTGCGTCGCAACCTGCGGCACTGGTGAGTGAGCATTGACGATGAAAGACTGGACCTATTACGCCAACATTGCGCGCGACGAGGAGACGCGCCGAAACAACGATCTGCGGGATCGCGCGGCCGAAGCCGAACAGCGGCTCAAGGCGGGCCGTCAGCGCGTCAACGATGAATTTGATGGCGCGTTCACCTCCGGGTTCTACCAAGGCTATGCGAACGACATCATGGCCCACTGGCGGCCGGAGATCGACCAGCAGTACCGAGACGCGCAGAAGGCGACCACGTTCAATTTTGCGCGTACTCAGCCGGGCGGAGGATCCGCCAGCGCGGGTGCTTTCGGCCGCCTGAAGGAAGCCTACGACAAGT
>JAEZIF010000411.1 GCA_023416135.1 Pseudomonadota bacterium
CGCGATGATGCTATCGGTGCATCGCCCGCCGGCGATCGCGAGCGACGGCTGCCTCGAGGCGTCGCGTTTCAATCCCTTAAGACCAGCAAGGCAATGCCGACGTACACCGCGCTGACAAAATCGACACCGTGGATTTCGTCAGCGACCGCAATCCCGCCTCCGGCGAGCCAGCACGGCAGCGGTCTCGTTCTACAGCTCGATTTCACCAGCGCTTCTGGCAACGGGTGCCTCATCTGACCATGCCTACGATCATTCCCAACTCGACCTTCCTCGATTTCACCAGCCACGGCATGACGACGGCGACCAACGTCGTCGATGCCTACGGCCTGTCGGGCAACGTTGCGGCGACAGGGTCCATCAACGTCGCCCTCGTGCTCGAGCGCGCCAACGATCCGACGGCGCTTCTCAACAGCGACTGGGGCAGCCGCCAGCAGCAGCTCCAGCAGCTCGATAACGACGGCACGCTGTGGTCGACCTATGGCGCCGATGCGACGAACTACGCCAACGTCGTCAATGCGCTGAACGGCATGGGCATCACGATTCTGGGCGATGCCGACGGCACCGGCGGCTACATCACTTCTCAGGAATCGCGGACCGTCTGGGTATCGCTGACACCCACCCAGTTCGAGGCCTTCTTCGGCAGGCCGCTCTATCACGCCGAAATTCAGGGCTGGAACACCCAGTACTGGGAAGGCTCGCTGTCGCTGCCGGACGGCATCGACGTCAAGGGGCTGTGGTTCGACAGCCTGCCGGTCTGGGGGACCTATCCGGCGGTGTCCCTGCCGTCGAGTGGCGGCGCGGCGGCGTTGCCGCTCGGACCGCAAAGCATCGGCAACGCGCTCGAGCAAAGCTCCTCGGCGTCGGCCGGCGATATCGCTCGCTGGTACTACAATTTCCCGCTGACCGGACTCGATGTCCCGACGGCCACCATCGGGCTGGTCGAGCCGACCATCGGCACTGCCCTTCCGGAGGGCACGGCCCAGACGTTTCAGGAGAGATTGGACATCTTTCGCCGCGACATGGGCATAACGAGCCCCGGCGACTTCTACGTCGTGGCCCCCAATGGCCAGAGCTACACCTTCGGCGCGTCCAATCCCGGCGAACGGTCGCTCGACGTCGGAGTCGTCACCTCGGCGAGCCCCCGCAGCACGATGGGGTTCTATGTCGGCTCGGGCATCAACGGCGATGCCAAGTCGAATGCCTACACGGCCTACCAGGCGGCGTTCTGGGACCTGGCGCACAATCCTTCGGTCGTGACCTCGTCCTTCGGAATCTTCCAGCAGGCCGCGCCGAATTCGCCGTTCGCCCATGCCGCCCGCGAGCTCTTCGTCGATGCGGCGCTGCGCAACATCTCGACCTTCATCGCCAACAACGACTGGGGATCCAGCTACAACTTCAGCAACGGGCTGGCGAACCAAAATCCGACGCTGAGCTCGCCCTACGCCGTCCTGGTCGGCGGCACGTCGCTGACGACCGTCGAGGCGGCGCCGCACGATGCCACGGTGGCGGCGCTCTACGGCGATGCAATGGCAGGACAGATGGCGGTGCTCTGGCAGCTCATGCAGGGTGGCCTGAGGGAGTTGCCCGCCTCGCTGTCGAAGGCCGACGCCTTGCAGGCGACCTTGATCGAGGCGGTGTGGAACACCTTGTCCCTGCACCAGGGGGCGAACGGAAAGACCATCATGACGCCCGGCCCGTGGAACCCGGTGGCGGGTAACGGCGGCGTCGATACCGAGCAGCCCACGCCCTGGTACCAGACGGCATTCGGATTGACTCCGACCTCCGCGAACCCGGGCCGCGAGACAGGCCGCGGCGCGCCCGACGTGGCGGCGATCGCCGGCGGCAACTTCACCTACTTCGCGCCGTGGGACGACATGTCGAGCTACGCCACCGGCGGGTTCGGCACCAGCGCGGCGACGCCGCTCTGGGCGTCGCTGATTGCGCAGATCGACACGATCTTTCACGACCAGGGCCTGCCCAGGCTCGGCTTCATGAACGACCTTCTTTACACGGCTGCGGCTATCGCGCCGGCGTCGTTCAACGACATCACCTTCGGCAACAACGTGTCGTCGCTGTTCTACGACACCAACGGCTCGTCGCATAACGGCGACACCTACTTCACGCTGACCGGCCTGGGCTACGACGCGGCGCCCGGCTACGATCTGACGACGGGGCTCGGTACGCCCAACGGCACGCTGCTGGCGCGCGCGCTGACCTCGATCGCCCATTCGCAGATGTCGTTCGGTACGAGCCCCGACATGCTCGAAGCCGCCGGCACCGGCTGGCAGAGCGGCGCCGATCAGAGCCTGATGTTCCAGGCGATGACGGCGGACGGCGGAGCCATCGACATCGGCCTGGACGCCGGCAGTTTCCATTTCGGCACCAGCGCATCGGGTGCCTACGCCTGGACCAATCGGCTGGCGCAGCAGTCCCTGCAAGCCGACTTCGATCCAAACCTTGTGCGGCTGTTCGACAAGCAGGCGCAGGGATGGGTGGCGCAGTCGACGGTGACATCGGGCCAGGACGTGTCGGTCACCATCGACGGCTCATCGGCGCATGCGCCGCAGGGGACACTCAGCTCCCCGTTCGGCTTCGCCGACTTCGTGTCGAGTGACGGCGCGGTGCGAGTGGCGCGGGCGGTGGCCGTGGCGGAGACGGCAGGCGGCGCGGACGGCCAAGTCGCCATCGTTCGCGTCCGCCAGAACGGCGAGAACGACCTGTCGATCACCTTCTACAAGGTCGACGACCTTGCCGGCACGATCGACGGCAAGCAGCCGGGCCACGAAGGTTATGCCGCCGCGGCTGACGCACGGGCCTATCAACTCGCTCAGGGCGGCACGTCGCTGGGCGGCCCGGGTTATGGCAACTACGAGCAGGCCGTTCTGCTGGGCGTGGATGGCGGCGACCATATCGCCATGAAGCTCACCAACCAGACGACCGGCGCGTTCTTCTGGGCCTTCGCCCATGCCAACGAGACCGTGAATGGCCAGTCGGTCGGCCATCTGTGGAACTACGGGCTCAACACCTGGGGCTGGGAGGACATGTACGGCGGCGGCGATCGCGACTTCAACGACCTGATCGTGCAGCTCGACTTCACCAGTGCCTCGGGAAATGGCTGGCTGGTCGGCTAAGCCTTCTGCAGAACGATGTATTCGAACTGTGCGGCCACCGAAACCTTGCTCTGGCCGTAGGTGAGGCGCCAGAACGGGCTCGGCCTGCCGTTCGTCCAGCTGCGATCGACCGCGATGGTCACCGGCGTCTTGTCGACCAGCGATGTCGGTCGGATGATGTCTCCGACCGTCAGATCGCTCAGTGGCTTGTTGTTCTGCTCGAACACGGCGTCGTCGGGCGCGTCGTCTCTCTTGAAGTCCGTCAGCACCCTTATCGACACGCAGCTCAGGCCGCTTTTCTGCAGGAGCTGACGCACCGTCGGATGTTCGGAATTCGATACGGCCGAAGCGTGATTGGAGCCGATCAGAACGACGCCAGCGTCGCCGAGGTGCAGGCCGCGGGCCTTGAACTCGTCCAGGAAGTTTTGCGTGAGCGCCGCATCGCGCCCTTCACCGTCGATGAGCGATCCGATGTTCAGGATATCGCGGATAGGCCCGGATGAAATCCAGCACCGGCTGATAGCGGCGCACCAGCACACGCTTGCCGATCTCCTCGATGTCGAGGTTCGTCTGCTTGGGATTGAATACCGGCGGCAGGGTCTTGGTCCGCATGTATTCGTCGACGCCGCTGCGGATCTTGCCCTTGCTCTGATAGCTCTCGTTGGCGAAGTACTTGTAGTTCACGTCTCCGAGCAGCTCGAGCAACAGCCGCACGGCGGCCTTGGTGCGTATCTCCGAGTCGGCCGTCTTCAAGAAAGCGTGAGTCTCGCCGATGATGGCGACGTTGTGCTTTTCCTTGATGACGGTGGCGGGCGTGCTGTTGCGGGCTATGTAGTCCTTGAGATCGTCAACGAGCGCCATGTCCTGTTCCTCGTTGACGTCTGTGCTTGAGCCTCGCTTTGCGTTCGATTGTGCCCGGTCGATCGAGCGAGCAAAGTGGCAAAGCGCACAGATCCTCCGAGGGGAGCTATCGCGTCCAGAGGAAGGTGAGGGCAGGGCAAGAAGGGCAAGGTGGTCTTCACCTCGTCGACGGGTTGCCTGATCACGCCGGCGAACTGGGCGGGTTTCGGCGACTTTCTGGCCACGCGCGAAGGCAAGGTGGATCCCCGACGCCGGCAAGCTACCGCCGGCGCAAACGGCGTGGGGCCGCATCCTGCCCTCTCAAAAAAGGAGGCGCCGAGATCCTATGGGGTGGCGGTGAGCGCGGGGGGCACACACGCCTGGATCCGGCGCCCGGCCCTGAGACTATGGTCGTCGTCAGAGCTCGGAAACTGCGATCATTGCCTAGGACCTCATAGGCATTTTCCGCATCTCCAGGCTGATGCTCATGCGGGCGAGATGCGACACGGTCCGCGCCCCCATCTTCTTGAGAACGGCTGCGCGGTGATGTTCAGCTGTCCGTGTGCTGATCCCGAGTCTTGTGGCCAGGAGCTTCGTGGGCATCCCTTCGGCCAGAAGCGACATCACTTCCTGTTCACGAGGGGTCAGCGAACGGTAGCTCGCTTCGATTGCGGCCGAGGCCGCCTCCTCGATGGCCATCCGGCTGACGCGCTGAAGCGCTTCCTCCAGTGTTTCGAGAAGTTCCGCGGGCTCGAACGGCTTCTCCATGAAGTGCAGTGCCCCGGCGCGCATCGCCTTGACGGCGAGCGGCACGTCGCCATGGCCGGTGATCATGACGACGATCGGCCTGACCGGGCCTCGTTGCAGATGACGCACCAGATCGAGTCCGCTCATTCCCGGCAGTCGGACATCGACCAGCAGACACAGTGGTCTGCTCACCTTGACGTCCGAGAGGAACTCCTCGGCAGAGGCATAGGTGCGTGCTTCCAGCCCGGCGGTGTCGAGCAGGACCTTGAGTGCTTCGCAAACATCGGCCTCGTCATCGATCACGTATACGACGCGCTTATGTGCCATGTGCGTTCTCCGGCGTCGCAGGAAGCTCGATCCTGAACCGCGTGCCTTCCCCTGGTCCGAGGCTCTGCCAATCGATGCTTCCTCCGTGGGCGGCGACGAGCTCGCGCGATAGCGCAAGCCCAAGTCCCATGCCGTCCTGCTTGGTCGTCATGAAAGGTTCGAACAGATGCTTTGCGACCGTGTCCGACACGCCGAGCCCGTTGTCGTCGATCTCGATGCGCACGCCGTTTCCGGCGGGTGCAATGCGAACGGCTACCCGGCCCGGTCCTCGACGCGCTTCGGCAGCGGCGTCGATCGCATTGTTGATCACGTTGATGAGGGCCTGCTCGAGCTGAAGGGCGTCGACGGTGATCGGAGGTACGGGATCGGCGTCGAGGCGCACCGCGACCCCATGCGCCCGCGCGTCATCCTCGGAGAGCACCACTACCTTGCGGGTCAGGGCGCCCAGATCGGTGGGGGTCGTGCTCAGCGTGCCACGGGAGACGAAATCCCGCAGGCGCTCGAGGATATCCTTCGCCCGCCGCAACTGCCCGGTAGCCTTCTCGAGCGAATCGGCGATTCGCGCCGGCTCCATGGGCCTGGCAGCGAGCATCTGCTGGCCTACGTGAAGATACATGGCGACGTTCGACAGCGGCTGGCTGATTTGATGCGCCAACGAGACGCCCATCGCCCCGGCAGTGGCATGCCTCGTCATGCGCGCGACCTCCGCATGGTTTTCGCGCAGGAGTTCGTCCGATCGCCGGCGCTCGTCGACGACGGCGCCGAGGAGCAGCCCATTGGAGGCGAGCGCCAGGACAAGGAGTTGGTAACTCATGAAAGTGCTCGCCGGATAGTCGGTGGGGCTGATGAACGCCAGCAGCAACAGATGGACGAGGCAGACTCCGGCTGAGGCGCCCGCAAATCCGGCGCGCATCGCAATCCAGCTCACCGGCAGGAACAGGAGATAGAAGAATTGGTAGTCGCCTGCTCCCTCGACCGAGAAGATCAGCGCCAGGGATATCAGGGTTCCGGCGAGGAAGACTCCCAAATCGATCAGCAGCACCCTGGGCCTCGAAGCCAGCAAACGCTGCATCGATCCGTACGCCGCCATGCCAACGGGAAGAAGAATGATGATGCCGACGGTGTCGCCAACCCAAAGATACGCCACCGCTGCCCAGTATTGCCTCGCCGGCAGGTCGCCGAACAGGACAAGAAGGCCGCAATAGACCGAGGCTATGACGAAGGTTCCGGCCGGCACCACGACAAGCAATGCGATGACGTTGCGCAGGTTTGTGCGCTTCATCGAAAAGCCCAGGCCCTGCTTGAGCGTCAGCGCGAGTGCCGCGTAACCAATTGCGAAGGCCGCGCTCGTGGCAAGGGAGGAAGCGACGCTCTTGCCCGGGGCGTAGAGGAAAAGGTCGGCCAGCAGCGCAGCCAGGAACAGCACCGGCGCATAGGCGATCCCCTTGATCAACAAGAGGCCCACGCTCAGCGCCTTCACGGGGTTCCACAGCGTGATTCCGAGGGCCTCGAGTTCATGCACGCGCGTCAGCCATTCGAGCCCAAGGTAGGCAGCCGTGAATACGCAGCTGATCACGGCATACTGCGCCGTCGCGGACTGGTGCAGCCAGGTCGCAGCCGCCTGCACCCTTGTCATTCCGCCATCGGATCCACGGATCATGTCATTCAACGTGGTTTTCCCGTTCCTGCCGAGTGCTCAAGCATGCGGCCTCAATCGCTTCGCCGACAAGTCCATGGGTAATCTGGGCAGGATCATCCTGGGTAGTATTCCCCATCCCGTGCACATCGGATCGACGTGGCTTCAGGGTGTATCGAGCCCACGTGCGTCCTTTGGGACATGACGACTCGATTCGAGCGATGCGATATTGGCGGTATGGGAAAAGCTTATCGTTCAGAGTTTCGCGAGAGGCAAGGCCAGTGGGAGTGGGCCGTCTTCCTCGAAGGAGAGGACCGACCCGCCATGCGATGGTCCAAGCCCTATTCGACCAAGGCGTCAGCAAAGGCCGATGCCGACAACGCCATCCGAAGGCTGCAGGCGCGTGATGCGCCTCGGCCCGAGGCCCTGACCAGGGAGCAGCACTAGGCGCGGCGGTCCTCGGCAACCTCTGCCTCCCGACGTTGTCAGATCGGTGGTCGCACTGCTTGCCCCCCGGCAATTTGAGTCGGAATTCGAGCGCAGCCGATATTCGGTGCGCCATCATTGGCATTAGCCGCCAACAGTCAGTAGGGATGAATACCTACTGAGCCTTCTCTCAATTGTGTTCCCGCAGGCGTTGCGGCAATGACGACGTTCGACGTCCATTGACGAGGAGGAATGATGTTGGGTTGCGCCGGACGACAGTGGATGTCGGCTGTTCCGGCCTTTGCCTTGCTTCTTGCCGCACCGACGCCGCTGCATGCCGAGGAGGCGTCGATGCATATCGATCTGACGCAACATCCGGTCGGCTATCTGGCGCTCCTGATCTTCTTCGTCGCGTACGGGTTCGTGGCGGTCGAGGAAGTCATTCAGCTACGCAAGTCGAAACCCGTCATGCTGGCGGCAGGCCTCATCTGGGCGCTGCTCGGCATCGTCTATGCCGTGAACGGGCAGAGCGCCACGCTCGAAGCCGCTGCCAAGCATGTGATCCTCGACTACGGGGAGCTGATGTTGTTCCTCGTGGTGGCGATAACCTATGTGAACACCATGCAGGAGCGGCGCGTCTTCACCGCGTTGCGTGCCAAGCTCACCAGCATGCGGCTCTCCTACCGGCAGCTTTTCTGGCTGGTCGGAGGACTTGCGTTCATCTTCGGTCCGATCATCGACAACTTGACGACGGCGCTCGTCATGGGTGCCGTCGTGGTGGCGATCGGGGTCGCCAACTACCAGTTCATCGTCATGGGCTGCATCATCATCGTGGTGGCGGCCAACGCCGGCGGCGTCATCTCGCCGTTCGGCGACATCACCTCGCTGATGGTCTGGCAGAAGGGCAAGCTGGAGTTCCTCGAGTTCTTCCATCTCTTCCTTCCGGCCCTGGTGAATTTCCTGGTGCCGGCGGCGCTCATGCATTTCGGCGTGCCTAGGGGAATGCCGGAACCGGCGAGCGAGATCAGGAGACTGAAGCCCGGTGCACCCGTTGTGATCGGGTTGTTCGGCGCCACCATCGCGACCGCCGTTTCGTTCAAGACCTTCTTCAGCCTGCCGCCCGCGCTCGGAATGATGCTGGGACTCGGATATCTGCAGATGTACAGCTACGTCCTCCAGCGGATCGGACGTCGCCGTGACGACCAGGACATGGCGTTCGATTCCTTCCGCGAGATCAGGCGCCTCGAGTGGGACACGCTACTGTTCTTCTTCGGTGTCATATTCGCCGTCGCTGGTCTTGGTGTCGTCGGCTATCTCGAGCAATTGTCGGACTTTCTCTACGGCAACCTTGGCCCCACGGCTGCCAACATCGCGATCGGCGTGCTGGGTGCGGCCTTTGACAATATCCCGCTGATGTTCGCGGTGCTGACCATGAATCCCGAGATGTCGACCGGCCAGTGGATGCTCATCACGCTGAGCACAGGCGTCGGGGGAAGCCTGGTCTCGATCGGCACAGCAGCGGGCGTGGCGCTCATGGGACTGGTGCACAACCACTACACGTTTCTCAATCACCTTCGGTGGGCCTGGGCCATCGCCCTGGGCTACGTGGCAAGCGTCGTCACCCATCTGTGGATCAACGCCGAACTCATGTAGCGCAGTGGAGGCACGTGAAATGGTCGGGCCTGGACAGGCATTAGAGGGAGGAGGGGGTTAAGCTCAGGCGCGTAGCGTTGCGTATTCGCGTCGAAGAGTCCCCCGAGGACCAAACACTCGGCGTCCCTTTGGGTGTTTGGTCGGGCCCCGCACGCCAACCTGTTGACGTGCGGGGTCTACTTCCTCTGTCGGCAACCTCATTGCAAATCTGCCGACGTCCTCAGAGCCGCGCTCGTCGGGCTGCGCAAGCAAGGCGGGCCCTCATTGGTGAGACAGCCAATGCGGGCGGGGAGGCAGCCTACGCCGCCAGTTCCAGGATCTCCCTCACCTGCGCCGGTCCGTCGATCTTGCGCGGGTTGCGCGGCACCCAGGGCGTGCCCATCGCCTGCCGGGCGATGCGGTCGAAGTGTTCCTTGCCGATCTTCACTTCGCCCAGGCTGCGCGGCATGTCGAGGCCGCGGATGAACCGGTCGAGCACGTCGCCGGCATCCTTGCCGGGATGGCCCATGGCGTTGGCGATCAGCGCCTGGCGGTCGGCATTGGCCGACTTGTTCCAGCGCATGACCGAGGGCAGCATGATGCAGGAGGTGTGGCCGTGCGGGACGTCGAACACCGCCCCCAGCACGTAGCCGATGCCGTGGCTGGCGCCCATCGGCACGCCGGCCGCCAGCCCCCCCATCGACAGCCATGAGCCGATCTGGCAGTCGAGCCTCGCCTTCATGTCCGCAGGATCGGCTTTCACCTTGGGCAGGCCGCGCGCCAGCAGCGACAGGCCGTGCAGGGCCGAGGCGTTGGTGAACTCCGTCGATTCGTTGGAGCACACGCCCTCGACGCAATGATCGACGGCGCGGATGCCGGTCGACAGGAACAGCCACATCGGCGTGTGGCGCGTCACTTCCGGATCGAGGATCACTGCCTGCGGAATGGTAAGGGGATGGCGGATCAGTTCCTTCACCTTGGTCGCCTCGTTGGTGACGCCCGCGATGCCGGAGAACTCGCCGGCGGAAAGCGTGGTCGGGATCGAGATCTGGCGCACCGCCGGCGCCTTCAGGTCGGCTCCGCCGCGGATACGGTCGATGTCCTCGATGCTCCGGACGTCGTTGGCGAGGCAGAGCTGCACCGCCTTGGCGGCGTCGGTGATCGAGCCGCCGCCCAAGGTGACGATGAGGTCGACCCTGGCTTCGCGCGCCTGCTGCGCAGCGGAGAACACGGCCGAGCGCGGCGAATGCGCCGGCATCTGGGCGAAGGTGCCGACGCACTTGTTGCCGAGCGCACGGCGCACCTTTTCGACCTCGTCGGTCTCGCGATTGAGCGTACCGCTTGCCATCACGAACACGCGACTGGAGCCGATGGCCTTCACCAGCTCGGCGACCGACTCCGCGGCCGGCTTGCCGAAGTGGACCTGCTCCATGTCCGTGAAAACGATGCGACCCGATGTCAACATGGCCTGCTCCCTGTGCTTCATTCCTCCCCGTCGCGTCTTTGGCTCGATGGGGAGGCTGATGACGGTTGATATTTTGCTATTGTGTGATCGAACGACGCAAGGAATCACATGACCGGCACACGTGACGGCGCCATCGGGCGCGCGGAAAAGTATTTCGACGACGGCGGTTTCCTGGCCGAGCTGCAGCGCCGGGTGGCGATCCCGACGACCAGCCAGGAAAAGGATTCCATGCCTGCCCTGCAGGAGTACGTCTCGGGCGAGATGAGCCAGTCGCTGCAGAAGATGGGATACGACTGCACCGTGCTGCCCAATCCGCGCGCCGAGTACGGTCCGTTCCTGATCGCGCGCCGCATCGAAGACCCGGCCAAGCCCACCGTGCTGACCTACGGCCATGGCGACGTCATCCGCGGCCAGGAGGAGCAGTGGCGGCAGGGCCTGTCGCCCTGGAAGATCGTGGTCGAGGGCGATCGCATGTACGGCCGCGGCACGGCCGACAACAAGGGCCAGCACACCATCAACATCGCGGCTCTGGCCTGCGTGCTCGAGGAGCGCGGATCGCTCGGCTTCAACTCGACCATCCTGATCGAGACCGGCGAGGAGACGGGCTCGCCGGGCCTGGCCGACTTCTGCAAGGCCAACAAGGCGGCGCTCAAGGCCGACGCGCTGATCGGCTCGGATGGACCGCGGCTCGACCATCGCCGGCCGACGATCTTCGGCGGCACGCGCGGAACCTTGAACTTCAACCTCAAGCTGACGATGCGCGAGGGCGGCCATCATTCCGGCAACTGGGGTGGGCTTCTCAGCAACCCCGGGATCATCCTGGCGCACGCGCTGGCAACCATCACCGACCGGCGCGGCCAGATCAAGGTGCCGGAGTGGCGGCCCAAGACGCTGACCAACTCGGTGCGCGCGGCGCTCGCCGACGCGCATATCGATGCAGGCGAGGGCGCGCCGGCCATCGATCCCGACTGGGGCGAGGAAGCACTGACGCCGGTCGAGCGCGTGTTCGGCTGGAACAGCTTCGAGGTGCTGGCCTTCAAGACGGGCAATCCCGATCGGCCGGTCAATGCCATTCCGCCCAGCGCCATCGCCTACTGCCAGCTGCGCTTCGTCGTCGGCACGGATCCGCACGACATCATTCCGGCGCTGCGCCGCCATCTCGAGCGGCATGGCTTCGGGATGATCGAGGTCGACCAGGCGCGCGAGGTGATCATGAATGCCACGCGACTCGACCCGGAGAACCCATGGGCGAAGTTCGCGGCGACCTCGATCGAGAAGACGGGCGGCCAGAAGCCCAACATGCTGCCCAATCTCGGCGGCTCGCTGCCCAACGAGGTCTTCACCGACATCCTGGGCATGCCGACCGTCTGGGTGCCGCATTCCTACGCGGCATGCTCCCAGCACGCTCCCGACGAGCACCTGCTGGCCCCGGTGGCCCGGGAAGGGCTCCGGCTGATGACCGGCATCTTCTGGGACCTCGGCGCGAACGGCCGTCCGGGCTAAACTCCGGTCGATGCTTTCGCCCGACGAGGCTGCCGACCTGATCGAGGCCATCGCGGCCCGCCAGGACCGCGTGGCCTTCGCGAGCCTGTTTCGCCATTACGCGCCGCGCGTAAAGGCCTTCATCATGCGCGGCGGCACGGATGCAGAAACCGCACAGGAAGTGGCCCAGGAAGCCCTGATCATGGTGTGGCGCAAGGCCGCGACCTTCGATCGGGCGCGGGCGTCGGCGGCCACCTGGATTTTCACCATCGCCCGCAACAAGCGCATCGACCTGGCCCGGCGGACGGCCCGGCCGGCCATCGAAACCGAGGACTGGCTGACGGCATTTGCACCGGAGGAGGCGGATGCCGACAAATCCGTCCTCGCCGGACAAACGTATATGCGAGTGAAGGAAGTTTTGGGCGGCCTCTCAGCCGATCAATTGGTGGTGATTCAGAAGGCATTTTTCGAGGACAAGACCCATACCGCCATCGCCGAGGAGCTGAAGCTGCCGTTGGGCACAGTGAAGTCCCGCATCCGCCTGGCCCTTGGGCGGCTTCGGGAAGTGTTGGAGAAAGACGAGTCATGAGCCATCCGGCCCCCGAAGAGCTGCTGCTGGACTATGCCGCCGGCGCGCTTGCTGCGGGTCCGGCGCTGGCCGTGGCCTTGCATGTGGCGCTCGATCCTGCCGCCCGCCGCACGGTCGCGCGCCTGGGCGCACTGGGTGGCGCGTTGGTGGAAGGCGAGGCCGATCAGCCGTTCGACGAAGATCTCCTGCAGCGCACGCTGGCCCGCCTCGATGGCGTGGCCGTCGAGCCCAGGCCCGCGCCCTACATGCCGCGGCCCGGCTTCGAATGGGCGCCGGCAGCGCTTGTCCCCCATATCGGCCCGGAGGTGAGCTGGCACCGCGTGTTCGGCGGCTTCGAGGAAATGCGTCTCAGCCTCCCGGGGGAGCATCGTGTGTCGTTGCTCAGGCTCGCGCCGGGGCGCGGCCTGCCGATGCATCGCCATGTCGGCGAGGAGTTCACGGTCGTCCTGCAGGGCGGCTACACCGATTCGACCGGCAACTACGGGGTTGGCGATTTCGCCGTCGGTCCTGGGCCCGAGCAGCACGAACCGGTCGCCGACCCCGGTGACCCGTGCATTGCCCTGATCGTCCTCGAAAAGCCGATTGTGCTGACAGGCCCTTTCGGCCGTTTCCTTAATCCGCTGGTACAGCGTGGATTGATCTGACAGGTTTGCGGCGGAGGGGACCCGATGCCGCGTATTCCGTACTACGAAGTCGAAAATGCCACCGGCAAGCATGCCGAGTTTCTCGACAAGCTGAAGCCGCACCTCAACATCTATCGCATGCTGGCGAACTCCGAAGCCGGGCTGAAGGGCTTCGTCCGCATGGGCAATGCGCTCCTCTTCCGCTGCGAGCTCGATGCCCAGCTGCGCGAGCTTGCCATCCTGCGCGTCGGCCGGCTGAGCCGAGCGGCCTACGAGGTCTACCAGCACGAACGGATCGCGCGCGAGGCCGGCGTGGCCGAGGAAAAGATCGCCGCATTGCGCGATGCCACCATCGAGGCGCCGGCCTTCACCGACCACGAGAAGGCCGTGCTGCGCTACACCGACGACGTGGTGCGCAACGTCAAGGCGTCGGACAAGACCCTGAAGGCGGTCCAAGGCTTCCTGACGCCGGGCGCCGTGGTCGAACTCACGCTCACCATCGGCTACTACATGATGGTCTGTCGCCTGCTAGAGACCTCCGGCGTGGAGGGCGAGGATGGGCAGGCGGAGTGGCTCAAGACGGCAAAGCTGTAGAGGGTATCGGTAATGGCGTACCGCGTTCTGATCGCGCAGTTCATGCATGAGACAAACACGTTCTCGAAACTGGCGACCACGCTCGACGACTATCGCAAGCGCTGGCTGATCGAAGGCGAGGCGATGGTGCCGCGCTTCACCGGTACGAAGAACGAGGTCGGCGGCTACATCGATTCGGTGAAGAAGTACGGCTGGCAGCCGGTGTGGGCGGGGGCGGCGAACGCTACCCCGTCGGGCAAGCTCACCCGGGAAACCTGGGAGACGATCCGCGACATGATCGTCAATGCCGCGAAGGAGGCGGGCAAGTTCGATGCCATCTGCCTCTCGATGCACGGCGCCATGGTGGCGGAGACGGAAGACGATGCCGAAGGCGCGCTGCTCGAGTTGTTGCGCGGAGTCGTCGGGCCGGATGTGCCGATCGCCACGACGCTCGACCTGCACGCCAACGCCACGGTCCGCATGGCGAGGAACGCCAATGCGCTGGTGAGCTTTCGCACCTATCCGCACATCGACGGCTATGAGCGCGCCGTCCAGGCGGCGGCCCTGGTGCAGGCGGCTCTGGAGGGCAAGAAGAAGCCGCGTTGCCTCCTGGTGCAGCCCGCCATGCTGGAGGGTGCCGAGCATGGCCGCACCACGCAGCCCGGCTTGATGCTCGATCTTCTGGCCAAGGCCGACGGCTTCGAGAAGGAGCCGGGGATCAATGTCGTCAGCATCCAGGCGGGCTTTCCCTGGGCCGACATTCCCTACACCGGCCCCTCGATCGCGGTCAGCTACGAGCCCGGCGCCGAGGCGCGTGCCAGGGCGATCGCGGCCGAGCTCATCGACGAGATCTGGCGGCGGCGCGACGAAGGGGCGAAATCCTACTATCGGCCGATCGCCGACGGCATCGCCGCGGCACGTGCCGCTTCGGGGAGTGCCGGCGCGGGCAAGAAAGGCCCACTGGTCATCGCCGACGGCACCGACAATCCGGGCGGCGGCGGCTACAACGACACGACGCCCGTGCTGAAGGCGCTGATGGATGCCGGCATCGAGAACGTGGCCTTCGGCACGATCTTCGATCCAGGCACGGTACAGCAGGCGATCGAGGCGGGCGTCGGCGCTGAGATCGACGTCAGTCTCGGCGGCCACACGGATCCGGCAATGGGCGCCCCGGTCAAGGCAAGGGCGGTCGTGAAGATGCTGTCGGACGGCAACTTCAAGAACGACGGGCCGATGAATGCCGGCGTGGAGACCTCGATGGGGCCGACCGCGGTGCTGCGCATCGGTGGCATCGATGTCGTGACGATCTCCAACCGCATCCAGACCATCGACCTGCAGGTGTTCCTGAGCCAGGGTATCGATCCCACGGCCAAGAGCGTGCTGGTGGTGAAGAGCGTGCAGCATTTCCGCGCCGCCTATGCCCCGATCGCGCGCGAGATCGTGCTGGTCGACTCCGGCGGCATCTGCTCGCCCGACATCTCGCGGCTCAAGTTCACAAAGCTGCGCCGGCCGATCTGGCCCTTGGACGGGGTCAATGATCCTTACGCCGGCGTTAGTCGGCCCTGACGCACAATCCGGCAACCGCTGGCGGGCTTCCTACGTTGACTCCGGCCAGGCCGGAGGAATGCGCTTTGCGTCCGTTTTCAGCGCGACTGCCGCACGTCGCAATCATTGGTGCGGTGGGCATCGCCGTATTGGCTGGGTCCCTCTACCTCTTCGATCGCCCGGCCGCTGAAGCGCCTCCTCCCGCGCCGGCACGACAGGCTGCCGCCATGCCGAGTGCCGATTTGGGTGGCTTCGACGCCCTGCCGGATGAGGCGTTGAGCGATCGCGCCTTCCACTTGGTGGCCCAGGCCCGTCGCCTGGCCGACAGGAGCAAGTTCGCAGAAGCCAACGCCAAGCTCGACGAGGCGGACAGGCTGGTGCCCGGTCTCAGCGAAGCTGCCGAGGCACGGCGCAAGGTCGCCCAGTTGGCGACCCCCGAGGGCCAGTTCGCCCTCCAGATCGCTCGCGCCCGTAATGCCATCGGCAGCGACGACTATTCCGGCGCCGACAAGGCGCTGGCCGAGGCCGCCAAGCTGAAGCCGGAAGCGCCGGAGATCGCCGAGCTGCGGCAGGCCATGCAGGCCGCGCAACACAAGGAGGCCGAGCGCAACAGCCGGGTCTCCGAGCTTCTGGCGACCATGCGTGACGCGATCACGCGAAAGGATATCGCCGGCGCCGACCGCGCCTTCAACGAAGCGTCGCGCATCGACATCCTCGATCCCGCGCTCGAGCAGGCTCGCGTCGAACTGGCGCAGGCCCACGATGCGCTGCTCGACCAGAAACAGTAGGCGCGGGTCAAAACAGTAGTTGACGCTAAAGATAACTTAAGTTATTATCGGGTGGCGCCTGCCCCGGGGGGGGGCTCTGCTCTATGCATGGTTCATCAGATTCGCCCGCGAACGCCGCAAATCGAGTCGCTGGGACGAGGCATGCGCATGTCGCACTGTCGTATTTGATGCGACACGATTCGGGCACCGCTACCATCGAAAAACGACGATATATCAATGGATTGTATGAACTCCGTGAGAAACCAGGCGAATACATTCGCGAATCGTCGTTCAAGAGTGGGAAGCGTCGCGAGCGCGGTTAGGACTTGGCGCGAAAGAACGTCGTCAGCACGAAGCGCCGGCCGCGCGTCACCGGCAGCACCTTGTGCAAGAGAGAGCAGGAGAAGACGGCGGCGCTGCCGGCCGGCGGACTGACGCGAACGCCGGCATATTCGGGGAAGACCAGCTCGCCGCCCTCGAAATCGTCGTTGAGGTTGAGCGACACGGCGAAGGCGCGGTCGGCCGTGGTCGGCGCACCGTTGTCGCGATGGGCGCCGAAGAAGTGCTTGCCGTCGGCGCTGTAGGACAGCACGACGTGCGAATCGAAGGTGAACGGGCGGTCGAAGGCGAAGACCTTGGTAAGCTCCGGTCCGATGCGGTAGGCGAGGCGGTCCGACACTGCCTTCAGCATCATCGGCTCGACGATCGTGTAGTCCTCGGTCCGCTTCAGGTGGTCCATGTTGACGTTGCCGTAACGACTCGAGACGCCGCTGTCCTTGTGGTCGCCCTTGCCCCAGAGGCGTACGAGCTGGGTGCAGAAATCGGGCTCCAAGACGCGCGGCAGAACCAGGACGGGTGCCATCGGCGTCCTGAGCAGCAGGTCGTCGCCGCCGTCGCTGCGCACCGAGCGAGCGAGCCCGTCCATCGCCTCCGCCGCGGCAGGCAGCGCCCGGCTGTCGAAGGTCGCGGCGACACGCTGATTGGGATCGAGCACGATCACGCGCATGCGCAAGGTGCTGCCGCCACCCAGTCCCATCCCGCCCTGGGCCAGCAGCGCACCGAGGAACCGCCGATCGGGGTCGCAGAGCAGCAACGGCGTATCCGGCGTGCCACCGAGCTTCGCCCAGGCCCCTGCGGCGGTGGCCACCGCATTGCCGGCCACCACGACGGGCACGACCGCGGCCTTGGCGCAGGCAGCGAGCAACGCAGCGAACTGGCCGACATCGAGACTGGCGAGATCGTCGACCGCGACCAGCGCCATGGGCGCGCCGGTGAACGACCAGATGACCTTGCGATGCTTGCCGTCGAGGCCGGGCAGGGCGAAGTCGGGAACGCGATCCCCGGGACGAAGGCTGAGCACGTTGTTCATCGCCGCTGAGTATACACGCATGTCCATGCGGCGAACGGTGTTGATGCGTTTCCCGTCGAGCACGTTCAACGGATAGGGCGAGACGCCGTACTGGCTTTCCCTGTCTCTCCGGTGCCGGCCGCCTCGTGCTCAAGGACGCTGTCCTCGACGGCGCCCGCTCGCTCCTGGCGCAACTGCGGCGCCATCCCGAGGCAGAAGGCCCTTACCGAAACATTTCGTCCTGCTCGACGGGCGCGGTGCACGTCGCGTCACTTGAACTTCCAGGGCGCGGCACAATGGGCAGGTAGAATCTATGTGCAGATGCCATCTGGTGCAGTCGCTTCGACTGCACCCTCGGAACCGTATTCTATGATGTCCGAGGGATAGATGGTGGGCGCTGTAGGGATTGAACCTACGACCCCACCCGTGTGAAGGGTGTGCTCTCCCGCTGAGCTAAGCGCCCGGAAGGGGCGCGTATAGGGCCTGCCGGCGAACCCGTCAACTTGGCCGTCAACGGGCGGCAATCTGCCCCAGCGCGTCGGGTAGGGCGCCGAAGTGGTCGATCACGGCCTCGGCGCCGAGCTCGCTGGCTGGCTTCGCGGTATAGCCCCAGCTCACCAGCACGGCCGGCAGTCCCGCGGCGTGGGCGGCTTCGACGTCGTGGATGGAATCGCCGATCATCACGGCGCGGTCGCGATGGCGGCCCATCCTGGCGATGAGCTGCAGGATGTGGCCCGGGTCGGGCTTGCGCACGGTGAAGGTGTCGGCGCCGGCCACCTCGGTGATCGGCGGCATCAGCTTCAGCGCCGACAGGATCATGCGCGAGGGGGTTTCGAACTTGTTGGTGCACACGCCCTGCTTCAGGCCCATGCGGTCGAAGCGGGCGACCACCTCGGCGACACCGTCGAAGGCCGTGGTGTAGCGCACCGGATCGGCCTCGTAGTAGCGCACGAACTCGCGGGTGACGGCGCTCGCCTCGGCCTCGTCGAGGGTCCGCCCGGCCTTGGCGAAGGCGCGGCGCATCGTGACCTTGCTGCCTTCGCCCATGAACTGTCGGGCGTCCTCGTCGTCGATGGGCGGCAGGCCGTGGTCGGCCAGCACCCGGCTCACCGCCACGCACATGTCGCGGGCGCTGTCGATCAGGGTGCCATCGAGGTCGTAGATCACGGTGTCGAAGCGGCTGGCGATCAGATTGTCGGCATTGGGATGCATGGAAATCTCCATAGCATATCCGCCTTGCAGGGCCGCCAGCCGCGTGGCATCCGACAGGCATGAAATCGCCTGTCGCCGTGGTGGTGCTGGCCGCCGGGGCCGGAACGCGCATGAAGTCGGCCCTGCCGAAGGTCCTCCACCCGCTGGCCGGATGGCCGATGGTGCGCCATGTCCTGGAGAATGTGGCACGGCTGAAGCCGTCGCGGATCGTCGGCGTGGTGTCGCCTGGGGCAAGGGACGTGGCGAACGCGTTCGCGCCGCATGCCACGGTGGTTCAGCGCAAGCCTCGCGGCACGGGTGATGCCGCCAGGGCGGCGTTGCCGGCGCTCGAGGGCCATCGCGGGCCCGTGCTCGTGGTCTTCGGCGACGCGCCATTGATAACCACGGCCACGCTGCAGCGCCTGGTCGGAGAATGCCGCAAGGCCAAGGCCGCCGTCGGCGTGCTGGGTTTCGTCTCGCGCGATCCCGCGCCCTACGGCCGGCTCATCGTCCGCGACGGCATGCTGGAGAAGATCGTCGAAAGTCGCGACGCCGACGCCACCGCGAAGGCGGTCAATTTCTGCAATTCCGGCGTCATGTGCCTGGACGGTGCCTTGATCGGCTCATTGCTGGGGGCGATCCGCAACGACAACGTCAAGAGCGAGTTCTACATCACCGACGCGGTCGCCATCGCCCGCGCTGCCGGCCACTCGGCAATCGCCGTCGAGGGCGACGAAGCGGAGTTCCAGGGCGTCAACTCGCGCGCCGAACTCGCGAGTGCCGAGAAGGCGCTGCAGCAGCGCCTGCGCGCGGCGGCGCTCGAGGGCGGCGTCACCATGACGGATCCCGACACCGTATGGCTGGCGGTCGACACCAGGCTGGCGTCCGACGTCACGATCGGCCCCAACGTGCGCTTCGGCACCGGCGTCAGCATCGGCGCGGGCTGCGAGATCCTGGCGTTCTGCGACATCGAGGGCGTGCGCATCGGGCGCGGCGCCCGCATCGGTCCCTTCGCGCGGATCCGGCCCGGGTCGGAGGTCGCGGACGAGGTCCATATCGGCAACTTCGTCGAGCTCAAGGCGACCCGCATGGGCCGCGGTGCCAAGGCGAACCACTTGGCCTATCTCGGCGACTCCGACGTCGGCACCGCCTCCAACATCGGCGCGGGCACGATCGCCGTGAACTACGACGGCTACGGCAAGTGGCGCACGGTCGTCGGGCCGGAGGCTTTCGTCGGCTCCAACAGCTCGCTGATCGCGCCGGTCCGCATCGGCCGCGGCGCCAACGTGACGGCGGGCAGCGTCATCACCGAGGACGTGCCGGCCGGCGCCGTGGCCTTCGGGCGTGCCCGCCAGCAGACAAAGAAGGGGCGCGCACCGGCGCTTCGTGCGAAACTCAAGGCCCGTGCGGCAGACGCCAAGCGGGGCAGGAAGAAGTAGCTCCAGCGGGTTATTTCATGTGCGGAATCATCGGGATCATCAGCAAGGCACCGGTCACGCCCTTGCTGGTCGAGGCGCTGAAGCGGCTCGAATATCGCGGCTATGATTCGGCCGGCGTCGCCACCCTGGTCGACGGCCACATCGAACGCCGCCGCGCCCAAGGCAAGCTGGTGAACCTGGAGGCGCGGCTCGGCGTCGAACCCTTGCCAGGCACGATCGGTATCGGCCACACGCGCTGGGCGACGCACGGCAAGCCGTCGGAGCGCAACGCCCATCCGATCGCCACCGACCGTGTGGCTGTCGTGCACAACGGCATCATCGAGAACTTCCAGGAGCTGAAGGACGAGCTTGTGGCCGAGGGCCGCCGCTTCGACAGCGACACCGACACCGAGGTCGTGGCACAGCTTCTCACGCACCATCTCGAGAAGCAGCTTTCGCCCGAGGAGGCGATGGCCAAGGCGATGGCCCGCCTGCGCGGCGCCTTCGCTCTGGTCGCGCTGTTCAGCGGTCGCCATGACCTGCTGATGGGCGCGCGCCGTGGCAGCTCACTGGCGGTCGGCTATGGCGAAGGCGACGGCACGATGTATGTCGGCACCGACGCGCTGGCGCTGGCGCCGTTCACCAAGCGAGTGACCTACCTGCAGGATGACGACTGGGTAGTGATCAACGGCGAGGGCGCCCAGATCTTCCAGGGGCAGCAGCCAGTCCAGCGCGAGATCAAGCAGAGCGGCATCTCGGGTGCCATGATGGGCAAGGGCAACCACCGCCACTTCATGGTGAAGGAGATCTACGAGCAGCCCGCCGTCATCGGCGACACGCTGCAGACCTATCTCGACCCGGCAACACGTTCTGTCAGCCTGCCGGCCCTGCCGTTCGACTGGACCAAGGTCTCGCGGCTCACCATCACCGCCTGCGGCACGGCCTGCTTTGCCGGCATGGTGGCCAAGTACTGGTTCGAGAAGCTGGCGCGCCTGCCGGTCGAGGTCGAGGTCGCCTCGGAGTTCCGCTATCGCGAGCCGCCGCTGCCCGAGGGCGGCGTGTGCATTGCCGTCTCGCAGTCCGGCGAGACCGTCGATACCCTGGCCGCGTTGCGCTACGCCAAGGCGCAGAAGCAGACCATCCTGTCGGTGGTCAACGTTCCCGAAAGCGCGATCGCGCGCGAATCGGACGTCGTCCTGCCGACGCTGGCCGGACCGGAGATCGGCGTGGCCTCGACCAAGGCCTTCACCACGCAGCTCACGGTCCTGCTGGCGGCCGCCATGGACGCCGGTCAGGCGCGCGGTACGCTGTCGAAGGAAGAGGCGGCACGTCTTGCCGGCGCGCTGATCGAGCTGCCGGCCGTCATCAACGTCGCGCTCAACATGGAGGAACAGTATCGGCGCATCGCCGAGGATATCCTCGCTGTGGCGCGCGACGTGCTCTATCTCGGCCGCGGCCCTTCCTTCCCGATCGCGCTCGAGGGGGCGTTGAAGCTGAAGGAGATCTCCTACATCCACGCCGAGGGCTATGCCGGCGGCGAGATGAAACATGGGCCGATCGCGCTGATCGACGAAGCGGTGCCGGTGGTCGTGGTGGCGCCGAGCGACGCCTTGTTCGACAAGATCGCGTCGAACTTCGAGCAGGTTAAGGCGCGCGGCGGCAAGCTGGTGCTCTTGAGCGACGCCGCGGGCAATGCCCGGCTGGGCAGCGGGGCCGCCGCGTCGGTCATCCTGCCCCAGGTCGATCCGGTGGTGGCGCCGATCCTCTTCAGCGTGCCGGTGCAGTTGCTGGCCTATCACACGGCGGTCGCCAAGGGCACCGACGTCGACCAGCCGCGCAATCTCGCCAAGAGCGTGACGGTGGAATAGCGCGCGGAGGCGCCACTCCAGTGGCGCGACCCCTTTCGAGCGCGCGACCGGAGTCGCGCGCCTGGCGAAGACCTAGCGGGTACCCTGAGGCAGGCCCGGCGCGAGGCCTTGCGGCTGCTGCGGCTGGGGAGCGCGCGGCTGCGCCGGTGCAGGAGCGGGGCGTGGCTGGGCGGGCTGGGCCGGCTGCATCGCCTGGATGATGGCCCGCATCTTCTTGGTCTCGTTCTCCTGCGCCTGCTTGAACTCGTCCTCGGTGAGGAAGCGGTCCTTGTTGGAGTCGATCTCGTTGAACTGCCTGACCGCCGCGCCCGTCAGCTCGACCCGGTCGAGCTGACCGTCCTTGTTGGTGTCGATCTCGGCGAACTTGCGCAGCACGAGCTGCTTGCGGATGTCGTAGGGCAGCAGGCCCTTGGCCTGCGGGCCGTCGGCCGGGCCGGTCAGCACGAGATACTCCTGCTGGTTGACCCTGCCGTCGTTGTTCTTGTCGAGCTTGTCGGCCTCGCGCAGCTGCATGTCGATGAAGTCGTTGATCGCGGCCATGCCCTGACGGCGGCGCTGCTCGACC
>JAEZIF010000418.1 GCA_023416135.1 Pseudomonadota bacterium
CCGGTTTGATCCGACGCCAACCAGGCGTCCCACGAAGCATCGAAATCCTCATTCCACCACAGGACTTGCCAATCCTCGACTGGATCAACGGCAACCCGTCATAATCTCTGTGCAGCGGTACTAGAAGCGCCGGCTTCCGACCGGAGAACTGAGGAAAATGGACACGCTCACCTACTGGAACGGCACCTGGCACGAGGGCAACCCGGCGATCCTGGGCCCGCGCGACCACGCCTTCTGGCTGGGCTCGATGGTATTCGACGGGGGGCGGGCCTTCGAGGGCTGCGGGCCGGATCTCGACCTCCATGCGGAACGCGTCGTGCGCTCGGCGCGCGCGCTCGGTCTCAAGCCGACCAAGACCGCCGGGGAAATCCTCGACCTGATGCACGAGGCGGTCCGTCGCTTCGGCCCCAAGGCCGAGCTCTATGTCCGGCCGATGTTCTGGGCGATGAAGGGTGGCCAGGGACCGATCTCGGTCGACGGCGATTCAACCCAGTTCCTGCTCTGCGTCTATCACTCGCCGATGCGTGCCGGCACGCCGCTGACGCTCGGCCTCTGCCGCTCGATCCGCCGGCCGACGCCCGAGAGCGCACCGACCAACGCCAAGGCAAGCTGCCTCTATCCCAACTCGAGCCGCGGAGTCGCCGAGATGCTGGAGCGCGGCTTCCAGAACGGCATCGTGCTCGATGCGCTGGGCAACGTGGCGGAGACCTGCAGCTCCAACATTTTCCTCGCCAAGAACGGCGCGGTGTCGACGCCGGTACCCAACGGCAGCTTCCTCGCCGGCATCACGCGCAACCGCGTCGTCAACCTGCTGCGCAACGCCGGGATCACCGTGAACGAGCGCACGGTGACGACGGCCGACCTCGACGATTGCGACGAGATGTTCACCACCGGCAACGCCGGCAAGGTGCAGCCGGTCAGTCGCTACGAAAGCCGCGACCTGCAGCCCGGCCCGATCGCGCGCCAGGCGCATGAGCTGTACATGGCGTTCTCGCGGACGCAGCGGGTGATCTGAAGGCCCCCTGCTGCTGCCGCCGTGACGCTCTGGCGTCACACCGGCAGTCAATCCTTGCGTGCCTCCCGACGTACGATCAGCGGCAGGGCCATCAGGGACGCTGCAGCGATCAATGCGAGCATCGCCCACGCTTCGTTGATGGCACTCACCAGGCCGGCGCGCTCGACCAGCGGGCGCACGGTCTCGATCATCGCGGCGTCGATCATGCGCGTCGTGGCGGTCGCTATTGTCTCGGGGGGAATGCCGACCAGCGGCGAGACCGAGACATCGCCGTGCTTCAGCCGCTGGCCGATTTCCTCGGCGAGGATCGGCGCGCGGCCGTAGATCACGGTGTCGATCAGGGCGAGGCCGATCGCGCCGCCGAGATTGCGCATCAAGTTGAAGAGGCCGCTGGCATCGGCGACGCGCCCGGGCGGGAAGTGACCCAGCGCCAGCCGCGTCGGCGGCAGCAGGCAGAACATGATGGCCGAGCCGCGCAGGATCTGCGGCAGCAGCATTTCGTCGAAGTCGGTCTCCCAGGTCTGGAAGGCGCTCAAGCCCAGGCCGACCGCAAATAGCGAGAAGCCGCCCAGCATCAGCAGACGGCCGTCGACGCGGCGTTCCAGCTCGACAGCGATCGGCGCGGTGACGAGCTGCGCGACGCCGGTCACCAGCATGATGCGGCCGATATCGAGCGGGCCGTGCTCGCGCACGAAACCCAGAAACACCGGCATCAGATAGACGGAGCCGTAGAGGCCGACTCCCAGCGTGAAGGAGAGAAAGCAGCCGATTGCGAAGTTGCGGTCGGCCAGGGCGCCGAGGTCGACGATCGGTTGCGAGCGGCCGAGGCTGCGGCGCACGAAGACGAAGCCCGCGAGCAGGGACAGGGCAAGCAGTCCGAGCACGCGCAGCGAGTGCCAGCCGTGCTTAGGCGCGTCCTTCAGCCCGATCTCCAGCGCCGCCAGCGCGATCGCCATCAGGACGAGGCTGGCCACGTCGAGCGTGCGGACATGCGTGTATTCGCCTGCCTCGCGCGGCAGGAAGGAGGCGGCAATCACGGCGGCGACGATGCCGGGCGCGACATTGACCAGGAACAGCCAATGCCAGGACCAGGTCTGGGTGATCCAGCCGCCGACCAGCGGACCGACGGTCGGCGCCAGCACGGCCATCATACCGGCGAGCGTCGTGGCGATGCCCTGCTGGCGGAAGGGAAACAGTAGGAAGACGGCGGAGAACACCGAGGGGATCAGCACGCCGCCGGCAAAGCCCTGCACCACCCGCGCGACGATCAGCGTCTCGAAGCCGTGGCTTGCCGCGCAAGCGGCCGAAGCAGCGGTGAACAGGGTGAGCGCGCCGACGAAGAGCCAGCGCAGGCTGAGCACACGCGTCAAGAGGCCGGTCAACGGGATCGCGATCACCTCGGCGATGAGATAGGCCGTCTGCACCCAGCTCATGCGGTCGGGCGAGATCGACAGCGCCTCGCTGATCTCGGGCAGCGACGTGACGACGATCTGGATGTCGAGCACGGCCATGAACATGCCGAGCGTCATGGCCGAGAAGCCGACCCAGGTGCCGGCGCCTGCTCCTCGCCCGTCGGTCATTGCCGGAGCGCCGCCTGTTCCGCGCGGATGCGGATCCACAGCACCAAGGCGTTCAGACCGGAGAACACGATGCCGTACCACACCAGGCCGAAGCAGAGCGGCAGCACCAGGATCTCGGCGGCGACGACGCAGTAGTTGGGATGCGACACGAAGCGGTACGGTCCCGCCCTCACCAGCGGCGCGCCGGGCAGCACGATGATGCGCGTCGTCCAGCGCGGTCCCAGCGTGGCGATCACCCACGCGCGCAATCCCTGGAGGACGACGAACACGACCAGCCAGACGACGCTCACCTCGACATCCGCGCGCCAGACGGCGAAATACCAGAGGCCGGCGAGCCATGCCGCATGCAGAGCCACGATCAGCGGATAGTGGCCGGGCGCAACCTCGTGCGCCCCGCGAGTGAGCAGGCGCTCGGTGTTGCGTCGCGACAGAACGAGCTCACCGAGGCGCTGCAAGGTCACCAGGCCGAGAATGGCCCCCGCCAGGAACATCACGCGGCTCGCGCGAGCGACAGGCAGCTGCAGGTGAAGCCCGGCCCCAGCGCCGTAAGCACGGTGCGCTGCGGCAGCCCCTGCCTGGCCAGCCGGTCGAGCACGAACAGCACCGTCGGCGCCGACATGTTGCCGTACTCCTCCAGCACGGCGCGCTCGTGATCGAGGCTGCCCTGGCCGAGGCGCAGCGTGCTCTCCAGGGCGGTGATCACCTTGGCGCCACCGGGATGGCAGGTGAAGCGGTCGACCGACGCGCGCTCGACGCCGAGGCGCACCAAGATGCCATCGACCGCGGCGCCGACATGCTCGTCGGCGAATGGCGGGATGGCGCGGTCGAAGATGACGCCCAGGCCGGTCGGATCGACCTTCCATCCCATGATGTCGAGGCTGTCGGGCCACAGATGCTCACCCGCGCCTTCGATGCGCGCCAGTCCCGCCTCGCCGGTGCGCACGACGCAGGCCGCGGCCCCGTCGCCGAACAGCGCCGTCGCCACCATGTTGGCGCTGGTGAGCTGGTCCATGCGGAACGCCGCGGTGCAGATCTCGATCGCCACCAGCAGCACGGTCGAGCCCGGTCGCGCCCGCGCCAGGCGACCGGCGATCGCCATCCCGGAGACGCCGCCGGCGCAGCCCAGGCCGAACACCGGCACGCGCTCGACGTCGGACCGGAAACCCATGCGGCCGGCGACGCGTGCCTCGAGGCTGGGCGTGGCGATGCCCGTCGAAGAGATCGTGACGATGGTGTCGACGTCGCCGGCCTCGCACCCGGCATCGGCCAGTGCGCGAGAAGCGGCCGCGACGAACAGCTCCTGCGCGCCGGCGAGATAGGCGCCATTGCGTTCCGGCCAGTCGAGATCGGAGAAATACCAGTCGATCGGCTTTACGGTGTGGCGCGTGCGGATGCCGGCCGTCTCGAACACCGGCGCCATGCGCTCGAAGGCGGCGTAGCGATGGGCGAAAATCCGGCGCGCCGCGGCCGCCGCATCGGACTGCAGCAGGCGGTGCGGCGGCACCGCCCGGCCGATGGAGAGCAGCGCCGCGGACTGGCTGGCATCGTTCGGCATCGGCTTCCTCATGGTCGGCATGGACAACGCACGGTCGCCTCTAGCAAATCATCGACGTGGCCGGTCACCGCAAGTCACGATAGCGCGAAGGCCTCTTCCTCTGTTGCCATGATCTCCGCACATTGGCATGCCCCGCCGCGCGTCGGCCCAAGAGGAAGAATGCTGCTTTTCGGAGTGAATCGCTCGCCCTACACGCGGCGCGTGGCCATCACGCTCAAGGCCTATGGTTTGCCCCGCCGCCTACGAACGCAATCACCATCCGCCGGAAAAGGTGCATCAGCCGTGGATCAACGACTGCATGGCGCAGATGAAGCATGCGCTGGCTGCCGTGGAGGAGCTGGCCAAGCCGGGACGGGGCTACCTGCTGCTTGGCCGGCTCACCCAGGCCGACGTCACCGCTTTCATCGCGGAGCGGCTGGCGCGCGGATTGAAGGTCGACACCGCAGTCGGGATGCCGCGGCTGCACGCGCATTGCCGCAGACTGCTGCATCAGGAAGCCTTCCGCTCGACCGAACCGTGATGCCTAGCTTAGCTAAGGCCGGTGCTTGCCGGTGTTGCGGTAGAGATTGGCCAGCCGGGCGATCAGGAAGGCGACGTACATCACGCCCAGGATCTGCTCGATGATTATCAGGCTGCGCGCCATCCTGGTGACCGGCGTGATCTCGCCGAAACCGGTCGACGTCAACACCGTAAAGGAGAAGTACATCATGGTCGGCCAGTCCAGGTCCTCGTCCGGCGCATGCACTGGAGCGGCGTGGAAGGCGTGCGGCTGAAGGTGCTGCAGCCATGCGAACAGGCTTGCAAAAGTG
>JAEZIF010000460.1 GCA_023416135.1 Pseudomonadota bacterium
GACCATAGGCGGTCGAGTTCGAGATGCGGATGACCTCGGCGATGTCGTCGGGCACGCGCACGATCGGGATCACCGGGCCGAAGGTCTCCTCGTGCACCAGCTCGCAGTCATGCGGGATGTGGTCGACCACGGTCGGATGGAAGAGTGCGCCTTCCGCCCGCTTGCCGTGGAGCACCTCTGCGCCCTTGCTCACGGCGTCGTCGACGCGGGCCTGGAAGAGCGCGGCCGAGCGGGCGTTGATGACGGTGCCGACATCGGTCTGCGGATCCATCGGGTCGCCGCATCTGAGCTTCTTCGCCTTCTCGACGACGAGCTTGGAGAAGGCGTCGGCGACGCTCTCGACCACGATGATGCGCTTCACGGCGGTGCAGCGCTGGCCCGAGTTCTTGGTGGCGCCGGCGACGGCGAGCTCGGCCGCCTTGTCGAGGTCGGCATCCTCCATGACGATCAACGGATCGTTGCCGCCGAGCTCCAGCACCAGCCGCTTGTAGCCGGCGGTCGCGGCGATGTACTTGCCGACGCGCACCGAACCCGTGAAGGTCACGAGATCGGCATGTGGGTCGGTGATCATGGCATCGCCGATGTCCGACGGATTACCGGTGATGACCGACAGCATCTCGGGGGGCAGTCCCGCCTCGTACAGCGTGTCAGCGAGGAACAGCGCGGTCAGCGGCGTCAGCTCGGTCGGCTTCAGCACCACGCAGTTGTTGGTGGCGAAGGCCGGCGCCAGCTTGTGCGCGACCATGTTCAGCGGATGGTTGAACGGCGTGATCGCCGAGATGGCGTTGAGCGGCTGGCGCAGGGTGAAGATCTTGCGCGACTTGCCGTGCGGGGTGAGATCGCACGAGAAGGTCTGGCCGTCGTCGAGCAGGCAGAGCTGGCCGGCGAAGGTGAAGACGTCGAAGGCGCGGCCGACCTCGTACAACGAGTCCTTCAGGCAAAGCCCCGACTCGAGCGTGATCAGGCGCGACAGCTCTTCCTTGCGTGCGACCAGAAGCTCCGCCGTCTTCAGCAGGATCTGCTGACGCTGGTAACGCGTCAGCTTGGGCTGGTAGGCGTGGGCGATGCGGAAGGCTTCGGCGACCAGCTCGGGCGTCGCCCGCGGCACGCTGCCGACCAGACGGTTGTCCCACGGAAAGCGGACTTCCAGGCGAGCCTTGGTCTCGACCTTCTTGCCGGCGATGCGCAGCGTCTCGTGTCGGACGTCGCTCCGGACCGTTGTATCCATGATTGTTTCCTTCAGGCGACGAGGTTGAGGGCGACGTCGAAGGCGTCGAAGTTGCGCCACTTGCGCGACGCGGCGTCGGCCGTGAGCTTCCGATTGCAGAGCAGCGGCACCTTCTGCTCGGAGATGCCGCCATGGCTGCGCAGCGGCTCGGTCAGGCCCGACAGATCGTGGCGCGACGCCGAGGTGCCGAGCACCTTGTGCTTGGTCGAGACGACGACGAGGTCGCCCAGGCGATCGGCGGGCAACTCGAAGCGTGCGGCGGCTTCCTGCTTGGACAGCGCGGCCTCGATGCCCGGCATGGCCTCGAGCTTGGCGGCCATCGCCTCGGCCGTCGTGCCGGCCGGCAGGTAAACCACGGCGAAGGAGCCCAGCGCGCCGTGATGCACGACGTAGGGATCGGTGATCGGCAGGATGACACGCGCTTTGTCCTTGCCCAGCCAGCCGTCGAACACGTCCTGCAGGTAGATGACGTCGGGCTGGCCGTTGTCGCCGAATTTGGCATTCATGCCGTGATCGGCGGTGAGCGCAATGGTGCAGCCAAGGGCGTCGAGCTTCGCCATGTAGCCATCCATCATGGCGTAGAAGTCATTGGCGACCGGCGTGCCCGGCGCGTGCTTGTGCTGGATATAGTCGGTGGTCGACAGGTACATGATCTGCGGCCGGTCGCGGTCCATGATCTTCACGCCGGCGGCGAACACGAACTCCGACAGGCCGGCGCTGTAGACGTCCGGCACCGGCATGCCGACCAGCTCGTTCACCTTGTCGATGCCGTTCTCGGCCACGGTCGCCTTGTCGGACTTCTCCGAGGAGAAGCTGCAGGCCTTGCCGGCGCCCAGCTCCAGCCCCTTGCCCAGAAGGCCGCGCAGCTTGTCCTTGGCCGTGATCACGGCGATGCGGCAGCCGGCGCGCTGGAAGGACGGGAACAGCGTCTCGATGCGCAGGAATTTCGGATCGTTCATCATCACCTCTTTCCCGCTGTCGGGATCGAGGAAGTAATTGCCGCAGATGCCGTGCTCGGCCGGCGGCCGACCGGTGACGATGGAGAGGTTGTTCGGGTTGGTGAAGGAGGGCACGACACAGTCGGCCAGAAGGTTCGTGCCCTGGCTCAGGACCTTGCCGAACCAGGGCGCGCGGCCGGCTTCGACGGCGCGCTCGATGTAGCCCGGCTCCGACCCGTCGACGCAGACGACGACGGTGGGCTGGCGCGGCAGGCGGTAGCGACGGCCGTTGACGGCGATCTCGCCGCCCGTGGTGTTGAGACTGTCGGGTGCCATGACGTCCCTCCCTACTCTGCCGCCAATGCCGGGCCGCCATTGCTCACCCGCATCTCGTCGAGGACCTCGCGCACTGCAGCCAGCGCGCCTTGCATGTCCTTGGCATAGAGGCGGCCGATGCAGCCGATGCGGAAGGAATCCGCCACGGTGAGCTTGCCGGGATAGATCACATAGCCGCGGTCCTTCAACGAATCGTAGAAGCGCTGGAACACGAACTTCGGATCCGTCGGCATGTGGAAGGTGATGATGATCGGCGCTTGCAGCTTGTCGCCCAGCAGCGTGCGGAACCCCATGGCGCGCATGCCGTCGATCAGAACCTTGGCATTGTCCCGGTAGCGCTTGCCGCGGCCGGCGACGCCGCCTTCGGCCGCGTGCTCCTCGATCGCCTTGCCCAGGGCGACGATGACATGGATGGGCGGCGTGAAGCGGTACTGGCCGGTGCGGGCGAAAGCCTCGGCCTGATCGAACAGGTCGAGCACCAGCGTGGTGGCATTGCCCTTGCACTCGGCCAGCGCCTCGTTGCGGCAGATCACGAAACCCAGGCCGGGCACGCCCTCCAGGCACTTGTTTGAGGACGCGGCGAGCGCGTCGTAGCGAACCTTGCGCGCGTCGATCTCCAGGGCGCCGAACGCGCTCATCGAATCGACCAGCAACCGGCGGCCGCGGCGGGCGACGGTCTCCGCGACCTCGACGATGGGATTGAGGATGCCCGAGGTCGTCTCGCAGTGGACGGCGAAGACGTGGCTGATGGCCTCGTCGTCGGCCAGCATCTTGTCCAGTCGCGCCAGGTCCGGCGGCGTGTCCTCCGGCGTCTCCAGAGAGACGGTGGCGCGGCCGGCAATCTCGGCGATCTTGAGCGCGCGCTGGCCGTAGGCGCCGTTGATCAGCACCAGGAGCTTGCCCGACTTCGGCACGAAGGAGGTGATCATCGCCTCGACGGCGAAGGTGCCCGAGCCCTGTACCGGCACGGTGACGTGGGTGCCCTGCCCGTCGGCAAGCTCGACGATCTTGTCGAGCACCATGCGGTTGATGCGGATGAACTCGGCATCGCGCGAGCCCCAGTCGTGGACCATGGCCTGCTTGACCGTTACCGAGGTGGTGAGGGGACCGGGCGTCAGCAGCAGCGGATCGCCGGTTTCGGACTGGGCGGGCTTGATGGTCATACGGTGATTCATGGGCTCGCCGTCGCTATGCGTCCAGTATATATTCCATATGTTATCCATTGATCTATCATATATGACACCCACGCAGCTCCGCGCTTTCCATCTGGTGGCCGAATCGGGCTCCTTCTCGGCCGCGGCCCGCGCCTCGGGCCTGAGCCAGCCCAACCTGTCGAGCCAGGTGACGGCGCTGGAGCAGGCCTATGGCGTGCGCCTGTTCGACCGGCGTGGCCGTAGCGTCGCGCCGACCGAAACCGGCCGTCAACTGCATGGAATCACCACACGCCTGTTCGCCGTCCAGGACGAGGCGCGCGCCCTGCTGGCCGGCGAGCAGGCGCTGACTCGCGGGCATCTCCGGATCGCGGCGGATTCCGCCCATCACGTCGTGCCCATCATGGCCGCCCTGCGCGACCGCGCCGAGGGACTGACCTTCTCGCTCGCGATCGACAATTCCGCCGTCGTGCTGGACCGGTTGCTGCGCCACGAGGCCGACGTCGCGGTGATGGCCAAGAGCGTGTCGGATCCGCGGCTGCATGCCGTGCGGCTGCGCACCGACCGTGTCGTGCTGTTCGTGCCTGCGCGCCATGCGCTTGCCAAGCGCGGCCGCGCGCCCCTGTCGGCCTTGGCCGGTCAGACCCTCGTGCTGCGCGAGCGCGGCTCGATCACGCGTGAAGTCGTCGAGCAGGCCATGGCCGCAGCCGACATCCAGCCCGACGCCATCGTCGAGGTGCAGACCCGCGAGGGCGTGCGCGAGGCGGTGGCGGCGGGTTTTGGCATCGGCGCAGTGTTCGCGAGCGAACGGGGCGAGGACCGGCGCTTTCGCCCCGTGCTTGTCACAGACACCGACCTCAATGTCGCCGAATACGCGGTATGTCTGCAGGAACGGCGCCGCGTGGCTCTGGTGCGCGCCTTCATGGACGAGGCGGCGAACTTCGCGGCGGGCTGAGTCTCGTCGCCCATGGACCGATCACTGTCATCAAAAAAACTTTCATCGAGGAACATCGAGGCGTAGGTTCGCGAAATCATGCAAGGCGTCGAGACCGTCCTGAACGTGCTGGGCAGCGTAACGCTGCTGCTATGGGGTGTGCGCATGGTGCGCACCGGGCTGACACGCGCCTTCGGCGCCGCGCTTCGCCGTGCCATCGCCGCCTGCTCGCGCAACCGCGTGACCGCCTTCCTGGGCGGCATCGCCGTCACCGGCCTCCTGCAGTCGAGCACGGCCACGTCGCTGTTGGTCTCCTCCTTCGCCGGCCGCGGCTTGATCCCGCTGTCGATCGCCTTCGCCATCATGCTGGGCGCCGACATCGGCACCACCATCGCGGCCCAGGTCCTGTCGTTCGACTTGGGCTGGGTGTCGCCCCTCCTGATCGGCGCCGGCGTCATCGCCTTCCTGTCGAGCGACTCCGACAAGCCGCGCCATCTCGGCCGCGTCGCCATCGGGCTCGGCCTGATGCTGCTGTCGCTGAAGCTGCTGGCGGCCGCCACCGAGCCGTTGCGTCACGCACCTGCCTTCATGGCCTTGTTGCAGGGCCTGCAGAACGAGTACGTGATCGCCGTCGTCGTCGGCGCGCTTGCCACCTGGTTCGTGCATTCGAGCCTGTCGACGGTGCTGCTGGTGATGTCGTTCGCGGGCTCGGGCCTCATCGAGCCCAAGCTCGCGCTGGCGCTGGTGATCGGCGCCAACATCGGTGGCGCGCTGGCACCCTACATGGCGCAATCGGGCGCCGACGTCGCCGCCCGGCGCGTGCCGCTGGCCAACCTCATGACGCGGGCGATCGTCGGCGTCGCTCTTCTGCCCTTCCTCGGGCCCCTCGTGGACTGGCTGTCGCTGGTCGACGCCTCGGCCACGCGCCTGCCGGTGAATTTCCACACCGCCTACAACGCCATCGCCTCGCTGATCTTCCTGCCGCTGGTCGACGTCGTCGCCTGGGGCTGCCGCAAGCTGCTGCCCGACAAGCCGGTGCCCGACGATCCCGGCAAGCCGCGGCATCTCGATCCCAACGTGCTCGATTCGCCCGCCGAGGCCCTGGGTTGCGCGCTGCGCGAGACATTGAACCTCGGCGACAAGGTCAGCGACATGCTGCGCCAGACGATCGATGTGCTGGAGCGCAACGATCCCCGGGCGGTCAAGGCGATCGAGGCGGCCGACAACGCCGTCGACCAGCTCTACGAAGCGATCAAGCTCTACCTCGTGCAGATCTCGCGCAACGAGCTCGGCGAGGAGGACGGCAAGCGCTATGTCGAGATCCTGACCTTCACCACCAACCTCGAGCATATCGGCGACATCATCGACAAGAACCTGATGGAACTGGCCGCCAAGAGGATCAAGAACCGCTACCACTTCTCTCCCGAGGGCATGGCCGAGCTGCGCGCCTTCCACGGCCGCGTGCTCGACAACCTGCGCCTGGCGCTCAACGTCTTCACCACGCGCGACATCACGCTGGCGCGCCGTCTGGTCGGCGAGAAGGCAACCCTGCGCGAGGCCGAATCGCGTGCCGCCGACAGTCACTTCGCACGCCTGCGCGAGGGCCGGCCGGAATCGATCGAGACCAGTTCGATCCACATGGACGTGATCCGCGATCTCAAGCGCATCAACGGCCACCTGGCGTCGGTCGCCTATCCGATTCTTGAAGCGGCCGGCGAGCTCGCCGACACGCGCCTCAGGACCGTGCCCGAGCCGACGACCGGGGAGCCGGCGGCGTCCGTCTGACGCATCCGGACCGCCAAGTTCAGCCCTTGATGCGGGCGCCCGTCGGATCGAAGGGGCAGCGCAGCGAGAGCCTGGCGCGCAAGCGCGTCCCGGCCAGAGCGACCTCGAACCTGCCGCCGTCAAGCCAGGCCGCGTCGATTGCCGGGCCATCCTCGCGCCGCACATAGCCCAGGCCGACCGAGGCGCCGATCGTGTGGCCGTAGCCCGCCGAGGTCAGGTCGCCGACCGGGCGGCCGTCGCGCAGCAGCGCCTCGCCGCCCCACAGCAGAGGCTCGCGATCCTCGAGGACCACCGATACCAGGCGGCGCGTCAGCGGCCTGGCTGTGGCCTCGACCAACGCCTTCTGGCCGATGAACCCACCCGGCTTGTCGAGCTTCACGGCCCAGCCGAGGCCCGCCTGGAACGGCGTGTCGTCGGGCGAGAGCTCGCGTCCCCAGGCGCGATAGCCCTTCTCCAGCCGCAGGCATTCGACGGCATAGTAGCCGGCATCGCGCAGGCCGAACTCGGCGCCGGCCTCGTGCAGGGCCTCGAAGACGGTGACGGCGAATTCGACCGGCACGTAGAGCTCCCAGCCCAGCTCGCCCATGTAGGTGCGCCGCGAGGCCAGCACCGTGCCGTAGCCGACCCCGACCTCGCGGATGGTGGCGAAGGGAAAGGCTTCGTCGGAGAAGTCGGCGCGGCTCACCTTCTGCAGCAGCGCGCGGCTTCGCGGCCCCATCACAGACAGCACTGTCCACGCACCGGTCACGTCGGTCAGCGTGACATGGGCGTTCTCGTCGACGTGGCGGCTCAGCCAGTCCATGTCACGGACCGGCTGGGCGGAGCCGGTGATGATCAGGAACTTGTCGCGGGCCAGGCGCGCGACGGTGAGATCGCTCTCGAAGGTGCCGCGCTCGTTCAGGATGCCGGTATAGACCGTGGTGCCGACCGGCACCGCGACGTTGTTGGCGGCCAGACGCTGCAGCTGCGCCTCGGCATCGCGACCCTGCACCAGGATCTTGCCGAACGACGTCTCGTCGACCACGGTCACGGCCTCGCGCGTGGCGCGATGCTCGGCGGCAACGGCGTCGAACCAGGCGCCGCGCCCCCAGCCGTACTGCATGTCGGGCATCTTGCCGACACCGGCGAACCAGTTGGGCCGCTCCCAGCCCATCTTGTTGCCGAACCAGGCGCCGCGCGCCTTCAGCCGGTCGTAGAGCGGCGAGCGGCGAAACGGCCGGCCGCTCTCCTGCTCGCGCTGCGGCCACGGCATCTTGTAGTGCAGGCCAAGCGTCTCGGAGACGCGGCTCTTCAGCCAGGCGTCATTGCCGTGAAAGCCGGCGAAGCGGCGGATGTCGACCGGCCAGAGATCGAGCGTCGGCTCGCCGGCCGCGATCCACTCGGCCAGCGCCATGCCCGCTCCTCCCGAGCTCGCGATGCCCATCGAGTTGAAGCCGGCGCCGACGAAAAAGCCCTTTACCTGCGGCGCCTCCCCCAGGACGTAGTTCAGGTCCGGCGTAAAGCTCTCGGGACCGTTCATGAAGGTCTTGATGCCGGTCTTGTCCAGCGACGGCACGCGGATCAGCGCGTTGTCCATCAGGATCTGGAACTGCTCCCAGTCGTCCGGCAGCATGCCGAACTCGAAGTCGTCGGGGATGATGTCCTTGTCCCACGGCTTGGCAACGGGTTCGAAGCCGCCCATCAGGAGGCCGCCGACTTCCTCCTTGAAGTAGATGTAGCCGTCCGGGTCGCGCATCACCGGCAGGTCGCGCGGAACGTTCTCCATCTTCTCGGTGACGATGTACATGTGCTCGCAGGAATAGAGCGGCACGGTGACGCCGACCGTGCGCGCGAGCTGGCGCGCCCACTGGCCGCCGCAGTTGACGACGATCTCGGCCTTGATCGGACCTTCCGTCGTCTGCACGCCGGTGACACGGCCGTCCCTGGTGTCGACCGCCGTCACCCGCGTCTTCTCGAAGATGCGCACGCCGCCGTTGCGCGCGCCTCTGGCCAGCGCCTGGGTGATGTCGGCGGGATTCGCCTTGCCGTCGCCCGGCAGCCACACCGCGCCAACGAGATCGTCGGTGCGCATGATGGGAAACTTTTCGCCTGCCTCCTCGGGCGTCAGCGGCTCGCACTCGACGCCTTGGGCGTTGGCCATGGCGGCCGAGCGGCGCAGCAACACCATGCGCTCCTCGGTCCGCGCCACCGAAAGCGAGCCGCACTGCTTCCAGCCGGTCGCCAGCCCGGTCTCCGCTTCCAGCCTGGAATAGAGCTCGGCGCTGTAGCGGATCAGCCTCGTCAGGTTCTGGTAGCTGCGCAGTTGGCCGACGAGGCCGGCCGCATGCCACGTCGTACCGCCGCTCAGCCGCCCCTGCTCCAGAAGCACGACGTCCTTCCAGCCGAGCTTGGCCAGGTGATAGGCGGTCGAGCAGCCCATGATGCCGCCGCCGACGATGACCACTCGGGCCTGGGTGGGGAAATTGTTCATGGTTCCTTCGTCATCGGAGAAAGTTCACAACCTCCCCGCCACGGCCGCCTCGTACATCCTGCGCATCTCCGGCACGCCCGCCTTCACCGGATTGCCGCCGGCCGTCGGATCGACCGCGGCCATCTCGGCGAACTTGTCGAGGTGGCTTTCCTTGACGCCGAGCTCGGCCAGCGTGTGGGGGATGCCGATCAGGCGGCGCAGGTCGAGGCTCCATTCCATGAAGCCGTCGAAGGTCGGGTTGCGCAGGCCGAGCCAACGCGCCAGCCGCTGGATCTTCTCGTCGATCACCGAACGGTTGAACTGCAGCACGTAGGGCATGGCGACGGCGTTGGTCAGGCCATGGTGCGTGTCGAGCACGGCGCCCACCGGATGCGACAGCGAATGGATCGCGCCCAGCCCCTTCTGGAAGGCCGTCGAGCCCATCTGCGAGGCCGCCAGCATGTGCCCGCGGGCCTCGATGTCCCGGCCGTCCTTGACCGCGTGCGCCAGGTTCTCCTTCACCAGCCGCATGCCCTCGACCGCGATGCCTTCGGCATAGGGGTGATAGCCCGGCGCGCAATAGGCTTCGAGGCAATGGATGAACGCATCCATGCCGGTGCCCGCCGTCAGCATGGCCGGCAGGCCGACCGTCAGTTCGGGATCGGCGATGACGATCGACGGCATCATCCTGGGATGGAAGATCACTTTCTTGGTGTGCGTCTCGGCGTTGGTGATCACCGAAGCCCGGCCGGTCTCCGAGCCTGTCCCGGCCGTGGTCGGCACGGCGATCGTGGGATAGATCCCCGCCGGATTGGCGCGCGTCCACCAGTCGCCGATGTCCTCGAAGTCCCACAGCGGCCGCGTCTGACCGGCCATGAAGGCAATCGCCTTGCCGGAGTCGATGCCCGAGCCGCCACCCCAGGCGATCACCCCGTCGCTCTTGGCCGCACGCAGGATGCGCACGCCGGTCTCGACATTGGCGGCTACGGGATTGGGCTTCACCTCGCTGAACAGGGCCACGTCGATACCGGCCTTGCGCAGCGACAGCATGGCGTCGGCGATCATCGGCTGGCTGGCGAGCCCGGGGTCGGTCACCAGCAGCGGCCGCTTCAGCCCGATCGCCTTGCAGGCGTCGGGCAGTTCGCGGATGCGGCCGGCGCCGAAGCGGATCGAGGTGGGATAGTTCCAGTTGCCGACCAAAGACTGAGACATCAGATGATTTCCATGTAGCGATCGAGCTCCCATTCGGTGATGGCCTTGCGGAACTCGCGCTCTTCCCATTCGCGGGTTGCAGAATAGTGATCGACGAAGGCATCGCCGAACAGGTCACGCGCCGCGGGCGAGGCCTTCAGGCGGCCCGCCGCCTCCATCAGGGTGCGCGGCAGCTGCGCCTTTTCAGGGTGCTCGATCTCGTAGGAGTTGCCCTTGATGGGCTCGCCGGGATCAACCTTGTTTTCGACGCCCCACAAGCCCGAGCCGACAGCCGCCGCCAGCGCAAGGTACGGGTTCGCATCCGCGGCGGCGATGCGATATTCCACGCGCGTCGATTTGGCCGAGCCCGGGATGACGCGCAGGGACGTCGTGCGGTTCTCGACGCCCCAGCTCGCCACGGTGGGCGCCCAGAAGCCGGGAATGAGCCGCCGGTAGGAGTTCACGTTGCCGGCCACCATGGCAAGCAGGTCCGGCATCAGCGCCCGCTGGCCGCCGACGAAATGGCGCATGGTGTCGCTCATGCGATGGCCGCCCGCCTCGTCGAAGAAGGCCGGTCGGCCCTCCTTCCACAACGACATGTGCATGTGGCCGCCGCAGCCCGGCCAGTCCTTGGACCACTTGGCCATGAAGGTGGCGAGCCAGTCGCGCTTCTGCGCCAGCACCTTGGTATAGAGCTTGAACAGCGCGGCGGCGTCGGCCGCCGACAGCCCGTCCTTCACGCGCAGCGCCGCCTCGAGCACGCCGGCGCCAGTCTCGGTGTGCAGGCCCTCGATGCCCATGTCCATCGTCTCGCACATGGCGAGCAGGTCGCGGTACCAGTCCGACAGGACCGAGTTGCGCAGCATCGAATAGCCGAAGAAGCCGGGTGAGATCGGCTTCAGGTTCTTGAAGCCCTTCTCGCGGATCGAGAACGCCGTTTCGGCGAACACGAAGAACTCGTACTCGAAACCGACGCGCACCTCGAAGCCGAGCTTGGCCGCGCGCGCCAGCACGCGGCGCAGGATGCCGCGCGGACAAAGCTCCTCGGCCTTGTCGGTGAACTCGCAGAGGAACAGGAGATTGCCGGGCTCGGTCGCGATCTCGCGGCAGGTCTCGGGCAGGACGCGCACGTTGGCGTCGGGATAGGCCGTGTGCCACCCGGTAAAGGAGACGTTGTCGTAGAGCTGGTCGTTGGAATCCCAGCCCAGGACCACGTCGCAGAAGCCCATGCCACCGTCGAGCGCGCTGCTGAACTTGTCGATGTGCAGGTACTTGCCGCGCAGGATGCCGTCGATGTCGTGCACACCGACCTTGACGTGGCGCAGGCCACGTTCCTGAAGGATGCGGCGGGCATCGGCTGCCGTCCGGACCTGACGCGGTTCCATTCAGTCTCCTTTGTAAACGGACCGAGACTAGCAGGTTGAATGGAACGCGTTCTAGCTGCTGAGATAGCGCGGAAGCCACAGGGCAATGTCGGGGAATACGGCGATAGCCATGGTGAACAGCACCATGATCACCAGGTAGGGCGAGGTCACCTTGGCGATGTAGCCCAGACCGTCGTCGGTGAGTCCCTGGATCACGAACAGGTTGAAGCCGACGGGTGGCGTGATCTGGGCCATTTCGACCGCAAGCACCAGGAAGATGCCGAACCAGATCGGATCGAAGCCCGCCGCCTTCACGATCGGCATGACGATCGGCAAGGTCATGACGATCATGCTGAAGCCGTCGAGGAAGCAGCCCAGGATCAGGTAGAAGACGATCAGGGCCACGATCAGCATGAACGACGAGAGCCCGAGGCTCGACACGAAGGCGGCGACCGCGGCCGGGATCCCGAGGAAGGCCGCGGCGCTGCCCAGGATCGAGGCGCCCAGCACGATCAGCGCGATCATGGCGCAGGTCTGGACCGAGCCGATGGCAATGGCACGCAGCGCCCCGCCCTTCAGCTCGCCCTGCAGGCCGGCAACGACCAGCGCTCCGAGAACGCCGACAGAAGCAGCCTCCGAGGGCGTCGCCAGGCCGCCGTACATCGAGCCGAGCACGCAAAGGATCAGGAACACGATGGGCCCGAGGTCGCGGATCGAGGTGGCGAACTCCGCAGCCGACGCGACCCGCACCTTGCGCTCGGCCGCCGACACCAGATCGGGCTTGAGCGCCGTGTGGATCATGATCCAGGCCATGAAGGACGCCGCCAGCAGGAAGCCCGGAATGAATCCGGCCGTGAACAGCTTGGCGATCGAGACGTCGCCCAGCACGCCGTAGATGATCATGATGTTGGAGGGCGGGATCAGGAAGCCGAGCGTGCCGGCGCCGGCCAGCGATCCCACCGCGACATCCTTCGAGTACCCGCGCTTCAGGAGTTCGGCGAGCGAGATGCGGCCGACCACCTGCGTCGTCGCCGCCGAGGAGCCCGAGATGGCGGCGAAGATCGAGCAGCCGATGACGTTGACGTGCAGCAGGCGTCCCGGCAGCAGCGCGGCCCACGGCGTCAACCCACGGAACAGCGACTGCGACAGCCGGGTCCGGAACAGGATCTCTCCCATGACGATGAACAGCGGCAGCGCCAGCAGCTCCTGCGTCGTCAGGATGTTCCAGGCGTATTGCGCCAGGAGCTTGTCGAGGGGGATGTCGCGGAAGACAGCCAGCAGCACGGTGCCAGTGACCGCGAGCGTCCAGCCGATCCACAGGCCGCCCGCCAGGAAGGCGAACAGCACGACGAACATGACGATGACGATTTCGAGCATCGCGGCCTACAGAGACGCCAGCATCATTCGGCGACCGACGCCGCGCGCATGGTGAGATCCTCCAGCGGCAGGCCGAGCAGCGCCTGGAAGAAGCGCGCGAGGAACTGCAGGACCAGCAGGCAGATGCCGAAGGTCACCAGTGCCTGCGGAATCCAGAGCGGCGTGGCACTCGACAGCGAGACCTGGTCTGACATGAAGCTGCGCCAGGTAAAGTTGACCATGGCGACCGCCAGGAAGCCGCTGAAGGCCACGCCCAGCGCAGCCAGCACCATCTCCATCCAGCGTCGCGTCGCGGGACCGACGCGAGACAGCACCAGCGTGACGCGAATATGGCCGCCGGCGCGAAGGGTCATGGCCGCACCGAAGGTGAAGGCGGCCGCCATCAGGTAGGAGCTGTACTCCCAGGCGATGGGGATGTCGGAGGGCACCCAGGGAAAGATTTCGGAAAGCGCCCGCACCAGGACCTCGCCCAGCATCAGGCCGGTAAGCGCCACCAGGCAGCCAGCGCCCAGCCAGCCGTCGAGCCGGCCCAGCATGTCGATGCCATCCAGCAGCGGCCGCAAGAGCCGCGGCGCCGCCGCGTTGGCGTTGGCTTCGCCGTGCGTCATGCCCGCTTGACCTCGACGAGGTAGGCCTTGATCGGCTTCTCGGCGGCCGGCACGCGCTTGAAGAAGTCCGCGACCAGCGGCGCCGTCCGCTTGCGCAGATCGGCCATCATCGGCTCCGGCACCACGACGAGTTGCATGCCGTCTTCCGTCAGCTTCTGAGTACTGTCCTTGTCGGCCTGCAGCGAGGCCTGCCAGAAGTCCGGCTCCAGCGCGCGCGCCAGGTCGACGATCATCTTCTGGCTGGCCGGCGGGACCTTCTTCCAGGCGTCGTTGTTGATCGTGACCATCTGGGAGTTCCACGCATTGTTGGTCTGGTGGAAGAACTTCAGGAACTCCCAGAACTTGCCATCGACACCGGAGACAGCCGAGGTCAGCACGCCGGACACGGCGCCCGACGAAAGCGCTGCGATGGTCTCGCCCCATGGGATCAGCGCCGGAGCCATGCCGATGGCGCTGCACATGTCCTGGGAATTCTTGTCGGCGACGCGGATCTTCACGCCGCGCAGCGCATCGACCGTGTCGGCCTTGAATTTCAGGTGCACGTAGGCGGTGGGCCACGGCACCATGTACAGGACGGTCTGATTGTACTTCCCGGCAATCTTCTCGTACTCAGGCCGGATGTACTTGTGCAGGATCTTCAGCTCGTCGATGTTGCCGATCAGGAACGGAATGCTCTCGATTCCCAGCATCGGCTCGTCTCCAACCTGCTGGATGGTCAGCACGTCGGCCATCGGCACCAGCCCGTCGCGCACGGCGCGAAGTTGCTCCGGCCCCTTGAAGCCGAGCTGACCGCCCGACTTCACGTCGATCTCGACCGCGCCGCCCGTCGCCTTCCTGACTTCCTCGGCAAAGCGCCGGGCATTGGCGACATGGAAGTTGCCCTCCGGCCACACGGTCGACAGAGGGAGCTTCATCGACGCCTGCGCGTGCACGATCGCGGGCGCGGCGACGCCGGCCGCAAGCGCAGCGGCGCCGGCCCGCAGCGCCTGTCTGCGCCGCAGACTCGGAATCGTCCTCACGCGCGCTTCATTTCGACGAGGTAGGCCTTGATCGGCTTCTCGGCGGCCGGCACGCGCTTGATGAAGTCGGCGATCATCGGCGCCGTCTTCTTTTGCAGGTCGGCGACCATCTGCGGCGGCGGAACGACGATCTGCATGCCGCCGTCGGTCAACTTCTTGTTGCTGTCGGCATCGGCCTTGAGCGAGGTGCCCCAGAAGTCGGGCTCGAGCTTCTTCGCGAGATCGACGATCACCTTCTGGTTGGCCGGCGAGATCTTCTTCAGCGTGTCGTTGTTGATCGTGACGATCTGGCACGACCAGGCATGGTTGGTTTGGTGGAAGAACTTGAGGAATTCCCAGAACTTGCCGTCGACACCCGATACCGAAGAAGTCGACACGCCGGCGACGGCGCCCGATGACAGCGCCGCGATGGTCTCGCCCCACGGGATCAGCGCCGGCGCCATGCCGATGGCGCTGCACATGTCCTGGGCGTTCTTGTCGGGCACGCGGATCTTAATGCCCTTCAGCGCATCGAGCGATTCGCACTTCACCTTGAGGTGCAGGTACTGCGTCGGCCACGGCACCATGTAGAGAATGGTCTGGTTGTTCTTCAGCGCCACCTTCTCGTATTCGGGCCGGAGGTATTTGTGCAGCACCTTCAGCTCCTCGATGTTGTTGGAGATGAAAGGGATGCCCTCGGCGCCCAGGATCGGCTCGTCGCCGATCTGCTGGATGTTGAGGATGTCGGCCATCGGCACCAGGCCGTCGCGTACGGCGCGGAGCTGCTCGGGCCCCTTGAAGCCGAGCTGGCCGCCCGCCTTCACGTCGATGTCGACGGCGCCGGAGGTACCCGCCTTGACCTCTTCGGCAAACTTCTTGGCGTTGATCGTGTGGAAATTGCCGTCCGGCCACACCGTCGACAGCGGCAGCTTCAGCGTCTGCGCCTGCGCGATTGCCGGTGCGCCCAGCATCGCCGCGCCCATTCCCACACCTGCCCTCAAGGCATTCCTGCGTCCCAACTTCATCGAAGCCCCCTTCACCGCGTTGACTGCCTTCCCCGATCACTCGGCCGCTTTTGACGGCTTGAATTCGTAAACCTTCTCCGCCGTTTCCGGCGAGATCAGCCCGTCGGCGAGATCGCTGGCGACCTGCACGCGATCGCGCTCGGCCGGCCTGCCGATTCCCGCGCCACCCGGCGTCATCACCACCAGCCGGTCACCCGGCGGGATGAGCTGGAAGCCCTTGCCCTTCAAGGTCTTGCCCGACTTCAGCGCGACGAAGCCCGCCTCGCCGTCCTTGCCGCCGTCGCGACCACGCGGCGGATGGTCGATGCGGTCGAAGGCGGCCAGCAGGTCGAACGGCTCGGCGATGCCGCTTTCGATCTCCATGATCTGGCCCAGCCCGCCGCGCGTTCGGCCGGCGCCGCCCGAATCGGGGCGGAATTCCTTGCGCCAGAAGATCAGCGGCGTCTGGGTCTCGGCGATCTCCACCGGAGTGCCGCGCACGCCGCTCGGGTAGGCCGTGGCCGAAAGCCCGTCCTTGTCCGCACGCGCACCGGTGCCGCCGTTGGAGGTGATGGCCATGCCGAAGCCGTAGTTGCCGCCCTCGCCGCCTTTCACGTGGCCGCGCACATTGAGGTTCCACAGGCACGACGTGCCCTCGGCCGGCACGCGGTCGGGCACGATCTGGCGCAGGCAGCCGAAAGTGACGTCGGGCAGCATCTGGCCGATGATGTGGCGAGAGGCGACGGCGCTGGGCTTGGGCGCATTGAGGATGGTGTCGGCGGGCGCCGACACGGTGAGCGGCTCGAGCGAGCCCGCGTTGTTGGGGATGTGCGTCGCCACCACGCAGCCCAGGCCGAACACCGTGTAGGCCGTGGTGTAGGCATGCGGCACGTTGATACCGCGACCCGACACGGCCGACGTGCCGGTGTAGTCGACGTGGATGCCGGTGTCGGTAATGGTCAGTGCGGCGCTCAGCGTCAGCGGCTCGTCGTAGCCGTCGATCGTCATGGCGTTGTGCCACGTACCCTTGGGCAGCTTGGCGATCTCCTCCAGCACCGCCTCGCGCGAGCGGGCGATGATATGGTCGCCGAGCTCGTCCAGCGATTCGATGCCGAACTCGTCCATCATCTCGACCAGGCGCCGGGCACCGACGTCATTGCAGCCCGCCAACGAGTAGACGTCGCCCTCGGTGTCGACCGGCAGGCGCGTGTTGGCACGGATCATCGACATCAGGGTGTCGTTCACCTTGCCCTGGTCGAACAGCTTCAGCATCGGAATGTAAAGGCCTTCCATGAACACGTCGGTCGCGTCCGGCCCGAAGCCGATGCCGCCGATGTCCATGAGATGGCTGGTGCAGGAGAACAGCGCGACGACCTTGCCGTCCTTGAAGCAGGGCGTGGTGACGACGAAATCGTTGAGATGACCGGTGCCCATCCAGGGATCGTTGGTGATGTAGGCATCCCCCTCCTTCATCGTCTCGATCGGGAAGTGAGCGATGAAGTGCTTGACCGATTCCGCCATCGAGTTGACGTGGCCGGGCGTGCCGGTCACCGCCTGCGCCAGCATCCGGCCCTTGAGGTCGAACACACCGGCGGAGAGGTCGCCGCATTCGCGCACGATCGGGCTGAAAGCGGTGCGCAAGAGCACCTGCGCCTGTTCCTCGACCACCGCGATCAGCCGGTGCCACATGATCTGGAGGTCGATCAGGTTCGCGCCATTTGCCTTGCTCATGATCAGGCCGCCTTTCGTTCCATGACGATGCTGCCGGCACCATCGATATGGGCGTCGAAACTGGTGGAGACGAAGGTCGAGGTTTCGTCTTCCGCGATCACGGCGGGGCCCGCGATGGTCGCCCCCGGCGCCATGTCCTCGCGACGATAGAGCGGGATCTCGATCACTTCGCCGGCCCTGCCGTCGAAGAATTTCCGGCTGCCGGACGCCTTGGCCGCGGGCTGGCGCGCGACGGAAGCGACGGCGGACGGATTGCGCGCCTCGGTCGTGGCGAGCACCGACCAGCTCAACACTTCGATGGCCGCGCCCGGGATCGGACGCTCGAACATCGCGGAATAGTCGGTCTCGAACTGCTGACGCAGGAAGGCGAGATCGGCCGAGGTGAGCCGCCGGTTCGGTAGCTCGATCGAGATCTCGTGGCCCTGGCCGACATAGCGCATGAAGGCCGCGCGGCGCTCGCGCACCGGCGCGCCGGCAGCTCCAGGCTCCACCAGCGCACGCGCTTCGGTCGCCATCTCCTGCAGGAGGTCGGAGACCGCCTCGGTGTCGAAATCATCGAGGCGCACGTGCCGGCTGCGCACCAGCTCATAGGCGATCGGCGCGGCCAGAAATCCGACCGCCGAGCCGACGCCGGCATTCGACGGCACGATCACGCGCGAGACGCCGATTTTCTCGGCGACACGTGCCGCATGCAGCGGCGCGGCACCGCCGAAGGCGATCAGCGTGTGCTGGCCGACCACCGCGCCGCGCTCGACGGCGTGCACGCGCGCCGCGCTCGCCATGTTCTCGCAGACGACCTCATGCACGGCATAGGCTGCCGTCTCCGCCGATAGGCCGAGCGGCGCGCCGACATCGCGCAGCAGCGCCGCTTTCGACAGCTCCGGATCGAGCTTGATGGTGCCGGCCGCGAACGCGTCGGGATCGATCATGCCGAGCGCAACGTCGGCATCCGTCACTGCCGGACGCTGGCCGCCCCGGCCGTAGCAGGCCGGCCCCGGCTCGGACGAGGCGCTCTCCGGGCCGACGGTGACGCGCTTCATCGCGTCGACATGGGCGATCGAGCCGCCGCCGGCGCCGATCTCGACCATCTCGATCACGGGAATGCGCACCGGCAGGCCGGAGCCTTTGAGGAAGCGCGCGGCGCGATCGACCTCGAACACGCGTGAGGTCTCGGGCTGGAATTTCTCGATCAGGCAGATCTTCGCCGTGGTGCCGCCCATGTCGAAGGAGAGCACCCTGCTCTCCCCGAGCCGCGCCGCGATCTGCGCCGCGAAGATGGCGCCGCCGGCCGGACCGGATTCGACGAGTCGCACCGGAAAGCGCCGCGCGGTCTCGATCGAGGTGACGCCGCCGCCTGACGTGACGAGGTAGATCGCGCCGCGGAACTGCTCGACCTGCAGGGCATCGGCCATGCGGGCGAGATAGCCGTCGATCAGGGGTTGCACATAGGCGTTCGCGACCGCAGTCGATGTGCGCTCATACTCGCGAATTTCGGGACAGACGGCGGAAGACACCGTCACGGAGATGCCGGGCATCTCTTCTGCGATGATCGCGGCCGCGCGCCGCTCGTGCTCGGGATTGGCGTAGGAGTGCAGGAAGGCGATCGCCACGCTCTCGACGCCGAACTCGCGCAATTTCGGCGCGAGTGCGCGCACGGCCGTCTCGTCGAGCGGGAGACGGACGGCGCCATGGGCGTCGATACGCTCGGGCACGGTGAAGCGGAGGCTGCGCGGCGCCAGCGGCTTCGGCTTGTCGATGCCAAGATCGTACTGGTCGTAGCGGCTCTCGGTGCCGATATCGAGCACGTCGCGAAAGCCTTCGGTTGCGATCAGCGCCGTCTTGGCGCCGCGCCGCTCGATGATCGCGTTGGTCGCGAGCGTCGTGCCGTGAATGAAGACGTCGATGTCGCTGATATGTGCACGCGCGTCCGCAAGAATGAGGCGCATGCCGTCCAGCACCGCCTGCTCGGGCCGCTGCGGCGTCGTCAGCACCTTGCGGGTTTTTCGGTCTTGTCCCACGTCCAGCACGATGTCGGTGAACGTGCCACCGATATCAACGGCAAGCCGCACTTCGGCGCCCTCGAGCATTCCAATTTCTCCGTGCTGGTCGTCAAGACCGGGTTCAAAAAGCGCAGCAATTCCCGTGCCATGACGCATGCCTGTAACGCTGTGCCCCGCTATTTTGCGCGGCACCTATGCAATAGGCAAGGCGTGTTCGCGCCGGAGCGATCAGAGCAGGAATGCAAGCGCCGCCTCGCAGCGCTGCTCGACCTTCAGCGTCAGGAGATCGTCGGCGCGGGTGCGGCCGAGATTGACCGCGGCGATCGGAATCTGCCGTTTCGCGGCGGCCTGCACGAAGCGGAAGCCGGAATAGACCATCAGTGACGAACCGACGATCAGCATGGCTTCGGCCTGCGCCAGATGATCCTGCGCCGTGGCCACCACATCGCGCGGCACGTTCTCGCCGAAGAACACCACGTCGGGCTTGAGGATGCCGCCGCAGGCTTCGCATGGCGGCACCTCGAAGGAGGAAAAATCCTCGTGCTCCAGATCGGCGTCGCCGTCGGGTGCATCCGCGGCATCGAGCGTCAGCCATGCCGCATTGGCGCGGCCGAGCGCGTGCTGAAACACCTCGCGAGGCGTCTTGCGGCCGCAGCCCATGCAGCGGACCAGATCGAGCCGGCCGTGCAGGTCGATCACCCGGCGGTGGCCGGCCGACTGATGCAGCCGGTCGACATTCTGCGTCAGCAGCATCCCGCACCGGCCGTTCGCCTCGAGCCGGGCCAGCGCACGATGCGCATCGTTCGGCCTCGCCTGGCCGAATCGCCGCCAGCCGATCAGGCTGCGTGCCCAATAACGCCGGCGCGTCTGCTCCTCCGACATGAAGGCCTGGAAATTGACCGGCTGGGTCCGCTTCCAGTTGCCCTGGCTGTCGCGATAGTCGGGAATGCCCGAATTGGTGCTGCAGCCGGCGCCGGTCAGCACGAACAGATTTTCGTGCCGCTCGACGAAGTCCTGGAGCAATCTGTTTCCCGGCGCAGCATTTGTCATCGCGCAGATGTAATTCGCGCAGGTGCGTTTTGCCAGATCACGAACGTTGGCAGCGCAGAGCCGCCCGGACGAGCGTCTATCGTGAGGACCGCCGTCCCGTGTGATCGAGCGGACGAGCTTTCTCCTGCCCTGCCTTGCGGGCGGCCTGCTGCAGCGTCAGCCTGAACTCGTCCCGCTTCTCGTGCACCGAGGCGATCGCATGCCCGACGGCAACGCCGAGGCCCACCAGTGCGGCTTCGGAAAGCTGCAGGCTTGCTTCGATGGTCTCCGGCACCGCATCGGTTGCGCCGATCGCGTAGAGGTGGCGGGCATGATCGGCGTCGCGCGCCCGTGACACGATCAGCACGTCCGGCCGCACCGCGCGGATCCGCTCGACGATGGCATCGATCGCGGGCCGCGACTGAATGGTGATGATCACGCCGGTCGTCTGCATCAGGCCGCAGGCTTCCAGGAATCCCGGTTCTGTCGCATCGCCGAAATAGACTTTGTGGCCGTCGCGGCGGTCGCGCGCCACGCCGGCGGCCTCGTGATCGACGGCGATGTAGTTCAGGCCGTGGCCTGTCAGCAGCGAGCAGACGACTTTTCCAACGCGGCCGTAGCCGACCACGATGGCTTGCGCCTGATCGCTAGGCGGCCGCACCGCAAGCTCGGGATCGGGCGCACGCTCGCTTCTCAGCCTCGCGGCCAATCGCCGTCCGAGCATGTTCAAGAGAGGTGTCAAAGCCATCGTCACTGCGGTGACGGCGACGGCAAAGCTCGCCACACGGGGCTCGATCAGGTCGCCGGCCACCGCCATTCCGATACTGACGAACGCGAATTCGCCGACCGGACCCAGCAGGAAGGCGATCTCGAGCGCCGCCGGCCAGGAGAGCCTGAAGATGCGGCCGAGGGCGATGAGCACGATCGCCTTGCCGACGAGAATGCCGGCAACGGCGGCCAGCAGCCATCCGGGTTCACGCATGAACACGCGGACGTCGATGGCCATGCCGACGGTGAAGAAGAAGATGCCGAGCAGCAGGCCCTTGAACGGCTCCACGGTGGCCTCGATGGCCTTGCCATACTCGGTCTCCGCCAGCATCAGTCCTGCAACGAACGCTCCGAGCGCCATCGACAGGCCGGCCTGGTGGGCAGCAAGCCCTGCGCCGACGATGACGAACAGGGTCGCGGCAACGAACAACTCCGTCGAATGGGTGCCTGCAACCATCTGGAAGAGCGGACGCATCAATAGCCGTCCGACCAGAGTGAGGAAGGCTACCGCCAGCACAGCCTTCAGGACCGCACTGGAGATGTGGGCCACGACCGAGCCACCGCTTCCTGCGCCGAGCACCGAGACGAAAACCAGAATGGGGACGACTGCGAGGTCTTGAGCCA
>JAEZIF010000002.1 GCA_023416135.1 Pseudomonadota bacterium
TCTCCTTGCTGAGCGTGATGACCCAATGATCGACGGCATTGTGACGAATGACGGACTTCGTCCGGCTGACGGTGTTGGGGGGCGAGGCAACGCGGCTCAGCGTGAGCCCGGGAACGGTCCACGTCGAGTTGGTGGCGACGAAGTCGTCGTTGCTGGGCTGCTTGGGGGCGACATCGAAGATCGTGTCGTACCAAGCCCGCCAGGCTTCCAGTTGCTGGGCCTTGGGCAATGCGTCTGTCGCAAAGTGATGAGCGAGCATGACGACCTCTCCGCATCGCACACATCGTCAGGTGTTATTAGCAGGTACCTTGCACAAGAAACAGTTGTTGGGAGTGCAACAAGGTGTGCCCAACCGGAACTTTGGGACGCGGTGCACGGCGTGGGACGCTGGGTACGGCCCTTTGGGCCGGTTGTTGCAGTCCCGGTTACCCCAACGACCTGCCGGAAGCTGCGCCACCGGCCTCCGTCAGGTGATCATTGCCGCGCTCAGCACGATGGCGATCGTCACCAGCAACAAGGCGGCCGGCGACCATTGTCGAAGGACGCCATTCAGGCGTTCCGCGGCCGCGCCGATGGCGTAGCTGGAGCGGAACGCCTGCTCGATCGGGCCGATGACGTCGCCCGCGGGGATCCGCGGCACGCCTTCGCCCCATCGCACCCAGGCGACGCCGAGCGCGGCACCCAGAACCACCGGCCACGCCGTGTCCCACAGAGCATCGGGAGCAAGCACCCCTGCGATGCTTCCGCCGCCTGCGAGATAGAGCAGCCACGGAACCAGGATCGCGGCCGATGCCACGAAGCGCCACGGCACCAGGAAGGCCAGGGCAATCGTGGGGGGCGGTTCGCGCGCTGCAGATCGGCCAAGACGCACCAGGAAGTGCACCATGAGGAGCGTGGTGCCCGCCGCCGACAGGTTCGCCAGTGTGCCGACCAGGCCGTCGCCCAGCGGTGCCTTGACCGCGAGCTTGGCCAGCGCACCGCCGGTCAGCGGCAGGCCGCCGAGCCCGAGCGCCACCACGGCGGCCAGCAGCAGCGTCGGTCGCATGCGCGTCGCCGTCGTCATGGCGATCACCCCGAGCGCGAGGAACAGCGCGCCCTTGGCGAGCACGTGGTGTGCTGCATAGAAGGCGCCGGCGATCACCGTGCCGTCGTCGCCGATCGCGAGGCCCATGCCCAGCACGGTGGCGATGACGCCCATCTGGCTGATGCTGGAATAGGCCAGCACGCTCGCCGGCCGCGACTGCAGCAGGCCGATCACCACCCCGTAGAACGCCGAGAGCAGCCCGAACACGACCAGCAACTCGCCGGCCGCGGGCATCGTGGTGTCGAATGGCAGGAAGCGCAGGAAGCCGATGACGCCTGCCTTCACGCCGGCGCCGCTCAGCACAGCCGCCGCCGGGATCGGGGCAGCGACGTAGGCGAGCGGCATCCAGCCATGCATGGGCACCAGCCCGATCTTGAGCGCGAAGCCCAATGCCGTCAGCGCGAGCGCGCCATCGCGCCACGGCGACTGCGGCAGGGCTGCCATGACATGGCGGATCTGAGTGCTGCCGAGAGGATCGCCGGCGGCGAGCAGAACGAAGCCCATGAGCAGGAACGCCTCGCTCAGCACGGTGAAGGCGATGTAGACCGCGCCTGCGCGCCACGCCTGCGCGCTATCGTCATGGGCAATCAGGCCGTAGGCGGGCAGGCTCGCGAGCGCGAACAGAAGGTAGAAGCCCAGAAGGTCGTCGGCCATGAAGATGCCGAGGCTGCCGGTGAGCGTGAGCAGCCAGCAGGCGACGAAGCGCAGCCTGGCGGTCGTCCGCTGCAGGAAGGCGGCGGCATAGAATCCCGCCGCACTCCACAACAGGGCCGAGACGCCGAGCAGCAGGGCGCCGGGGAGGTCGAGCGTCAGGCCGAGACTGAGGCCCGGAAGCCTGACGGAAAGCGGCACTCCATCGAGCACGACCAGCGCCGCCGCCAGCGCCGGCAGCGGCACCACGGCGAGCCACGCCGGCAACGTCTGCCGCCAGGCCGGCCGCAGGCAGGCGGCGAGAAGTACCAGGGGCGCGATGAGACCGGCTGGGAGCAGGGCGCTCATGGCAGGATCACCCCGCGACCGACCTGCAGCAGGTCGAGGAAGTGCGGCGGCGCAAAGCCCAGCAGCAGTGCCGCGATCGCCAGCGTCAGCACGATGGCCTCGCGTTGGCGCGACGGATGAGCCTGCACCACGAGATCCGAACCGGCCAGGGCCGGCGCGACCACGCGATAGACGTAGCCGCCGGCCAGCAGGCCGCCGCCCAGCACGATCGCCGCCCAGAACCACTGGCCGCTTTCTGCGGTGGCCTGCAGCAGCAGCCACTTGGCGGTGAATCCGCCGCTCGGCGGCAGTCCCATCAGCGACAGTCCGCCGAGGCCGAAGGCAAACATGGTCATCGGCATGGCGCGGCCGACGCCGCGCAGGTCGGCGATGCGGTCGTGTCCCAGCGATTCGGCGACCAGGCCCGCGCCCAGGAACATCGCCGCCTTGGCGAAGGCGTGGCTCAGCGCCTGCATGATGCCGCCGTTCCAGGCCTGGCTGTTCCATGGCTCGGACCCGGCCGTCAGCGGGAACATGAGGAAGAGGTAGCCGATCTGGGCGACGGTCGAATACGCGATCAGGAGTTTCAGGCGCTGCTGGCGAAGCGCAAGCACGCTGCCGAACAGGATGGCGCCGCTGCCCAGCGCGCCCAACAGGCCCATCGCGACGTCCGAGGCGAGCACCGGCATGACGTCGAACCACAAGCGCACGATGAGAAAGAACGATCCCTTGACGACCAGCGCCGACAGCACGGCACTTGCCGGGGCGGGGGCGTTGGCGTGCGCCGGCGGCAGCCACAGGTGCAGCGGGAACAGCGCGGTCTTGGCGAGCAGGCCTGCCGTCATCAGACCACCCGCGACCAGGGTGGCCGGTGCGACGGCCCCGGCGCGGATGCGCTCGGCGAGCAGGACGATGTCGAGCGTGCCGTAGGCGCCGTAGAGCAACGCCACGCCGAGAAGATAGAAGACCGACCCGATCAGGGCGAACAGCAGGTAGCGAAGCGCCGCCCGCAGGGTCTCGGGTCGGCCATCGAGACAGACCAGCGGCACGGCGGCAAAGGTGAGCAGCTCGAGTGCGACGTAGAGGTTGAACAGGTCGCCGCCGAGAAAGACCATGTTCAGCGCGGCCCACAGTCCCAGCAGAAGCGTCCAGAAGGCAAGCGGCCCCCGGCCCTCGGCGAGTTCCGGCGGTGTCGCGAAGAGGGGGCGCGCGAAATAGCCGGCGGCGGTGACGACCAGCGCCGCCGTCACCAGCATCACGGCGGAGAAGCCGTCGGCGCGCAAGGCGATGCCGAGCGGCGGCGTCCAGCCGCCGAGGATGTAGACGAGAGGCACCTGCTCCCACCACACGCCGACGGCGATGGCGAGTGCGATCCCGAGTCCCGCCGGCATGATGGCGAGCGCAATTCTCTCGGCGCTCGGGCCGCCGACGACGAACGACGCGATCATGCCCATGACCGGTACGATGATCGCGAGCACCAGCAGGTAGCCGCCGGGGTTGGTGGCAAGCGCGAGAGTCGCCGCCGCCATCACCCGGTTCCCGGTTCGTCGGGGTTCATCGTTGCCTTGCCCGAGGTCTCGAACAACCGAAGCAGCAGCGCGACGGCGAGGGCGGTGGCCGAGAAGGCGACCACGATGCCGGTGATGACCATTGCCTGCGGCACCGGATCGGCGGCGAATCCCGCCGCGGCGCCCTTGCGCGCGAGGATGCCGAACATGAGGAAGACGCCGCTGCCCAGGAGGTTGAAGGCGACCAGCTTGCGCAGCGGATGGGCGAGGACCAACAGGCCGTAGATGCCGAGGCCGATCAGGGCGGCGCCCGTCAGCCCGGCGAGGATCGGGGCGGTCATGGCTTCCCGGGGGGAAGCCGGTTCGGCGGCCCGATGACCAGCAGGGGCAGCGTCCCGGCGATGGAGAGCACCATGAACGCTTCGATGAACAGGATCAGCGGCTTGGCGATGCCGGCGGGATACGCAAGGAAGCCGGCGGCGACGAAGAAGCCCATCGCGCCGACCACCAGGAACATCGCCGGTCCCGCGACCAGCGCGATACGCAGCCAGCGTCGATCGACCGGCGGTGCGCCGCCGAGCCGCGCCATCATGACGATCATCGCCATGGCCGCCAGCAAGGCGCCACCCTGGAAGGCGCCGCCGGGGTCGTTGGCGCCCACCCAGACGATGTGGATGGCGACGACGATGCCGACGGGCGGCAGCAGCTGCGCGAAGAAGGCGAGGGGGCCCTGTTGATTGGCCAGGGGTCGAGGGCCGGCAACGCCGCCCCAGGCGCGATCGGCTGCCAGCGACCACACGCCGATCACGGCGAGGATCAGCACGACCTTCTCGAGCATGGTGTCGAAGGCACGCCAGGTCATCAGGACGGCGGTGACCGGATTGCCGAGCCCTGTCTCGGGCAGATGCCGCGCCGCGTCGGGTGCCAGAGTAGGACCGGGATCGGCCATGGTGAGAACCCCGGCCGCGAGTGCCGCCGCGATGACGATGCAGAGGACCGCCGCGGCGAGGCGCATCATCGGTCCGGGCTGCTCGGCCGCCGGCTGTGGATCGGTGCCGCGCAGGCGCATCGCGGCCGTGATCAGCAGCACGCCGGTGACCCCGCTTCCGATCGCCGCTTCGGTCAGTGCGACATCGACCGCGAACAGACGGACCCAGACCAGCGACAGCAGCAGACCGTAGGCGACGTAGCCCACGACCGCGGCGAAGAGCTCACGGGCCGCGATCGTCCAGACGGCGACCGCCAGGACGAGGGCGGCGAGGCCGATGTCGAGGGCCTCGATCACCGTCATGACGACGGTCCGCGGCGGCGCAGCGCCTGGGCGATGACCTGCGCGACCGTCGCGCTCGACAGCTGCACCAGCATCCAGACGGCGAGAAGCTTCAGGGCGCCCAGCAGGCCGCTGGCCTGCGGCAGCAGCCCGAGCACGATCAGGCCAAGTCCGAGATTGTCGGCCTTGGTGAGCGCGTGCAGGCGCGTGAGCGAATCGGGAAACCGCAGAAGACCGACGGTGCCGGCCAGAAAGAAGAAGCAGCCGGCGCTGACGGCAACGACGGTGAAGATGTCGGCCGCGTTCACGACGGATCGTCCCCCGAGGGTGGCGACGCGCTGGTCACGAAAGCCACCGAGGCAAAGGCCGCAAGCAGCGCCAGCCCGAGCGCTACGTCCTCGGCGCCGCGCACGTCGGTGGCGGCGGCGACCAGCAGCAGGGTGGCGATTCCCCCCGTGCCCAGGAGCTGTGCGGCCATCGTGCGGTCGACGTTCTCAGGCCCGCGCAGGATGCGCGACAGGCCGACGGCCACGGTCAGCAGAATGAGGCCGGCGGCGGCGAGCAGGAAGTCAGTCATGGCCGATCATCCGGCCGAACAGCACCTCTTCGGCGGTGAGGTTGTCGGCGACCGGCTGCTCGACGTCGAGGCAGTGGATCAGCAGGACGCCGTCGTCGTCGGAACCGGCCGGCAACGTGCCGGGCAGCAGGCTCGACACGGCGCAGAACGCGTTGCGCGCGCTTGCCGATTCCAGACGCGGTCGCCAGGCGACGAAGCCGGGCCGAAGCGGCATCGACGGCCGGAGCGCGAGCCATGCGACCTGAACGCCGGCGCTCACCGACTGTCCGAAGAAGTGCAGGCCGAACGACGCGAGCGACCACAGGCGCAGCCTGAGCGTGCTGGGCGGCAACAGGCGCAGGCTTGCCCATGTCGCCAGCGCGGCTGCGGCCAGGCCGATCGGGAGGTCGGCCGGCTGATAGCCGGCGATCATCAGCCAAAAGGCGAAGAACAGCGCGGCCCGGCCGATCGCGACGCTGGTGCTCATCGTGGCTTGTCCGTCGGGGAAGGAGCGGGCGACGGCGTCTTGCCTTGCGGCCCTGGCGCCTGCTGCTCCAGACCGGGCGAGGTCGAGAAGCGGTTGTCCTGTGGCACCGGCGTCACCTTATTGGGTGTGCCCAGCATCGAATCGGTGCGCGCATCGGCGCCGCCGCTGTCGCGCGACTGGCGGCCGCCCTGTGCCCAAGCCGTCGACGCAAGGACGATCATCAGCAGGATCAGGATGGGCTTCATGCAGCGACGGCCGTCGCCGGTTCGCGCGACGGCTCCCTGATGCGGAACAACGTAACATACATCGCCGGCAAGACGATCAGCGTGAGCAGGGTCGCCACGAACAGTCCGCCCATGATGGCGAAGGCCATCGGTCCCCAGAACACGTCCGCCGCGATGGGAATAAATCCCAGCACGGTCGAGATCGCGGTCAGCATGATCGGGCGGAAGCGCGAGAGCGTGGCCTCGACGACGGCGTCCCAGACGTGTTCGCGCTCGGCGCGCTCGGCCTCGATCTGCTCGATGAGCAGGACGGCGTTGCGCGCGATCATGCCGAACAGGGCAAGGATGCCGAGGATGGCGACGAACCCCAGCGGCTTGTTGACGATCAGCAGGGTGAAAACGATGCCGATCAGCCCCATCGGGATCACGCTCACCACCAGGAACAGGCGGCTGAAGCTGTGGAGCTGCGCCATCAGGAAGAACAGCATCAGCAGCAGCATCAGCGGCACCTTGGCGAACACCGAGGCCTGCGAGTTCGCACTCTCCTCGACCGTGCCGCCGACGGCGATGCGGTAGTCCTTGGGCAGGCTCTGCCGCAGCTTCTCGATCGCCGGTGCGAGCGCGTCGACGGCACTCGCCGGCGACACGCTGGGTGGGACGTCGGCCAGCACGGTGAGGGTCGGCACGCGCTGGCGCCTCCAGATCAGCGGGTATTCCTGGTTGAAGTCGAAGGTCGCGACCTGGTTCAGCGGCACCGTACGTCCGTCGGCCAGCGGCAACTGCAGGGCGCGCAGCGTCGACAGCGAGCTGCGCTGCTCGTCGAGGGCACGCGTGATGACGGGAATGAGATAGATGTCGTCGCGCACCTGGGTGACGGCGGTGCCAGCCATCAGGGTGTTGATGACCTCGGCGATCGCGCGCGAGCTGAGGCCGAGCAGCCTCGCCTTGTCCTGGTCGATGGTGACGCGCACCTGGCGGGCGGGCTCCATCCAGTCGTAGCTGATCTCGCTGATGTGGGGGGCGTTGCCCAGGACCTCGGCGAGCCTCAATGCGATCGACCTCACCTCGGAAAGGTCGGGGCCGCTCACCCGGTATTGCACCGGCCAGCCGACCGGCGGTCCGAGCTCAAGCGGCGAGACGCGGCCGACCACGCTCGGCATCTGCTCCGACATCAGCTTCTCGAGCTTGGCCTGCAGGCGGTCGCGCGCCGCGACGTCCTTGGCGACGACGACGGCCTGGGAGAAGAAGTCGTTGGGCAGCTTGACGTCGAGCGGCAGGTAGAACCGGATGGCGCCGCGTCCGATGTAGGTGCTCCAGCGCTCGACGTCGGGATCCGTCGCCAGGAAGGCGTCGAGCTGGCTCGCGACCGTGTCGCTGCCGTAGATCGAGGCGTTCTGCGGCAAGGTCAGGTCGACCACCAGCTCGGGCCGGTCGGACGCCGGGAAGAACTGGCGCGGCACGAAGGGCGAAGCGAGGAAGGCCGCGACCAGGCTCGCCACGGTGACGCCGATCGTGATCCAGCGCACGCGCATCGCGCCAACCAGGAAGGTGCGGAAGGTCCGTAGGACGATGTTCGGCTTGGCGGGCTCGCTGGATTTCGGCGGCTTCAGCAGCAGCACGCCGAGCAGGGGCGCGAACAGCACCGCAACGAACCATGAAACGAACAGGGTAATGGTCACGACGGCGAAGATCGAGAAGGTGTACTCGCCCGCCGCGCTTTGCGCGAAGCCGATCGGCACGAACCCCGCCGCCGTGACGAAGGTGCCGGTCAGCATCGGAAACGCCAGCGTCTTGTAGGCGAAGGACGCAGCCTGCTCGGTGCTGTCGCCCTGGGCGATGCGGGTGGTCATGACGTCGACCGTGGTCATGGCGCTGTCGACCAGCAGGCTGAGCGCGATGATCAGGGCGCCGAGCGAGATGCGCTGCAAGTCGATGTCGAAGCCTTGCATGATGGGAAAGGTGACGGCGAGCGTGAGCGGGATCGACGCCGCGACGATCGCGCCGGGCCGCAGCCCCAGGCTGATGATGCTGACCGCCATGATGATGGCAATGGCCTGCCACAGCGAGACCATGAACTCGCCGATGGCGTGATCGACGACGGCGGGCTGGTCGGAGACCAGGGTGGGCTCGATGCCGAGCGGCAGGTCGACGAGGACGTTCTCGATCTCGGCCGCCACATTGCGCCCGAGCGCCAGGATGTCGCCGCCGTTGCGCATGGCGATGGCAAGCCCGATGGCGGGCTTGCCGTTGACGCGGAACATCGGCTGCGGCGGGTCGGCGTAGGCGCGGCGCACCTCGGCGATGTCGCGCAGCCGGATCATGCGCCCGTTCGACAGGAAGCTGA
>JAEZIF010000043.1 GCA_023416135.1 Pseudomonadota bacterium
CTTGAGCGCCGTGAGCTGGGCGATGCCCTTTTCGGCCGGGCCCGCGGCGCGCAGCAGGCCGGTGAACAGGTCGACCGACTTTTTGGCGTCGCCCAGGGTCTTGGCGATGCCGCCTTCGTCCTTGCGGTCGAGCGCCCGCCGCACCCGGCGCAGCGTATCGGCCGGCAGCTTCAGGCCGGCGCCGACCGCCGTCACCAGCGTGGGCAGGTTGAGGTCGACCGAAAGCTCGGCGACGCCGATGGCGCGCAGCGCATCGACCGCCAGCAACACCGCCTCGGCATCGGCTTCGGCAGAGTCCACGCCGATCAGCTCGGTGCCGACTTGGGCGAACTGGCGCTCGGGCTTCAGCGCGCCGCCGCGTACGCGGATGACGTTGCCACCGTAGGAGAGGCGCAGCGGCCGCGGCTCGTGCTTCAGCCGGGTGACGGCGATGCGCGCGACCTGCACGGTCATGTCGGGCCGCACCCCCATCATGCGCTGCGACACCGGATCCATCAGCCGGAAGGTCTGCGGCGCGAGCGCCGCCCCCGGTCCACCCAGCAGCGATTCCTCGAACTCGACCAGTGGCGGCTTGACCCGCTCGTAGCCGAATGCGGCAAAGCGCTCGATGGCGAGGTCGATGGCGCGCGCCTCTCGGGCGGCATCAGGCGGTAGCAGATCGGCAAGGCCGGCCGGTAGCAGGCCGCGATGGTCGTTGTCGTTGGCAGTCATGGGCTGGTGCTTTTAGCCTATGGGCTCCGGACAGTCAGGGCTTTGCCATATTTCTAATTGCGAATAATTCGCAACTGCCATACTGTTCTTGGGAACAGAGGCTGATACCGGCCCGATCGGTCACGAGTTCTTGGTGGATCGGCACGATGTACGGACCGACCAAGGCGGGTTCGTCGAGAAACTGCTCGACAACGACTATTCGGCCAACGGTTTGGCTGCAATCACGCTGTCGCTGGGCACGCCGCGTACCTTCCGCCGGGCGCTGACGACGGACTAACAGCGGGGAGGTCCGGCACCGGATAGGAACGAAAATCGTTCGCAGGTCTGGACACAAAATAATGAAAAAACAGCCCTCTCGTTCGTCATAGGGGTGAGGGTTCGGGCGTCCCGTTCGTCATAGGAGCAGGGGCGGCGGTCGGCCTGGCCCCTTTTCGGCGTTTCAAGGTGCCGAATCGGGCAAATGGCGAATATCGGGGAGCTGATCGAGTTGCAGCGCAACTTGGAGCGTGCGGGGGCCAGGAAGGCCATCCCGATCATCGTGCGTCTGGTCGCAGCCATCGGCGGCGGCTATGCGGTCTCGGCCGGCCTGGCGGCCCTGGCCGCGCGCGCCCTCCCGGTGACGACGGCGATGCCGCCTGCCGAGGCCGTTGTGCTCGCCTCGATGCTCGCCTTCCTGGTCTACCTGGGCTTGCTGATCTGGGGATTTGCCGAGCCGAGCCTGGTTCGCCTGTGCGTCATCCTTACCGCCGTCGGGGTCGTTTCCTGGGGCGGGGCGCTGGGCCTTGTACGTCTGGCGAGCGGAGCCTGAGATGGAGCAGGGCTTCCGCGCTTCGATGAACTGGATGCACACCTGGGCTGGCGTCGTGCTGAGTGGGTTGCTGTTTGCGATCTTCTGGATGGGGACCCTCGCGGTGTTCGACCGCGAGATCGACCGTTGGATGGCGCCCATGATCCGGCTGCCGGCACCGGACAAGACGCTCTCGCTCGAATCGCTCCGTCCGATGTACGAAGCCGCCGCGGCGGCGAAGGCTCCCTTCTTCAGTGTGAGCCTGCCGAACGACCGGGAGTCGGCCATCCGCATTCTGACGCGCCACCGGTCGGGCCCGGTCCAACGCTTTGTCGATCCCAGCACCGGCGCGGTGCTGCCCGAACCCGGCACGCTCGCCGGAACGCGCTTCATATATCCATTTCACTACATGCTGCACATCCGCTTCCAGGACATCGGCTACTGGCTGGTCGGAGTGGCTGCCATGGCGATGATGGCGTTGTGCGTTTCCGGCGTAGTCATCCACCGCAAGATCTTCACCGACTTCTTCACCTTTCGCGCGGACAGGAAGCCACGCCGGCTGATCCTCGACCTGCACAATGTCACCGGCGTGCTGGGGCTGCCCTTTCATTTCCTGATCGCCCTTTCGGGCCTGATCATTTTCTGGTCGACCTATTTCCCCAGCACCTGGCAGCTCACCTACAACAACGACCGGCTGGCCTTCTTCTCAGACGCCTACGGAAATGTGTTTCCCAAGGGCCGGTCGGGCGAGGGCGGGGGCATGGCTTCGTTCGATGCCATGGCCGCCGAGGCACGGCGGCTGTGGGACGGCTCGGCGCTGCGCTACTTCATCGTCCGCAATCCCGGTGACGCGAAGTCGATCGTTAGTTTTGGCCGCCTCGACGAGGGCATCGTAAGCAGCACCTATGACGCGGCCTATTTCGACGGGCCGACCGGGACGCTGATGAGCTACCGCGCCGGCACGGCGCCGGTCATGAGCGTGCAACGCTTCGTGTCGGGCTTTCACTTGATTCAGTTTCGCCACTGGAGCCTGCGCTGGGTTTATTTCGGCCTTGGCCTCGCGGGCTGCGTGCTGATCGCGACCGGCTACCTCTTCTGGCTGGAATCTCGGCGCAAGAAGCATGCGCAGCTCGGGCTGAAAGGCGTGCGCGTCGTCGAAGGGATGGCGGTGGGATCGGTCACCGGCATGCTGATCGCCACGGCCGCGTTCTTTGTCGTCAACCGGCTATTGCCGCTCGGCGCCAGCGCCTTCGGCCAGGATCGCGCGGCGCTGGAGATCTGGAGCTTCTACCTGGTCTGGCTGGCGACTTTCGCCCACGCCTGGGCGAGGCCACAGCGTGCCTGGATGGAGCAGTGCTGGACCGTGGCTGCGCTGGCGGCTGCGGCGGTGCTGCTGAACTGGATCACGACCGGCGATCATCTGCTGCGCAGCCTGGCGAACCGTCATCTCTGGTCGGTCGCCAGCATGGACGTTCTCCTGATGGCGGGTGCGGCAATCGCCGCGATCTCGGCGCTGCGCCTCAGCCGGCCGTCGCGCATCGCCCGGGTGCGCCATGCCTGAGGCAATCCTGCTGCTCGCGGTCTTCGCTTGCGCCTATCTCGGCTTCGCCGCGCTGGCCCTCAGCCAGGACCGCCATTGGCACCATCTCGGCGGCGGCCGCCATTGTCCGCGTCGCACTTGCATGGTGCTGCGCTGCGTCGGTTGGGTGCTGCTGCTGGCGGCCCTCGTGCTGGCGCTGGTGCGCGATGGCGCCAGCTTCGGCTCGCTGTTGTGGGCCACGGTCATCACCATCGGTGCGCTTTGCGTCGTCGCCACGCTGTCGTGGCGGGCGCACTGGCTGCGCCCGGTGGCGCGTCTTGTTCAACATCTCGGGTGAGGTCGGCTTTTTCATGCGTCTTGTTTTCGTGATCCTCCTGCTCTTGCTGTCGCCGCTGCAGGCCTTCGCCCAATCGAACGGCTCGACCACACCGCCGGCCGCGGCGGCGCCCGCCGAGACGACGGCATCTCCGGCCGCAGCTCCAGCGCCGGAGACAGTCGCCCAGCCTTCACCGGCGACGCCGTCGCCGGACGCCGCGGCGGTGAGCCCGTCCATTCTGCCCAAGGACCTGTCGGTGTGGGGCATGTTCATGGCCGCCGACTGGGTGGTGCAGGCCGTGATGGTCGGGCTGGCAATCGCTTCCGTGATCACCTGGACGGTCTTCGTCGCCAAGAATCTCGAGCTTGCCATGGCATTCCGCCGCCAGAGCGCCGTCTTGTCGGCCGTCGATGCCGCGCCATCGCTGGACGATGCGCCGGCCAACCCGCTGGTCGCGGCGGCGCAGACCGAACGCAAGCTGTCGGCTGACGCCGTCGGCGATCACGAGGGTCTGAAGGAACGCGTCGCTTCCAGGCTCGAGCGGCTCGAAGCGGCCACGGGCCGCAGCATGCTGAAGGGCACGGGCATGCTCGCGACTATCGGCGCCACGGCGCCGTTCGTCGGCCTGTTCGGCACGGTGTGGGGCATCATGAACTCCTTCATCGGCATCTCGCGCTCGCAGACCACCAACCTCGCGGTCGTGGCGCCCGGTATTGCCGAGGCGCTGCTCGCCACCGCGCTCGGCCTCGCCGCGGCCATTCCCGCCGTCGTGATCTACAATCACTTCGCCCGCCGCATCGCTGCCTATCGCGCGCTTGTCGGCGATACCTCGGCCGCCGTGCTGCGGCTGGTTTCCAGGGACATCGGCAAATGTCGGTAAAGCTCGACCACGGCGAGGACGAGCTCGCCGAGACCCACGAGATCAACGTCACGCCCTTCATCGACGTGATGCTGGTGCTCCTGATCATCTTCATGGTGGCGGCACCGCTCGCCACCGTCGACGTGCCGGTCGAGCTGCCGACGTCGACGGCCGAACGCCAGACCAAGCCCGAGACACCGCTCTATCTCACCCTGAAGTCCGACCTGTCCTTTGTGCTGAAGGACAAGCCGGTGACGCGCGGTGACCTTGCCAAGGCGCTCGACGAGGCGACGGGCGGCAAGAAGGACGAGCGCGTCTTCCTGCGAGCCGACAAGAACGTGCCCTACGGCGAGCTGATGCAGGGCATGAACCTGTTGCGTTCGGCGGGCTATCTGAAGGTCGCGCTGGTCGGGCTCGAGCAGTGAAGGACTGGGTCCGCTGGTCCGGCAGCTTCGTCTTCGTGCTCGGCCTGCACGCCGGTGCGGTCGGGCTGGCGCTCGGTTGGACCGCGGCCGAGGCGCCTTATTCGCCGCCAGCGGCGGCCGTGATGCTGGAGATGGCGCCCTTGCCCGCCGCGCCGCAGGCGACGCCCACCGATGCGCCGCCGGCGCCGGAGCTCAGCGAGGCCGTGCCCGAGCCGCAGGAACCGCCGCCGGTCGATCTCAAGCCGATGAAGATCGAAATCGAGGTCGCCGAGCCGCCGCCTCCCGTCGAGATTCCGAAGGCCGAGGTCGTGCTGCCCGCGCCTGAGCCGCCACCACCGCTCGACCTGAAGCCGCCGGAGAAACCCAAGCCGGTCGAAAAGCCCAAGCCGCCTCAGCCCAAGCCGAAATCCGTCGCCGCCGCGCCGCAGGCGGCGCCCGAACAGACCGAGCGTGCCGCCGCGCCTGCGCCGGGCGCCTCGCCCGAGCCGCCGTCGGCCTCGCTGCCGACCTGGAAAGGCTTGTTGCTGCGTCACCTCGAGCGCCACAAGCGCTATCCGCACGACGCGCAGCGTTCACGCCACGAGGGCGTGACCTACGTGCGCTTCACGATGAGCCGTGACGGGCGCGTGCTCGCCGCGCGCATCGAGCGCGCCTCGGGCTTTGCCTCGCTCGACCAGGAGGGGCTCGACCTGCTGCAGCGCGCCCAGCCGCTGCCGCCATTGCCGTCGGACCAGCCGGGCGAGAGCCTCGAACTGCTGGTGCCCGTGCAGTTCTATATAAAGCGGTGAGCATGACGGCGCTCGAAGCCCTCTGCGTGCAGCACGGCCTGCGGCTCACCGAGCATCGGCGCATCGTTCTGGAGGTACTGGAGGCGGCGGAAGATCATCCGTGCGTGCGCGAGATCCATCGCCGCGCCGCCGACGGCCATCGCATCGGCATCGCCACTGTCTACCGCACGCTCAACACCCTGGTCGAAGCAGGAATGGTAAAGCGTCAGGTCTTCGCCGACGGCAGGGCGCACTACGAGCGCGCCGGGCGGGCTTCGCATCCGCACCCGATCGACGTGGCGACCGGCACGATCGTCGAGATCGACGACACAGGCCTGGAATCCCTGCTCGCGGAGGAGGCACGGAAGCTCGGCTACCACCTCGTCGACTACAGCCTGAAGCTGATCGCCCGGCCGCGATGATCAGCCAATCCGCTCTCAGTCGAATCTCTCCAGCGTCGTCGTCGGCGACACGCTGTCGATGTGGCGGGAGCGGGCCCAGAGCGGCATGCGCGGTCAGCAGATGAGGTCGTGGAACGGCGATACGACGAGGGGCATCGTCACTGATTTGTACAATCAAGGTACTGCGACGCCGATTGTCGGGCTCATGGCGCCCATCGGAGCTGTCAATGCGGGCAGGTGTTTACGCCGTTCATGGCGCAGCAGTACGAAGTGGGCGTGAAGGTCGATTGGGGCAGGCTGACGACGACGCTCGCCGGCTTGCAGATCACCTAACCGAGCGGGTTCATCACCCCGGCCCCGAACATGTTCACGGTCGACGGCGAGCAGCGCAATCGCGGCGTCGAGTTGAATGTCTTCGGCGAGGTGACCGAAGGCGTCAGGGTACTCGGCGGCGCGAGCTACATCGACGCGCGATTGACCAGGACCCTGGGCGGCATCAACCAGGGCAACCATGCGGTAGGCGTCCCCAATTTCCAGGCTGTGGGCGGCGGCGAATGGGATCTGCCGTGGCTGAGAGGACTTACCGTGCTCGGGCGGTTGGTCTACGACAGCACCTCGTACATCGACCAGATGAACGTGCAGCGGGTGCCGGTTTGGGCGCAGGTCAAACTCGGCATGCGCTATTCCTTCGAGGGCATCAACAAGAAGCCGATCGTGATCCTCCTCACCGTCGACAATGCGCGGCTGCGCGAGGCGGTGCGGTCCGGCGAACTGGACAGCGTTCTCGGCCATTGCCGGGTGGAATGACAACGTCTATTGCTCCGCTATGACGCTCATCAACCGCCCGGCGCTCTCCGTGGTGGCCCCTTGCTATAACGAGCAGGACGTCCTGCCCGAGTTCCTGCGCCGGGTCGGCGCGGTTCTCGACGCCATCGGCGGGAAGGGGGAGATCGTGCTGGTCGACGACGGCTCGCACGATCGCACCTGGGAGGTCATGACCGAGGCGGCTGCCCGCGATCCGCGCATCGTCGGCGTCCGGCTGATGCGCAACCACGGCCATCAGCTCGCGCTCACCGCCGGCCTCACCGTGTGCCGCGGCGAGCGCATCCTAATCATCGACGCCGACCTGCAGGACCCGCCGGAGCTGCTGCCCGACATGATGGCGTTGATGGACGGTGCCGACGGGAAAGGGGGCGCCGACGTGGTCTATGGCCTACGCCGCCAACGCGACGGCGAGAGTCTGTTCAAGCGTACCACGGCGGCCGCCTTCTATCGCCTGATCGGCCGTATGACAGACGTCGAAATCCCGCTCGATGCCGGTGACTTCCGCCTGATAACGCGCCGCGTGCTCGATCTGCTGATCGCCATGCCCGAGCGCCATCGCTTCGTGCGCGGCATGGTCGCCTGGATCGGCGGCAAGCAAGTGCCGCTGCCTTACGACCGCAAGGCGCGGGTGGCGGGTGAGAGCAAGTATCCCCTGTCCAAGATGGTGCGCTTCGCCGCCGACGCCATCACCGCCTTCTCGGTCGTGCCGCTGATGGCCTCGATGACCATCGGTTGGGTGATGGCCGCGATCGGCTTTGCCTTCTTCGTCTATTCCATCATCGGCTGGGCGTTCGGCCACACGCTGCCCGGCTGGACGTCGCTGATGGCCGCCGTCGGCCTTCTCGGCGGCATGCAGTTCCTGATGCTGGGCATCATCGGCGCCTATCTCGGGCGGCTCTACGACCAGAGCAAGGGCAGGCCGCTGTTCATGATCCGCGACATCGTCGGTGGTCCCAGGTGAGAGGCCCCAAATGAAACCGGCGGAGTTCGATCGTCACGCAGCGTCCTACGACGGTGGTCTCGACAATCCCATCAAGCGCATGATGGGCGACTCGGCCGACCAGTTCATCGCTGTGAAGGCGCGCTGGCTGCTGCGCCGTGAGCCCGGGTTGAGGAGCGGCGGGCTTGCCGTCCTCGACTATGGCTGCGGCGCCGGCGATCTCATGCGGGTTCTCGGCCAACTCGGCGCGCGGGCGGCTTTCACAGGCTGTGACGTGTCGGGCGCGATGCTGGCCGAAGTCGGCAAGCGCTGGCCGGCGACGCTGGGCCCGGCGCCGGCGCTGGCGACGCAGGAGGGGGCCAGAACGCCGTTCGCCGACCGGCGGTTCGACGTCGTCACCATCAGCGCCGTGCTGCACCACGTGCCGGTCGAGGAGCGCCAGGCGGTCTATCGCGAGCTCGGGCGCGTCCTGAAGCCCGGCGGCCGGATCTACGTCTTCGAGCACAACCCGCGCAATCCGCTGGTGCGCTACGTGATCGCCCGCACGCCGATCGACGAGAACGCCATCCTGCTGGACGCCCGCGAGGTCCGCTACGGTCTGCTCGACACCGCGCGCTATGACCTCAACACCGACTACCTGATGTTCATGCCGCCCGGCCTCGCCTTCCTGCGCTCCATCGACCGGACGCTGGCGTGGCTGCCCCTGGGGGCGCAATATGTCGTGGCGGCACGCAAAGCCGCCTGAGGAGAGACGGGATGGATCGACAGACGTTCGAGGCCCAGCTCAAGCGCGACGGCTACGACATGCTGACCAGCACGACGACGGGTGCCAAGGTCAATCCGGAGCACAGCCACCCCTTCCACGTCCGGGCGATGGTGATCCAAGGTGCGCTCGCGCTCACGGCCGGCGGCACGACCCGCACCTACAAGCCAGGCGAGATCTTCACCATGGAGAAGGGCTGCCTGCACTACGAGAGCTACGGGCCCGAGGGCGCGGTGACGCTGGTCGGGCGGAAGATGTAGCGATCCTGAACGAAGAGAAGAATGCGCCTGGCTGGCACCTGCTCCTGGCTTTCGTGCTCGGCCTTGCGGTGTTGTGCGGTCTGATCGCCTGGCTGCAGAATGTCCACATCATCACCGCCAACGGCATGTACAAGAGCATCCAGGCCGAGCCCTGGATCGCCGATCCGTTGCGCGCGCGGCTCGATCCGTCGAACTACCTCTATTTCCCGCTCTACGGCGCGCTCTGTCGGCTGCTCGACGGGCTGGGCATCGATCGCGGCGTGCCGTGGCGGCAGTTCGCCTGGCTCAACGCCTTCTTCGCCAGCCTTGCCACGACGATAGTCTATGCCTTCGTTCATCGCCTGACCGGCAGCGTCCGCGCGGCGATCCTGTCCGCCTGCTTCCACTTCGGCTGCGGCTTCGTCCTGCTGCTGTCGGTGATCAGCGAGGACATCATGCCGGGCTACACGCTCGTACTGGGGGCGATGGCGCTGGCCGCCCTGTGGTTCGATCGGCCGACGCATGTTCGCGTTGCCGTGGTCGGGATGCTGTTCACGCTCGGCTGGCTGATCGAATGGCGTCTGCTGTTCCCGTTGTTGCCTCCGTTGATCCTGGCCCTCGCGCTGTCGCCCGGACGGAAGCTGCGTCGGCTGGCAGTGATCGGAACGCTGGTGCTGGCGATCATCGCCGTGGCGGGCATCGTGCAGCTGTGGTCGGAGCGCTGGTCCGGCGCCGTCGGCCTGCTCGACATGCTGTGGACCGGCAAGGGTGTGGCCACCGGCTGGGCCGGCCTGTCGTGGGACAAGTCCTGGATGATGCTCTCGGGCGTCGGAAACTATTTTCTGATCGTCGGCGGCTGGATCGATCCATTGTCCGCCAGGCGCGCAGCGTTGCCTCTCCTGGCCTCGGTGGCGCTGCAGGCGGCGATCTTCGTCGCCGCCGTCATGACCGTGTGGCCGCGGCGTCGCGAGCCGCGCCTGCGCGCGGTCGCGATCGTGTTCCTCGGGACCTTGGGAGCGGGGCAGGTGATGAACCTCTACTCGCAGCCGCAGGATCCACAGATGCAGATCAACGTCATGCCGTGGCTGACGGTGGCGTGGGCTCTGTTGCTGGGAGCATTGTCGCTGCGTTCGCGCGGCATCGTGATCGCGCTCGCCGTTCTGTCGGTCCTGCCCTTGGTCTGGAACGTCGGCGCCCTCGCCCGTTTCCGCGGCGGCGACCCGGCGGCGCTCAAGGCCGTGGCTGCGCTCGAGCAGCGCTTTCCGCCGGCGTCGACGGTGTTCGTCTACTGGGGCTTCGAGCCCATCACCATGTGGCAGTACGCGCTGTGGAGCCGCACCTGGGACTGGGACGGCAAACCGTCTGACGACAAGTTCAAGTGGATCGCGGTCGATGCCGGAGCCATCCGCCATCCCGACTGGTCAGCCGAGCACAATGCCGAGATCCTGAAGCGCGACATCGATCACGCCTTCGACCGCGGCTATCGCGTCGTCGTTTCCGACGTCTGGAACTGGAGCGAGGCCGAACTCACCGGCCAGCTCGGCGCGTTGTCGGCTGCCAATCGTGCGCCTGCCATCTGGCGGATGCTGCACGACAACTATCGGGCCGAGCCCGTCTTCAGTGATCCCGTGGCCGGCAACTACTACCAGCTCAGTCGCCGTTGACCGGCAGAGCCGGCAAGTGACGTCGGCGAGTCGAATTGTTGGGTCTGAATAATCCCGGTGCTTCGTATCGCGCCAGGCGTTGACGGCGCTTGCGTCGATCCGTATATCGGCGGCGGGCCACGCTCCCCCACCGGAGTGCAGCTCTTCTGTAAGGGAGAGGTTTGATGAAGCCGAACTTGCGTCCGGCGCGTCCCGACTTTTCGTCCGGACCCTGCGCCAAGCGTCCTGGGTGGACGCCCGAAGTCCTCAATGATGCCGCCATCGGGCGGTCCCACCGATCAAAACTTGGCAAGAAGAAGATCGTCGAGACGGTCGACCGTACGCGCGCTCTGCTGGGCATTCCGGCCGACTATCGCATCGGCATCGTGCCGGCCTCGGATACCGGCGCCGTCGAGATGGCGCTGTGGTCGCTGCTCGGCGTCCGGCCGGTCGACATGCTGGCCTGGGAGAGTTTTGGCGAAGGCTGGGTCACGGATGTCGCCAAGCAGCTCAAGCTCAAGGATGCGCGCGTTCTGAAGGCGCCCTATGGCCAGATCGCCGATCTCAAGGCGGTCGACTGGACGCATGACGTCGTCTTCACCTGGAACGGCACGACCTCGGGCGTGAAGGTGCCGAACGGCGACTGGATCGCCGCCGACCGCGAGGGACTGGCGATCTGCGACGCCACCTCGGCCGTGTTCGCCATGGACCTGCCGTGGCCCAAGCTCGATGTCGTGACCTGGTCCTGGCAGAAGGTGATGGGCGGGGAGGGCGCGCATGGCGTGCTCGTCCTGTCTCCCCGCGCAGTGCAGCGGCTGGAAAGCTATTCGCCGCCGTGGCCGTTGCCCAAGCTCTTCCGCCTGACCTCGGGCGGCAAGTTCTCCGAGGCGATCTTCAAGGGCGACACCATCAACACGCCGTCGATGCTCTGCGTGGAAGATGCGATCGACGGCCTGCGTTGGGGCGAGAGCCTCGGCGGCCTGAAGGCGCTGATGGCGCGCTCGGAAGCCAATCTCGGCGTGCTGGAAAAGTTCGTGGCCGAGCGCAAATGGATCGGCTTCCTCGCGGGCGACAAGGCGATTCGATCGAACACCTCGGTCTGCCTCGTCATCACCGCGCCCTGGTTCACCGCGCTCGCGGCCGACAAGCAGGCCGCGGCGGCCAAGAAGATGGCCGACCTGCTGGAGAGCGAGAAGGCGGGCTACGACGTCGGCTCCTACCGAGATGCCCCGCCGGGTCTGCGCATCTGGTGCGGCGCGACGGTCGAGAAGAGCGACCTCGAAGCCCTGCTGCCGTGGCTCGACTGGGCCTACGGCGAGATCGAGCGCGAGTTTGGCGCCAAGGCGGCCTGAGGAGTTCTGAAGTCATGGCAAAACCGAAAGTCCTCATCTCCGATGAGCTGTCTCCCCGCGCCGTCGAAATCTTCTCCGAGCGCGGTTGCGACGTCGATTTCAAGCCCGGCCTGAAGCCCGCCGAACTGCGTGCCATCGTCGGCAACTACGAGGGCCTGGCGATCCGCTCGGCGACCAAGGTCACGGCCGAGGTGCTGGCCGAGGCCAAGAAGCTCAAGGTCGTCGGCCGTGCCGGCATCGGCGTCGACAACGTCGACATCAAGTCGGCGACTGCGCACGGTGTCGTCGTCATGAACACGCCGTACGGCAACGCCATCACCACGGCCGAGCACGCCATCGCCTTGATGTTCGCCGTGGCCCGCCAGATCCCGGACGCCAACGCCTCGACCCAGGCCGGCAAGTGGGAGAAGAACCGCTTCATGGGCACCGAGCTCAGCTTCAAGACGCTGGGCCTGATCGGCTGCGGCAACATCGGCTCGATCGTCGCCGAGCGCGCCATCGGTCTGAAGATGCGCGTCATGGCCTACGATCCGTTCCTGTCCGACCAGCGCGCCCAGGAACTCGGCGTCGAGAAGGTGACGCTCGACCAGGTGCTGGCGCGTGCCGACTTCATCACAGTTCACACGCCGCTCACCGAGCAGACGAAGAACATTCTCGGCCGCGCCAACCTGATGAAGACCAAGAAGGGCGTGCGCATCATCAACTGCGCCCGCGGCGGCCTGGTCGACGAGCTCGCCGTGCGCGACCTGCTGGTGTCCGGCCACATTGCCGGTGCGGGCTTCGACGTCTTCACAGAGGAGCCGGCCAAGTCGAACGTGCTGTTCGGAGCGCCCAACCTCGTCAGCACGCCCCATCTCGGCGCCTCGACCCTCGAGGCGCAGGAGAACGTGGCCCTGCAGGTCGCCGAGCAGATGTCGGACTACCTGCTGACCGGCGCCATCGTGAACTCGCTCAACATGCCCAACGTGACGGCCGAGGAGGCGCCCAGGCTGGCGCCCTATCTCGACCTCGCCGAGAAGTTGGGCTCGTTCGCGGGCCAGCTCACCGACACCGACATCAAGGCGGTGTCGATCGAATACGAGGGCGACGTGGCGGCGCTCAACGTCAAGCCGTTGAGCCAGGTGGCGCTGATGGGCGTGCTGCGCCCGCAGCTCACCTCGGTGAACATGGTGAACGCTCCCGTCGTCGCCCGCGAGCGCGGCATCGAGATGGCCGAGGTCAAGCACGAGCGCGCCGGCGACTACCATTCGATGGTCCGTCTCACCGTCACCGGCGAGAAGTACACGCGCGCCGTCACCGGCACGCTGTTCGGCGGCAAGCATCCGCGCATCGTTGACATCAAGGGCATCGAGATCGAGGCCGAGTTCGCGCCGCACATGCTCTTCATCACCAACGACGACAAGCCGGGCTTCATCGGCCGTCTCGGCACGCTGCTCGGCGAGAGCAAGGTCAACATCGCGACCTTCCATCTCGGCCGCGACGCGCCGGGCGGGTCGGCGATCGCCCTGGTACAGGTCGATCAGCCGATCTCGACCGAACTCATGGGCAAGATTGCGGGACTCGAGAGTGTCGTGCAGGCCAAGCTGCTGAGCTTCTGACGCCGTCGACGAGAGCACGCTTTAGATCTATTCTTCGGCTGCGCTCTCGAGGCTGGCTTTGTGCACGACGTAGCCGGTGCGCGACATGCGCTGGACGATCTTCTGCCGATTCCATTGGCCCAGGGTGCGGCTTACACTCTCGCGTGCCACGCCGGCCATGGCGGCAAGGTCGCTCTGGGTGATCCTGTGCCGGATCAGGATCCGTCCCGGCCCCGACTCCTCGCCAAGCTGACGGGCGAACTGGAGCAGGGCGCGGGCGACGCGCGCGCGCACCGTCAGGAAGCTCGATGCCACCAGGTCTTCATCGGACTGGCGCAGGCGGGCCGCCAGCGTCGCCACGATGTCGGCGTAGAGCTCGGGATGCCGCTCCAGCATCTCGGTGAAGGCGGCGCGGCTGAGGAACGTGAGTTCGCAGTCCCTGATGGCCTGGACGCTGGCCGATCTCGGAAGGCCGTCGATCATCGCCAGTTCACCCACGATCGCGCCCGGCCCCAGGATGGCGAGAATGCGCTGTTCTCCAGTCGTTGAAGCAACACAGACTGCGAGCACGCCGCGTCGCAGCCAATAGCAGCCGTCGCCGGCATCGCCGCGCTCGAACAACGTCTCGCCTTCGCGCAGCTTGAGCGTCCTCTCGCCGGCCAACAGCCTCTTGGAGAGTTCGCGCGGAAACTTGGCCAGCAGCTGGAGGCGGACTTTTTCCGGTACAGTGTCCACAGATTGCGGTCGCTTCCCCCGTGTCAGGCACTCTAAATAAAGTGGGCAGTTTGTGACAAACCGACTCGAACTACCCCGTTGCGCGAACACAGGATTATCACACAACCGCCCGGTCGATATCTAGTCTCGGCCGAGCCAGCGATCACGGTTCTGTCATTAGCAGACAGTATGCGTTCCAAGAGTCAATTCCCAATCGCCGAAGGTATTTCCATGAGCGGGAAGATCATCGAGTTCCGACGCCCCCACGATCTCCGGAGCGAGGGACGCCACCGCGCCTTCGCAGTGCCGGGGTTTCCTGTCCGGCAGGCAGGACTCAACCAGCAGCTTGCCCGCATCTCGGGACTGCTCCGGGAACTGGAGGATCTGACCTCGCGATTCGCGGCGAGTGGACCGGACGAGAAGAGCGAGGACGATCCTCAACCCGACGTGGATTGCCGCCTCCTCGACAGAATGTACCGCGTCCTCGACCGGCAGGCCTGCGCAGCGATGCCTGCCCCCCGATCGCTTGGCGATGCGGATTCGGCGCATGCCGGCGTACCGGCGACGTGCCACGCGGTGCGCCACGGTAGCGGATTCGCCTGAGACGACAGGAGGCCGAGGCAAGCGGCTTGCCCCGCCTTCCCGACAGAGTGCAGATCCCACGGCTCCAACCGCCACGACGTCAAGACCAACCATGGCCCGAAAGAGACCCTCGACACACAGCGATGAGCAGTTCGCGCTGTTCATCGATCACATGAAGGAAGCGCACGGCGGCCAAGCCGGCGCCGAGTTCGACGATGCCGTGCGCCGGCTCATCGGCGTCGTGAGGAAAGGGCATCCCGACGTCGCACTCGAGGAAAGCGAGGATGTGCAGGGACACGACCAATCGCCGCCGCCGCACGAAACGACGGTCGGCACTCTACCCAACCCGCCGGATTTCGATGCGATCGAGGCCGCCGCACGCGAGACGGGCGCCAGCCGCGCCGACCTCATGGTCCTGATCGGACAGCTGGTTTTCGGTTCGTCGAACAACGAAAGCCTGCTGATCTATGTCTTGATGCTGCTGCTGCGGAGCGACGAGCCTTCGGCCGCTGTCGTCTTCTCGACCCTGAACACCACGCGGGCACGGCTGGATCTGATTTCCCGCCTCGCAGCGATACGGATCGCCGATCGCGAGATGCGCGAAGAGCTCGACCAGGTGGTCAAGCTTTTCGGCGAGGCCAGCCAGGTTCGCAATGAGTTCCTGCAGGCGATGTACACAGTCGATGCCAAGGGAGCGATCACGCATACGCAGACCATGCACCTCGTCACGAAAGGCGGCAGGATCAGGTTTGGCGAGCAGAATCCAATCGACCAGAAACGCCTCGACGGCATGGTCGAAGCGTGCCGGGAATTGAGGAGCCTCAATCGAAGGGTCTGGGAGCTGCTGCCGCGGCTGCGGGATGCGATGGCGAACAGCAACTCGGCAGGCATTCCGACCGAGTTCGGAATTTAGTCAAGCACGGGGGTCAGGCGCCGCCGCGCAGCAGTCTTGCAATGTTGGCCAAAGGCTGAGCGCGGAGCCTCGTAGCCATTCGCTCGAGCTTCAACGCGGTGCCGTGGAATCGCAGGCCGCGATCGACATCTTCGATCTCGATGATCCGTGCACGTTGACGGCCGAGCGCCTTGATGGATTGGACGCGGTACCGCCCATCACAGATGAAGTGGGTTTCGATCGCTTGTGCCAATTGGTCCCCCCTTGACGGCTTTTGTTTGGGGATAAGTCCCTGGGCATGTCAGAGCAAGTCCCGGTTGTGGCCAACGTGTGACAAAGCCGCTGGCTGCCAACCAAATCGCAGCAGGCGGGGGCCGTCATGCTGATTCATGCGAATAGTTTGTATGTTGGTGCGCTCACATTGGGCCGAGCGGAAACCGCTCTAACCGCCGACCGCGGCGTGGCGCTTTCGTCTTATACGCCGGCAACCCGTATCCAACCAGATGCGCGCGTCCTCCGGGCTTTCAAACACCTTGAACGGTCGATCAGCAGCTGCGAGCGCGCCCAGCAGGCGCGCCAGCTTTACCGTCTGGTCGGCGGTTGCGACCATCGCGAGAGGGCCCAGCGTCTCCTGCCTGTGGTAATCCCTGATCATGACCACCACCGTAAGCAGCTCTTCGTCGGTCATGGAAGAGTGTGCTGCGCAGACGTCGAACAGCTTGCGGTACGAGAATGCTTTCACGCCCGCCAGCGCTTCCAGGAATGTCACCACGTCTCCGAAGCTGACCACCCCCTCGCCGAGGCCGGTGAAAAGGCGCTGCTTGGAATCGGCCGTCCAGTACAAGGGCATCCTTGATCACCCACCGTCCGATATGATCTTCAGAATCGCGGATGGCGCATAGTAGCGAAGCATGACCCAACGCCTTGCCGGCAAAGCGCGATTGCAGCGCCCGTCGAGCATCCCCTTTGGTGGAAGCGACATTGTTGTGAAATGGAGATTTCCGACCCGACGTTCGAGGTCGTGTCGTCTACTCCGATGTCCACCTCACGAGCGCTCGCTCCTGTTCAGCCAGACCGCACAGTGGGACGCCGCCTGGGGCGGCGGATGACGAAGTCGACCGCGAGACCGGTGTGGCCGCCATTGATGCCGGAGCCGGACGCGGCCTGTCGGCTGGAGTCGCCGATGCGGCGCAACATCGACGCGGCCGTCTTGAACGACACGTCCAGGATGCTGCCCAATTGTTGGGCGCGTATCGGCTTGGCGCCGCCTTGCATCAGATACATCGCCTGCAGCCACTTGTGGGCGGGAACGTGGCTCGAACTCATCACTGTCCCGTGCAGAAGAGAGAACACCTTGCGGCAACCGTAGCATTTGTAGGCGCCGAGGCGCGTCGATGCACCATCCAGCTTGCGCACCCTGGCCGTGCTGTCGCAGCGTGGGCAACACACACCATCGGGCCAGAGCACTCGCTCGAGGTAGCGATGTGCGCTTTTTTCGTCCGCAAACATTCCCAGCGCTTCGCGCGCTTCGCCATCCAGCCTCGGTTCCATTACCCGGTCCTTCGCGCAGGCATGCACCACACTGTGAAGGAGCGCATCTGCCGGTCGCCCGGCCGAGCCTTCCTTCCCAGGATGGGTACACTCGATCGACAATGTGTACCGTACATGTCGATTCGGGATTCATCTCGTCCAGGTCTCACTAATCCCACTGCTTTCGCCGACCCTCCGTCCGGATCAACGCGCGGATACTTCCGTCCGCGCGGCGATCATCGCCAACGCACGCGGCTATCGCACGCTGATCGTGATTCCGCAGGCGCAGAGCCGGGAAAAAAGGAGAAGCTGCTGCACCTGTTCGGCGCCGAGCTGGTCGGGGTGCCGGCGGTTAACTTTCATCAGCATGTCGGCACCTCGACCTCCTGCGCGAGCAGAAGAGGGACATCGTGATCGGCGTCGCCGATCCGCACGGAGGCTATCATTGTTCAACCCGGAGTTTCTGCGCGCCAAGGAACTCCCGATTCCCGCGTGGTTGGAGCGCAGGTCGCAGATCAAGTCGCTGGCCTGGTCCGAGATGAGAACGAAGTGACCCGCGCGCCGCTGTGAAGCGGGTCCTTCAGCGCTGTGGCGAGAGAGCCCACGGTGCGGCACACGGCTCGCACTTCCTGGTTGATCCACGGATCGGAGAGGCTGCCGCTTGCCAATATGCGATTGCTCAGCTCGTCGGCCTGGTCGTGGGAGATCTTGACCAGGTCGAGGACGGAGGCAGGGAAACTGGCCAGGGGCACCGCCTTGTAATGGGCAAGCGCTTCGAGCAGCACCGCTCGGGACAAGTCGTCCCGAGGGTCGCGCAACAGGCGGTGGCATGCCGCCTCCAGTGCATCGACCGCATCCATTCCGCCACCTCTTTCAGTGACTGGAAACGGGGCACTGCCCGTTTCGTTCCGGTGGCGGAACCTTGCAGCGGCAGAATCTCAGATGCGGTTGCCTCGCACGTCGTAGCGGTTGCCGTATTCGTCGCGCAGGAGCGGTTGGCCGGAATAGCCTTGTCCCATGGGGAGCCAATAGGGGCTCTGCACGGTCATGCGGTGGCCCGTGCCGTCGACGCGATAGCCCTCAGCGTCGAGCAAGTTGTTGTACTGGTCCAGCCGAAAGGGAGGAACCGACTGGCCTCGCGGCTGGGAATCCTGATAGGCGACGCACTCGTTGTAGGTTGTCCCGCCGATGCGTATGCCGTAGCCGGCGCAGATGGCGCTACCGGACAGCGGGGCGGCGGGCACTTCCTTGCCATAGTAGGGGCCCTCGCAACCGGCCAGGACCAGGCCCAACCCCATCATCGTCGATATCCGTATGCGCATGGGTCGATGTTCCTTCCCCGAGCTGAACAGGCTGTCAACGCAGGCACCTGGGCTGCTGCGCCGCGCCAGACTGTTGCCAGCTCCGATCTTCCGTTCAGCCGACAGCGCGTCAAGGTCTTCTTCCGAATTCGGGTCAGGGGGAGGATGCCGACGGTTGCAGCGCCGGCTTCTTGGGTACCCACAGGTCGCTGGTCGGCGTAATCTCGATCAGCTCGTTCGGAAACGACCTCTGCTGGAAGACCACGAGGTCTTCGAACGAGCCGTGCAGCCACTGGTCGAGCTCGTGCGGCTGGAGCAGCAAGGGCATCCGCTCATGCAACGGCCGTATCGCATCGTTGCAATCGGTCATCACGCCGGAATAGACCGGACCCCACTCGTCGCTCGCGCGCCACAGGCCTGCCCAGGCCGCGATCGGTTGGTTCTTGATCGTGACCCAAGTCCGGGTCTTGGCACCCTTCGGCCCTTCCGGCTCGGCGAAGCTGGTCAAGGGAATGAGGCAGCGCGACTGGGGCTTCTGTGCCAGCGCCTTCCATGGGAACTTGGCGATATTGGCGATGTTGTTGACGGGCTTGGGTTTGGAGCCGGGCTTCATGTTCGCGAAGCGCATCGGGAAACCCCACACCATCGATTGCAGGACACGCTCGCCGTCAGCCTCACGGACCACCAGGCCGGGAGCGCCGGGCAGGATATCGTCCGGCAGGTTCGGTTCGACAGGGGGCCTGCGAGCGCGGAAGGCTTGCGCGACTTCATCCCTGCTTTTGCGCACGGTGTAGAGATTGCACATGTCGGTTCCTCGGACACTGGCGATCCTGTAACGCGCCCGCACGCAAAGCAATGCGCCGCGTGGCGCGCCGGGATGCTAAAGCACCTGATGATTGGGTGCGCAGCGCCAGAACCAGGCGCGGTGCTCACGTTCGGCCCATTCGATGCAGACACCGGCATAAGTCATGGCATCTTCGACCGACGGATCGAGCTGCTCGATCGCCTTTGCCGCCGCACGGTGGGCCAAGTAGGAGAAGGCGCCGCGGCGCCGCTCGAAGCGATAGGTCTGCACGATCTCCCGCCTTGACGAGGACGCGGCCCTTCTCCGTGCAGGTGAGAGCTCCGCGGGCGATGCGCGCAACGCGCGCCGGAAAGCGGCGCTCCATGTCGGGCGAAGAGAGATAGCCGCGAGCAATGCCGTCTTCGGATGTCGTCATCGATACTCTGCCATGAACCGCTTTACGTGGCGGCGTTCGCGAAAGACGTGCGGCGTGAATTCCCGCCGTCCGCAATGGCTGCAGACGAAGGGTAGGGTGTCGACGCATCGAAGATTGCCTTCGTGGGCACCGATGCGATCGTGCTGGACGAGGGCGCGATGCAGGCAGTGATTGCACGAGATGCCCAGGGGCAAATGGCTGTTCCAGACATCATGAAGATCCGCGGACGGAGTCATTGGCCGGTCTCATTCGATCCTGCTCGTGAGAACAAAATGAGAACATCTAAAATGAGAGTCAATGCCATAGGGATTGTCAGTCCGAGGGCGATTCGACGCTTCATATTGTGGGAATGAGACGGAGCGCCCCTGGACTCCACGTCGGCGAGAGGAATTTACCGCCTTGATCGGCCGGCAGGGGCCCCTGGCTTCTCGAGCCGTTCCAGCCGCTGGCTGTAGTTGGTGCGCATGGCGTCGAGTCTCCGTTCGAGTTCCTCGTTGCTCGCCTTGAGTCGCGCGATCTGGAGCGAAAGCTCCGACACCGACCGCTGAAGCATGTTCATTCGAGCATCGAACTGAGCTCGATCGTCGCTGCGCTGTGCCGCTGCGCCGCCCGCCCACAGCACGACGACCGTGATAACGAGAATGGGCAAACGCATGCTACGCCTCCTGTCCCCGACCCAAGGCAAATTGCCTGAGCCCCTTATTCTGGCAGCCAGCCTTGCGCAGCGCCGCATCGAAAAACTCGCGCTGGGACCACGCTCTGGCGATTGGCAGCCGCAGCAACCTTGATCATGAGCGCATGCCAAAAGTTTGGCTCCAGGTGAAGTGGCTTGTCGGCCCAGGCGACCGCGTCGTTCGTAAGAGGGCGGACGGACTGAGCCTGATCGCCCGTGTGAAGCAGCAAGCAGCACCGATCCGGTCCACGATGCAGCACGGCGAACTGTTTCCGATATAGACGGCGCACGAAGGCAGCGGGACGTTGGCCGTCCTCCTTGGAGGGATTTCAGCCCTGCCGAAGGCTTGCCAAAACGCCCGGGCGTCCCACCTGGAGCGTCAGCTTCAGGAGACACCGATGAAACTGGCGACGCTGACGATTCTGGTTCTAGGCATCGGCATGACCGGCTGCGCCGGTTCGGATAATGGCGGCGCCACCGGTGCGGCGCCCGAGCGCTATATGGGCATGCGGCCGAATGTGAACGGCACCTGGAACGGAACGACCAGCTCATCCAGCATGCTCAAGCAGCGGATCAAGCAGGATTGGGCCCATGGGGCGACGAGCGGCGGCGCCACCACCCAGTACTGACGCGCGGCCGTTGATCACGCCGCCGCCGCGGCCTTCGCGTCGCCCCGCACCGGCTTGAAGGTGAGCGCCACCGCGACGGCCGCGAGCCCTACGGCGAACGAGCCGATGTAGAGCCAAGAGTAGCTCGCATAGGTGTCGAACACCCAGCCGCCGGCCCATGGCCCGAACGCCATGCCGAGGCTGGCCATGGCCGAGATCGCGCCGAACACCGTGCCCATGATGTGCGCGCCGAAATAGTCGCGCGCCAGGATGGCGTAGAGCGGCATCACCCCGCCATAGGCGATGCCGAACACGATCGACAGCGCATAGAGCTCGCCGAGCTCGCGGGCGAAGAGATAGGCGCCTGCACCCATCGCCTGCACCATCAGGCCGGCGACTAGCACCGGCTTGGCGCCCAGCCGGTCGGCCAGCACGCCGAGCAGCAGGCGGCCGCCCAGCCCCGAGAAGCCGGCCAGACTGTAGACAGTGACGGCCGCCATCGCCGGGATGCCGCAGCCGATGGCGTAGGTCACCATGTGGAAGATCGGCCCCGAGTGGGCGGCGCAGCAGGCGAAGTGGGCCAGTGCCAGGGCGGCGAACTGCGGCGTGCGCAGCGCCTCGGCGGCGCTCATCCGCGGCTCGGCCACGATGGCCGCGACCGGCGTGGCGACGCCGGGGGCGGGCGGGTCGGGCCGCAGCACGACGGGCGGCCGGCGCACCAGCAGCGAGGCCGGCACGAGCAGGATGGTGGCGACGATGCCCACGATCAGCATCGCCGGCCGCCAATCGTAGGTCGTGATCAGCCAGCGTGCGAACGGCGCCACCGTGATCGGCGCCACGCCCGTGCCGGCCGAGACCAGCGCTACGGCGAGGCTGCGGTTCTTCTCGAACCAGCCCGACGCCAGCGCCATCATCGGAGCATAGAAGGCGCCGGCCGCGGCGCCGATCAGGATGCCGAACGTGAGCTGGAACTCGAGGAGGGTCGTGGCGCGGCTCGCCAGCACGAGGCCGAGCCCCAGCAGCAGGCTGCCGATCAGGACGACGATGCGCGGGCCGAAGCGGTCGCTGAGCGCGCCCCAGGCAAAGGCGGCGAAGCCCATCACCAGGAAGTCGATGGTCATGGCGGTGGAGATGCCGGTGCGCGACCAGCCGGTATCGAGCGTCATGGGCTGCAGGAAGACGGCGAGCGAGAACATCGCGCCCATGCTGACGCAGGTCATCAGCGCTCCCGCAGCGACGACCACCCAGCCGTAGGCATGGCCGCTTGCCCGTGTCATGTCCGTCTCCACCCGTTCGGTATCGTTCTTTCGCGTCGATGGTAGCGTCGTTCACCTGCAGGGGCGCATGAGAAAAGCTCGGTCGCTCCCTCGCTGCCGTCGCGGCTAGGTTGGCGGCCCCCAAACGGAGGAGCAAGATGCCCCGCGTCAGCGAAATCGAAGAAGACGGCGGCGATCCGATCCTGAAGGCGAGTTTCGACAGGCAGCGCGAATTGTTCGGCGGCCTGCTCAATCCGGCGAAGGTGATGGCGCATTGCCCGCCGATCCTGCGCGCCGCCGGCATGCTCGGCCAGTCGATCGAGCAATCGGGGCTGTTGCCCAAGGCGTTGCTGCCGCTGGTCTATGTCCGCGTCGCCACCCTCAACGGCTGCCCGTTTTGAATTGACATCAATTCCGCCCGTGCGGCGGAAAGTGAAGGCGGCGCCGAGAAGCTGGGCGAGGTTCTCGCCTGGCGCGACAGCAAGCTGTTCTCGCCCATGGAGCGGGCGGCACTGGAATACGCCGAGCGCATCACTACGACCGGCGAGAGGGTCGACGATGCGCTGTTTGCCGAGCTGAAGAAGCACTTCACCGAAGCCCAGATCGTCGAGCTGACAGCAGCCATCGCCATGGAGAATTTTCGCAGCAAGTTCAACCCGGCGCTCGGCATCGAGGCGCAGGGCTTCTGCATGGTGCCGAAGCGCTGAGCGGCAATTCCGTGGTGGAGTGGTCGCCATGGCCCGAGAAGAGGCGTGGCGATCCCTGACTACGACTACGACAAATCGCAGGGGCGCTGGCCGGCTGCGCCTAGGACCTCGTGGTCGTCGACGACGATTCGCCCGATGGCACCGCCGATGCCGTGCGCGAGCTGGGTCGGCGGCACGACAATATCAGGTGAATCGGCTGGAGTTGCCAAATAAGCGCTCGAATATCAGGCACGTCGTCGTCGCGTGCACCAGCAGCCGGCCCCCGGCGTCGGTCAATCGGCCTTCGGCCGTGCCGATGCGGCGGCCGATCGTCAGCACCGTGCCATCGGCCCGCACCGGGCCGGTTCGCGGCGTGATCGGTTGCACGAAGGAGATCTCGAACTCGAGCGTCGTCGATCCGAAACCCCTTTCCATTGGAAAGCGGACCTGATCAGCCCGCCGTCATTCCATCTCGACCTTGAGCTCTTTCAACTTCTTGCCCCAGAAGGCGTGCTCGTCGGCGACGAACTTGGCGAACTGGGCGCGCGTGCGGTCGGGCGGCATCTCGAGGCCGTCCTTGGCGAGCGCCTGATCCCAGCGCGGATCCTTCATGGCCGCCTTGGTGTCGGCGGCGATCTTGTCGAGGACGGCGTCGGGCGTCTTGGCCGGCCCGAACAGGCCGTGCCAGCCATTTACCACCACATCGATGCCCTGCTCCTTGAGTGTCGGCACGTCGGGCAGCGACTTGATGCGCTTGTCGCCGGTCACCGCCAGCGCCTTCAGGTTGCCGCCTTTGACCTGGCCGACGGCCGGCGGCAGCGAGGAGAAGTTCATCGTGATGACGCCGCTGATCACGTCGGCCAGCGCCGGGCCGGTGCCCTTGTAGGGCACGTGCGTGATCTTGATGCCGGCCGCCTCGGCGAACAGTGCGCCGGCGAGATGATTGTTGCCGCCCACGCCCGACGACGAAAAGGTGAGCTTGTCGGGCTCCTTCTTGGCCAGCGCCACCAGCTCGGCCGCGGTGTTGGCCGGAACCTTGGGGTTCACCGCGAGGACGTACTGATAGTCCGTGGTCTGGCAGATCGGCGCCAGGGTGGCGAGCGTGTCGATCATGCCCTTCTGCACCCACGGATTGATGATGACGTTGGTGCCGACGGCGTAGAACAGCATCTGGCCGTCGGGCTTGGCCGAGGCGACGATGCGCGCGCCGACGCTGCCGGCGGCCCCACCCTTGTTGTCCACCACGATCTGCTGGCCGATCATCGGCGATTCGATGTTGGCGAGCTCGCGCGCGTTGATATCGGCGCCGCCGCCGGCGGCATAGCCGACCACGAAGGTAACCGGCCCGTTGGGCCAGGCCGCCTGGGCGCGCAACGCGGAGGGCAGGACCAGCGCGCCCGAGCCGAAGGCCAGGGCGTGGCGGCGGGTGATGCGGGTCATCGGCATTGCCTCCTAGTTCTTGCCCTGAACGTAGCGTCCGGCGCCATCGCCTGCCAGCTTGCCCAGCACGGCGCCCGACACCAGGCCGGTGCCGCCGGGATAGTTGTGATAGAACAGCCCGCCGACCAGCTCGCCGGCGGCGAACAGGCCGGGGATCGGCGGCCCGTCGGTGCTCTCGACCTCGCCCTGGCTGGTGATCTTGAGCCCGCCGAAGGTGAAGGTGAGGCCGCAGGTCACGGCAT
>JAEZIF010000083.1 GCA_023416135.1 Pseudomonadota bacterium
CGTCGCCGTGGTGCTGATCAACCTGCTGGTCGATCTCAGCTACGGCCTGCTCGATCCCAAGGTGAGGTACCGCTGATGGTCGCGGTCGCCGAAACCGTCCGTTCCTCGCCCCCCGTTCCCGGGCGTCCTCGCCGGCTTCCCGGCAGGGGCACGATCTCCTTCATCGGTCGACTGTTCCGCGACAAGCCACTCGGCGCATTCGGCTTCGTGATCTGCGTGCTGTTCCTGTTCGCCGGCATCTTCGCCGACTGGCTGGCCCCCTACGGGTATAACCAGATCAGCCCGATCAACCGGCTGAAGCCGCCATCGGAGAAGTTCTGGCTGGGCACCGACAATCTCGGCCGGGACATGCTCTCGCGCTGTCTCTACGGCGCGCAGCTCTCGGTGATCATCGGCCTGTCGGCCGCCGCGCTCGCGACCGTGGTGTCGGTCCTGATCGGCATCGTCTCGGGCTATCTCGGCGGCAGGTTCGACATGGTCATGCAGCGCTTCGTCGATGCCTGGATGAGCTTCCCCGACCTCATCATCCTGATCGTCGTGGTGTCGGTGGTGGGCCCCGGCATGGGGCCGGTGATCGTGCTGCTCGGATTGCTCTACGGCATCGGCGGCAGTCGCATCATCCGCGGCGCCGTGCTGTCGGTGCGCGAGAACGCCTATGTCCACGCCGCGCAATCGACCGGCGCGTCGCTGCCGCGCATCCTGTGGCGGCACATCCTGCCCAACGTCATGGCGCCGGTGATCGTGCTCTTCACCACGCGCGTCGGCGCGGTGATCCTGGCCGAATCGGGCCTGGCGTTCCTGGGGCTGGGCGTGCCGCCGCCGGCGCCGACCTGGGGCGGCATGCTGTCGGGCTCGGGACGCTCCTACATGTACATGGCGCCGTGGCTGGCGCTGGCGCCCGGCCTCTGCATCACCATCGTGGTCTACGCCATCAACGTATTCGGCGACGCCTTGCGTGACCTTCTGGATCCGCGCATGCGCGGCAGCCGATAGGCAAGGGGAGCTTCAGGGAGGAAATGATGAGGACTTTTAGAGGAGCGCTGCTCGCCGGCGCGATGATGCTGGGGGCGGGAGCCGTCTCAGCCGAGAACGGCGTCAAGCCGCAGTATGGGGGCTCCCTCGAGATCGGCACGGTCTACGTGACGCTCTCGGCGCTGTCATGGGACCCGGCCGACTTCAACTGGAAGCTCAATCACGACACCGGCCTGTTCTACGAGCAGCTGTTCGCCGGTGACATGTCCAAGAGCAAGAAGGCGGGCGGACCCTACAACTTCATCCCCGACGCCTGGCTGCCGACGGACTCCATCCGCGGCGAGCTGATCGAGAGCTGGGAATGGAAGCAGGACCCGCTGCGCGTCGAAATGAAGGTGCGCAAGGGCGTCATGTTCCCCGAGAAGCCGGGCGTGATGAAGAAGCGCGAGTTCACCTCGGACGACATCCTGTTCACCTTCAATCGGCTGAAGAACAGCCCCAAGAAGCTGCTGGGCTATTTCGACCATGTCGACAAGGTCGAGACGCCGGACAGCCACACCATCGTCTTTCACATGAAGCACTACTTCGCCGAATGGGACTACCAGTTCGGCTGGGGCTACTACTCGGCGATCCACCCGAAGGAAGTGGCCGACGCCGGCGCCAGCAACTGGAAGAACGTCAACGGCACCGGGCCCTATATGTTGACCGACTTCGTCTCCGGCAACTCCAACGTCTACACCAGGAACCCGGATTACTGGGACAAGGAGAAGATCGGCGGCCAGGAATACAAGCTGCCCTTCGTCGACAAGATCACCTACCGCACCATCAAGGACGAGGCGACCTATATCACCGCGCTGCGGACGGCCAAGCTCGACATGCTCGAGAATATCCGCTGGCAGAACGTCGACTCTCTCAAGAAGAGCGCGCCGCAGCTGCAGTGGAACCGCTGGCTCAGCCAGTCCGGCACGTTCATGGCCATGCGCGTCGACGTCGATGGCCCGTTCAAGGACATCCGCGTGCGACGCGCGCTGAACTACGCCGTGAACAAGGACGAGATCGTCAAGGCGTACTACAACGGCAACGCCGAGATGTTCGGCTATCCGCAGCATCCGGACTACGTCGGCTACTTCGAACCGCTCGACAAGCAGCCGGCCTCGGTGCAGGAGCTCTTCAAGTACGACCCTGCAAAGGCCAAGAAACTCCTGGCTGAAGCAGGGTATGCCAAGGGCTTCACCACCAAGGTGCAGGTCTGCTCGTGCAACGCCGACCATATGGACCTGCTGCCGCTGGTGGCGGGCTATCTCGAGCAGGTCGGCGTGAAGCTCGAGATCCAGCCCATGGAGTACGGTGCCTTCCTGTCGGCGATGACTTCGCGGACCATGACGCCGGCCTACTTCATGAACAACGGTCACACCAACCCGATCACCACCATCCGCAAGAGCTTCGGCACCAAGCAGACCTGGAACCCTTCGGGCTGGTCGGATCCGGAGTACGACAAGAAGATCGAGGAAGTCTATCGCGAGCCCGACGAGGCCAAGCGCCAGAAGATGCTGCGCGAGCTCACCACGGAGATCCTCGACAAAGCGCCCTACATCTGGCTGCCGACGCCGTACATCTATTCGGCGTGGTGGCCGTGGGTGAAGAACTACGACGGCGAGCTGCGCGCCGGTGCGGTGCGGCCCGGCCCGATCTACGCCCGCATCTGGGTGGACCAGGAGCTCAAGAAGAAGATGGGCTACTAGGCCTCGAACGGAGGGACGCCATGAAGACTCTCAGACGCGCATTGCTTGGCGGCGCCGCGGCCGCGTTGCTCGCGATCGGCGGCGCATCCGCCCAAAGCGAGAAGCCGGAGAAGCCGCAGTACGGCGGCACCTTGGAAGTGGGAACGATGTTCGTGACCCTGTCGGCGCTGTCGTGGGACCCGCACGACTGGAACTGGAAGCTGAACCACGACACCGGCCAGTTCTACGAGCAGCTGGTGGCGGGCGACCTCGACAAGAGCAAGCGCAAGGGCGGCAAG
>JAEZIF010000127.1 GCA_023416135.1 Pseudomonadota bacterium
GGCGATCTCAGCCTGCTTCAGCTTGAGATAGTAGTCGACGAAGAAGTCGCCGAACCCGGCCCGAAGCGCCTTGTCCTCATCGAGCGCTGCCAGCGCCTCGCCCAGCGAGCGCGGCAGCGCGGGCGCCTCTGTTTCATAGGGCGTGTCAGCCGACGGGCCGGGGTTGAGCTTGCGATCGATGCCGTCCAGCCCGCTCACGATCTGGCTCGCCATGTAGAGGTAGGGATTGGCGGCGGGCTCGCCGAGCCGGTTCTCCAGATGCGTCGCGACATCGCCCGGTCCGCCCAGTACCCGAACCATCACGCCCCGATTGTCCCGGCCCCACACGGCATGGTCCGGCGCCAGTGAGAACGGCCGGTAGCGCTTGTAGCCGTTGAGCGTCGGCGTCGAGAAGGCTGCCGCGCCGCGGGCGTGATGCAGGAGGCCGGCAATGTAATGCATGCCGAGCGGCGACAACGGCTCGCGCTCGTCCATGAAGGCGTTGGCGTGCGTCTTGCGGTCCTTCAGCGACTGATGCAGGTGCCAGCCGCTCGACATCACATTGGCGAGCCGCGGCCGGCACATGAAGGTGAGGTGATAGCCGTTGCGCTGGGCGATCTGCTTGGCGGCGCTGCGGAACAGCACCATGGCGTCGGCCGGCTCCAGGCCGGTGCCGGTGCGGAAGGTGAACTCGACCTGACTCGGCCCGAACTCGACCTCGATGGAGCGCAGCGGCAGGCCGAGATCGACAATGTTGGTGCGCAGGATCTCCAGGATGGGATCCATCTCGTCGTAGCGCTGCTCGGTCAGGTACTGGTAGCCTTGGTTCAGCAGCGACACGTCGGGCGCCTCGCCCGGCTGACCGGGCTGGCCGGCGTCGCCGATGCCGAGCTTGCTCTTCTCGAGCTTGAACAGGTGGAACTCGACTTCCAGGCCGGCATGGAAGTCGTAGCCGCGCTCGGCCAACGTATTCAGCGTCCGCTTGTAGACATGGCGTGTGTCGAGCGGCATCGGCCGGCCGTCGGCAAAGAAGATGTCGCACAGCATCCAGCCCGAATGCGGCGCCCAGGGCAGGGCGCGGAAGGTCGCCGGGTCGGGCAGCATCAGTACGTCGGCCGCTCCCTCCAGCTCCTTCATGCCGAAGCCCGCCCCCGGCTGCCAGACCGGGAACACCGTGCGGTGCGAGGTGTCCTTGAGCAGCATGGTGGCCGAGAAGCCGACTCCATTCTTCAGGGCGGCGTCGATCTCGCCCGCGGCGAAGGTCTTGCCGCGCAGCACGCCGTGCTGGTCGGCGAAGGCCAGCCGCACGACCGACATCTCGCCGGCCCGGATGCGGCGCTCGGCTTCGCGAGTCGCCGTCCTGCGGTCGTCCGTCCAGAGACCGGCGCGTTCGACGAGGGTCATTCTATCTCAATACTGATTTTCGCTTCCGATGCCGAACCCCTTGTTTGTTCCTCGTCTGTTCTTTAGGCTGTTCCAGCCAAACACGAGCGAAAGATATCTGGGTAATGCAACTTCCTGACCTTACCCGTCAGCAGCGTAACATGGCACGGCTTGCACCGCTGATGCGCCTCGATCAGCAGAAAAATGTCGCGCTTCGGTCGGTTCCCGAAGCTGTGCGGGAACGTCTGGACATCAAGCAGGCCATCCTCTTCCTGCTCGACCACGTCATGGTGCAGAGCGGGCTCGGCTTGGGTGCCGACCCCGCCGAGGTAAAGGCCGCGGTGGCGGAAGCCCTGCGCATCGTGTCGCCGACGTCGGATCCTTATGCCGCGCAGATCGCCGAGGTTGTCCATGGCTGGCTTCTTCAGCCCGATGGACGGACGGGCATCTTTCGAGAAGACTATTTCGACTGCGTCGACAACACTTGGAAGTTCGAGGAGTTCCGCTATCTGCGGATCGTCGTGGACGATGTCACGGGCAAGGTCCTGCTGCGGCTCGGTGATGCCGGAGCGATCATTCATCTCGGTATGTTGGATCTCGACGACGCCTTCGCCGCGGAGATAGAGGCCGAAATCATTCGCCGCGCGATCGCCCGCGGCCGGTTTGACGACGCGGTCGATGCGGCCATCCGCGCTCTCAAGCGTTCGCAGAAGTACCGCGCCGACCTGCTCGGCCATCTCATCAAGGCGCGGCGGTCGATCGACGGTGGCGGGTGGGTCGAGAATGCTCTTCCGTTGCTGGAAGAGGCGCGTCGTCACCTGGAGGAACGACAACGCGACGACCAAGCCGTTCTGCTCGCAGTGGATGAGAAGATCGCCACGCTTCATGACGATGTCGCGAGCCTGGCCAAGGCCCTGCGCGTGCGGGACTTGGTGGGCGACTGTCGGCGCATTCACGCCGTGCTGTTCGTCGATGTCTGCGAGGCAAACGAGAAGTTCCGGGCCGCCCAGGTTCGCGCTTTCGCCGCCCGGCGCGTCGAGGATATTCCCGATCCCGAGGATGGCGTGCTGATGCCGCTGCTGCGTGCTTCGATCGGCAGGGTCGAAGAGCGAGCCGCCGCAATCGGCGCTGCTTTCGCGTCGCCGTCGTCCCCGGGCTTGCTCGATCTTGCCCGTTTCTGGGCGGAGATCGTCGAGGAGGCCGTCGTCGAGGAAGGGGCACTCGAGGAAGCCGAGGAGGTGATGCCGCTGCAGCAGCTCTCGCCGCTCTACGACGAGGCCTTCCTTCAGGAGATCGATGCCTGGCTTCGCAGGCGCGCCGTGGCTACCGGAGAGCTGCCGATCGATCTTGTGGCCTCGGAACTTGGGGCGGAGCGGTCGGCAGAGGCCGCCCGCTGCGGTGTCCTCCTGTTTCTGCATCATTATCAGAGCGGCACGCCCGGACATGCGGATCCCGCCAGCCCGCTGCTGGTCTTTCGGGACGAACGTCGTTGGCAGGTGGGAGCGATGGGTGGCGACATGCTGCGCCTGCATCCGACGCCGAGGTTGACCGAGCTCCAGAATGGGACGGCTGCATGAGCCTGCACGAAGGAGACGCCGGACAGGCAGCCCGGCTTGTCGGCATGGCGCTGCGCATCAGGCTCGACACGTCCCGAGATGCCGAATATCGCGCTTTGGCGTCACGCTACGAAGCGTCCGGCGCCTTCCGCCAGCTGGTCGCTGAAGTGGCGGCTGGGCTTGGCCTGACCGTGACCGGCATCCTCGGTGATGTCGAAAGGGGCAAGCTCGTGCTGCGGCCGTCCGGCCCGGATAGCCCTTTTGCCGCACTCGCGAGCGACTTTTCCGACGCTTCGCGCGGCGTGAAGCGTGGCGTCTTCGCCTTGATATATGTGGCCATCGCCGCAGCCTTCTGGCGCACGGCCTCGGATCTCAAGTCGACCGCTGATCAAGAGATGCGGCTCACGCCGGCCAATGTGGCAGCGCTGCTTCGCCAGCTTTGCGACCGCTTGAGCGAGGACGGTGAAACGGCTGTGTTGCGCGACGCGCCGCGGCTGCGTGAGGCGTGGCGCGAGATACGAGCCTTGCCAGAGGCGCGCGAGGATGCCAAACGCGCCGGCCGCAACGATCTGCTCGGCCTCTGTCAGATTGCGATGGACCAGCTCGTCGAGCAGGACATGCTGGCGACCTACGAGATCTCCGGCGACACCTTTTACTTTCCGACGCCTCGGCTGCGGCTTCAGCTCAAGGAGACGCTGGCCAACGAGGTGCATGTCGCCTTGCTGGCGGTTCTCGAGGCCCGTCCCGGTGAGCAGAACGGCAAGGGCCAGGAAGGCTGATCCGCGATGCTCAAGGTGCGGCGCGTCCATATCGTCAATGCCGGCTACGAGGAAGCGACCTTCGACGGCGAGACGTTCGACTTCCGGAGCGTGGAGGGCGGAGATCCAGCCCATTGCGTCCTGCATGCGGAGAACGGCACGGGCAAGACAACGGCGCTCGGCCTGATCTTCAACATGGCGGTACCCAAGGAGGCACGATTCCTCCCCCATCTGGTGAAGCCCGACTACGAGTTCGCGGACTATTTCCCGCGGGGCGTGGGTGTGGTCGCCGTCGAATGGCACGATCCCGCCGGCCGCCATCCTGTGGCCGTCCATTTCGTCGTGCCACAGTTCAAGGCCGGGGAGCGGCAGACATGGCGGCGTTGGGCGCTGTTTCGCAGCGGTAGGGAAATCGGTTTCGACGACCTTCCCCTCAAGGGCATGACGGGCCGTGCGCGCACATCGTTCGGCGGGCGTGACGACGTCACCCAATGGCTTCGCGATGGCGAAGCCCGCTTCGCCGACAGTTGCGATTTCGAAGTCGCGACCACGCAGGACGCGTGGCGTCGCATCCTGGAGCGGCATGGCATCGATACCGCCTTGATCGACAGCCAGCTGGAATTCAACCGTCAGGAAGGCGGGCTCGATTCCTTTCTCAGGATCCCGGCCGAGGAGGAATTCGTCGCCCGCTTCCTCAGCCTGTGCCTTGTGGCGCCCGACCGCGGGACGGAAACCACGGCCGAGCCGGTGTGTGCACAGGTGCGTGCCATCGTCGCCCGCATGCGAGGTTACGACAAGCTCGTCTCTAAGCGTGGATTGCTGGGCGATCTCAGCCAGGCCTTCGAGCCATTCGTTAGTGCGGCTCGGACGTGGCGCGAGCGCCGCCGGGCGGCGGCCGAAGCGGGTACCCATGCGGCTGCCGTCAAGCAAGCGACCATCGAGCGTGCCAATGCCCTTCAGGCTGAGGCCGACAAGGCCGACGAAGCGGCGAAGAGCCATACAGGGCAAGTCGAGAAGCGGAAGGAGGAAATGAGGAGGGCCGCCATCGAGATCGATGCGGCAAACCTGGCGCTCGCCGAACTGCAGTCCGACGCGGCGATTGGGCGACGAGAAGGGGCGCTGGCTGCGGCCAAGCACGCCGAAACGGCGCGGGGGCGATTGGCCGCCGCTCGGGACTTGCGCGACATCCTCGCCAGCGAGGTCGAAATTGCCACCTACCAGAAAGACCTGGCGCTTGCGGAGCAGGAGGCAACGGGACCAAGACTGCATGCCCACGCCAACGGTGCGCGGCTGAAGGCGATGATCGAAGGCGCCATTGGCGGGCAGCGTGACGCCGTTGCTCGTGCGCAGGCGACCGCCGACGCTGCCGATGCCGAGCGACTGCGGGCGCGCCGGCGACACGACGAAAAGACCGCCGAGGCAATGGCCGTGCAGCGACGTGACGCGGTGTTGGAGGGCAGCATCTCTCGTGCCGACTTGGAACTCGGCGAGTTGGCCGAGGATGGCATCCTGCACCCCGGCGAATCTGTCGTGGCCGCCGTCGTCCGTCTGGACCGGGAAGGCGACGAAGCGCAGGCCGCGTCACAGGGCGCCGCTCAACGAGCGACCGGTCATGAAGCTGCGGAACGAGCAGCCGTCGAAGCCGCCGGCAATGCCGAAGCCGAGCGGCGAGAGGCGCTAAGCAAGGGCGACGCCGTGCGCGCTGCAATGGCGCGAGCCGACACCACGCGCGATGCCCTTGTAACCCAGGATGCATGGCGGAACTATCTCGGCGACCAGGTACCATTCGGCCCCGATGCCGCGGCGACGGCGCAGACGCGCGCGCGCGAGCGTATGGACCGGGCGCGGCGCGAGCACGAGCGTGCCGAGCTGATGCGAAACGACGCCGATCGGATCGGCCGTCATCGCGTCGCCGCGGTTGATCGCAATGTCGACCTTGTGCTGGCGAGGTTGGCCGATAGCGGCTTCCGCAGCGCCATGGCGGCTGCCACGTGGCTCGCCGACATGTTAGGCGATCCCGCGCGGTTGCGCGCCTTTGCCAGTGCAGACCCCGTTGCGTTTGCCGGCGTGTTCATTCAGGAGGCCGGAGAGCAGCGTCGGCTCCTCGAGATTGACTTCTCCGGCATAGCGCTCGATCGGCCCGTGGCGATCTTGCCTCCGGCCGAGACGCCCGCGGGAGTTACCGCCTTCTGCGTGATTCCCGAGCGTGTGGAGGCCTACGATACGACCGCTGCGGAGGCGCTGGTCGAAGACCTCGCGGGCAAGGTCAGCGAATTGGAGGCCGCGGCCGAGGCGGCGCAAGCCGGTGCCGAGTCCCTGGCAGCGCTGCGGGCGGCCATCGAAAGTTGGATGGCCGAGTGGGGCGGCGGTCGCCTGGAGTCGAGTCGCCGTGGTGCGGCGGAACTGGATGCGGCAGCCAAGGCTGCGGAAGTTCGGGTGGGAAACGAGCGGCAGCGCGCCGCGGACGAACGTGCCGCCGCTGCGGAGCAGCGGGCGACGTCGGCTCGGGAGAGCACCCGGGGCGTGGCTGCCTGTCAGGCCAAGGCACGGGCTGAACGGTGGCAACGGCGGCATGGCGAGCATCTGGCCGAATGGCGTAGCGAGCGCGAGACGTTGAAGGAGCGCCTCGCTGCCCTCGCCGAACAGGCGGCGCAGGAGCAGGCGCGCGCCGATGACGCGCAGCATAGGGCCGAGCAGGCACGTGGCGACACGCGGGAGCGACAACGCGAGCTCGATGCGCTGGCGGCGGAAATGCAGGGTATCGAATTCTACGACGCTCCAGCCGCTGCACAGGCGAGCTCGCTTGACGGCGCCCGCGTGTCCTATCGCACCTCCGCGGATGTCTTCCGCCGCGTCATGGAGGATCGGCTGGGACCCCTTCAGGGGGTGCTGACGGCGAAACGGGAAGCGTTCGATCGTCAGAACACCAGGTGGCGCCGCGATCATGGCGCGTTTGCCGATGAACGATCGGCGCTGGCGGGCGAGGCGGCGGACACGGCGCTTGAGGAGCAACTTGTCGCTGCTATCACTGCCGAGAGACTTGCAAGCGAGACGGTGGGACGAGCGAAAGCGGAGGCCGAGCGCCTGCAGATGGAGGCGCGCCGCCAGCGCGCCCAGTTCGAACGCCATGGCCCTGCAGGTACTGACGCACGTGCAGCTCTTGAGGGGAGGCGAGAGCCTGACCTGCAGGAAGTTGTCGCCGCGGCGGAGGACAGGCGCCGGAAAGCCATGGTCGAAATGGATCGGCTGTCGGACGCTATCGCGGAAGCGCGCGAGCGTGCGGCTCGTTCCGCGGGCGAGGCAATTCGCCTACGGGACAGGGCGCAGGTACTTCCCGATGGTCCGGCACCGGCGTTATCGCTGCCACTGTCGCTGACGGAGGCACTGGCGGAAGTGGACAAGGCGCAGGCACGGTTATCGCGAGCCCTGATTGAGGCCCAGCGTGGCGAGCGGGCGTTGGTCGAAGCGTATGACGGCTTTCGCCGCGAGGCCCGCAGTCATCGCGACCGAGCGTTGGAAGCGGTGCTGGTCGACACCTTGATTGCCAACGAGGCCGAGCCGGCCGGCGATGACGCCGAGCGCCTGCAGCGCCTTCTGTCCGATCGCATCGCAACAATCCAGCAGGAGATTGACGAATACGAGGCCGACAGGAACCGTGCGGTCGGCGAGATGGACGGGTTGCTGTTGGCGGCGATCGGCCTGTTCCAGCGCGCCGTCAATCGCGGCGTGGTTCCTGAGCAGGTGCCACGTTTCGGCGGCCGGCGCATCCTGACGATGAGCTTCCGGCCGCCCTCGGCGGAGAGTGAAAGTGGCGTCGCCCTGCGCCGACATCTATGCCAGCAGATGTTGATCGACTATGTGGCGGCCAACGAGGTGCCACAGACCGATCACGCCATGGCCGGGGCCCTCGTCGAACGTTATGCACGGGCGGTCCAGATGAAAAGCACCGACGAGCCGGCGCTTGGCCTGCGTCTTCTGAAGTCCAACGACCACGGTCGTATCCACCATCTACCGGTCGCTGCTTTCAAGGCGTCGGCGGGCGAGACCCTCACCTCGGCGATGCTGCTCTATCTCCTGGTGGCGCGGCTGCGCTCGGAGGGGAGGGCGTCGCAGCGCACGCGGATCGGCGGCGTGCTGATCCTGGACAACCCACTCGGCAAGGCGTCGAATACTTTGTTCCTCCGCATGCAGGTCGCACTGGCGGAAGCCATGGACGTCCAGCTCATCTTTACGACGGCGGTGAAGGACTGGTCGGCTATCGGCGAGTTTCCGCAGGTCGTCAAGCTTCGCAAGGAGACGACTGACCCGGCGACGGGAAGGATCTTCGTCAGGGCCACCCATCAATGGATCGGCTCGTCGGCGCAGTCGGCGGCACCAGTCTCGCCGGCGATCGATGAGGCGGCGGAATGAGCTTGGCCGTTGCCGCCCTGGCCGAGGCGCTGGCACACGGCGAGCGCCGTCGTCTGCGGCTGCAGGAGATAAGATCGCTGTGGCGGGCTGCCGATCCGCTGTCGGCGTCGGCGGAGGATGCCCACGAGAGGTTCAGGTCGGCGCTCGACGCTTTGGTGAAGTCGGGAGTCATCGTTCTGCCGGCCTCTCCGTCGGCATGGGACCGCAGCATAACGCCATCGCTGCCGCGAACGATCGTCGTCGCGGGTCGCCCCGCGCCGTCCCTGCTCGCCCCAGTCACGGCCTGGGTACCGACGCTGAGCTTCGCGGCGTCGGAGCGGCACCCGGCGACTCTGCGCGCGTTACATGCCATCAACGACTGGCTCAAGCGCAATCGCGACCGCGAGCTGCCGATCGTGCCGGTGGCCGAGCGCTCGCTGGAGATTTTCGGAGACGAGAAGCGCCTCGACGATCTCTGCGCTCAGGACGGCCTGTTCGGTGGACGCTTACGCCTGGCCGACCTTGCCTGCGAGCGCCTGTCACCGATTCTCGCATGGCATCCCGGCCGCTCGGGTAGCGACTGTGTGCTCGTCGTCGAGAACGCCGCGGCGTTTGCGAGCTTCCGGCGGTTCAACGAGCTGAGCGGACGGTGGGCCGCTGTTGTTTGGGGGGCCGGCAATGCCTTTCGCCATCATCACCGTGGGCTCGCCGACATCTTCGCCGCTTCGGGCGCCGTGCGAGCCGCCTATTTCGGCGATCTCGACCCCGGCGGCATCGAGATCCTGGCGGCTGTAATCCGCGATCGGGGCAGCGATCTGGTTCCCCATCGAGGGCTCTATGCAGCGCTGGTCGCCCGCCAGCGCGTGCGGCGGGCCCCGGAAGCGGCTGTTCAGGCCGACCGGGCCGAATCTGCGCTGCGTACGTGCCTGCCGGAACTGGTCGATAGCCTGTTGTCGCTGTGGCGCCAAGGATTGGTCCTCCCGCAGGAAGGATACGGCTACCAGGCGCTGATTGAGGATCCGGAGCCGGCCACGCGTCCCTGACCCGAGCGACGCAGTGTCGCCGCCGTGCCTACGCCACCAGAGGCGAACGCGTGCTCGCCGCCCAGCTCGATTCCTTGCGGCGGCGTTCGTCGAACTCCTTCCAGTAGGACTCCCATCCCACGGTCGGGCCCATGCCGTCGACGGTCGCCGGTCCGCGAATGGTCGCGGCGCGCGCCGGATCGAGCCACATCGGCGGCTTCTCGCCGTTGCTCACCTGGCCGATCGCCGAAAGCAGCAGGCGGCGATAGGCGACTATCGCCTTGTCGCTGTAGCCCAGGTGCTCGCGCGAGCGGTCCTGGATCGCGCCCTGGCTCTCGATCGCCCACTGATCGTGCACGTTGATGTCGAAGCCCATGCCGGTGAAGGTCTGCTTCTTCTGTTCGGCGACATCGTAGCCGTAGTTGTTCTGGCGGCCGATGCGCGGCCTGTAGTCCGGCACCTCGTACAGCTGAAGCCGCTGCTCGCGCATCTGCCGGTGATCGACCGGCTTACCGAAGCTGGTGAAGATCGCGTACCAGTAGCAGGAGATGTCGTCGATCGGCACGTGCCACTGGGTAATGGTCATCTCCGTGCTCATCGGGATCACGAAGGCGTAGGGAAAGACGAGGTTGGTCACGCGCACATGCGTGTGCGTCTCGCTGATCCTGCGCAGGGTGAACAGGCGCAGGCCGTAGTCGGTGCCCTCGACGTCGATGGTCGGCCGCGCGTACTCGCGCATCATGCGGCTCATCGGGATGTTGGAATCGGCGGAGTTGGCGCGGAACTGCTTGCCGTAGGCGTCGCCCGACGGATCCTCGTCCTCGTAGAAGCGATGCAGGTAGGAGGCGTGGGCGGGATCGATGCCGACTTCCAGCGCCTGCAGCCAGTTGCAGTCGATCATGCCCTTGAAGGCGAAGGCGTGCGTGGAGGGGGCCAGGAAGCAGTCGAAGTCGGGGAAGGCGGGGGCCTCGCCTTCACCGAGCCAGGCGAAGATGATCCCGTTCTTGACCACGACCGGATAGCTCTTCTGGCGCACGCGCTGGCACAGCACGCTGCCCTCGGGCTCGGCCGGCGTCTCCAGACACTTGCCGTCGACATCGAACAGCCAGCCGTGGAACAGGCAGCGCAGCCCGCCGTCTTCCAGGCGGCCGTAGGCGAGGTCGGCGCCACGATGCGGGCAGCCGCGGTCTAAAAGGCCATGACGGCCGCGCTCGTCGCGGAACAGCACGAAGTCCTGGCCCAGCACGCGCACTGCCTTGGCCGGACGCTCATCCGGCAGTTCGTCGGTCAGCGCCACGGGATGCCAATAGTGGCGCATCAGCGCCCCGCACTTGGTGCCGGGACCGACGCGGGTGATCAGGTCGTTCTGCTCGCGGCTCATCATGGTGATACCCTCAGGCCAACTATAGGCCAAGACGCGGTTATTCCATTATTCGGGCGGTCCCTTCCTGCTGGCAAGGACCCATGAGCGACACATGAGTAGACTGCGCCCACAGGATGCCGAGGTGCGCGCCAAACGCGCCAGCGGCGCCGATTTCTCCGAGGCCCTGGCGCGTGGGCTGAGCATCATCGGTGCGTTCGACGGGCAGCGTCGGCAGATGACGCTGAGCGACGTCGCGCGCCGCCGACCTGCCGCGCGCCACGGTGCAGCGGACACCGGCGACCTCGGTGGCGCTCGGCGACCTCGAAGCCGACGGCCGGATGTTCCGCCTGACACCGCGCATCCTGAAGCTCGCCATCGCCTACCTGTCGTCCGATCCCGTGCCGGCGATCCTGCAGCCGGTTTGCGAGCGCCTGTGCCGGCAGGTCGGCGCTTCCTGCTCGGTGGCGGTGCGCGACGGCGAGGAGGCGGTGATGATCGCGCGCGCCGTGCCGGCGCGGCCGGCCTCGGTCGGCCTCGGCTATCGCCTGCCGGTGTTCTGCAGCGCGCTCGGCCGCGTCCTGCCCAGCGCCATGCCCGACGCCGAGCTCGACGCCTTCCTGGCGCAACTCGAGCCGGAGCGCTTCACGCGCCAGACCGTGGTCGCCAAGCCCGACGTTCGTGTGAAGGCGGCTCCATTCAGGTCAACTGCATCCGTCCGCTGAGCAGGCTGACCAGTTCCCTGAGATTCGGCATCTCCTCGAGTCGCTCGAGAGCCGCCACGATTTCCTGGCCCCTTCGTCTGCCGATCGACGGTTCTGTGTTCTCGAAAAACTTCTCTTGGACCTCGGGGCGACTCAGGCGGCGGTCGACGCTGCCGCGCGTCGACGTCTCGCGCTGGCGCAGGACTCGACCGTCCTTCATGCGTACAATGACCTCACCCGAAAATGCCTTGGGAAATGACGAGGCAGCATCCTCGCCGTAGATCACGCGGTCGGCTACCGCCAGCACTTGTTCGTTCCGCACGGCTGCATCCTCGAACGCAGCAATATCGCATCGTCCCGTCACCAGGCCTACCGCAACAATGTAGGGCAGGCTGAACTTGGCATCGTAGCCCGTCTTCGGGCGACGCTTATTCTCCCAGGGTTCGCAGAGGGTTGGGAATGTCGCACGCGGCACCAGCGCCGTCACCGATTCGATGTCGTCCGCGACCGGGCGGTCCCGGCGCGCGATCGTGGTCGAGGCATCGGCGATACCGAGCGCATAGTGGCAAGCGGCGACCGGCTTTATGGCGACGCCCAGCGTCTCCCACTCGCTGCCGAGGCCATGAGTTGCCGCGGGCAGGTCGGCATTGACGACACGACTGCCAAGGTAGGCATTGAACAGGCCGTCGCGACCCTCGTAGGGTCGGCTAGGCGCGATGAAGTCCTCGCGGGCGAGATAAGCGGCATTGATGCCAGCCACGGCGGCGAAGCCGGGATTGAGCCGCTTTGTCCACGCTCCCTCGGCGACGAACTCGAGCGATCCGGAGGCTGCGCTCAGCGCAATTCCCTGAGCGTGGCGTAGCTGCAAAGACGTCAGGCCTAGCAGCTTGCCGGCGGCAACTGCGCAGCCGAACGCCCCGCACACACCGGTGGGATGGAAGCCGAGTTGATGGAGTTGGTTGTTGGCGGCGATACCGAGGCGCGCGGAGACTTCTATGCCGGCGATATACGCCGTGAGAGCGGCGCTACCACGCGCGCCGACGCGCTCTCCGACAGCCATGACACAGGGCCAGAGGCTGGACGACACGTGCACAATGCCGCGCACGTGGGTGTCATCATAGTCTAGGCCATGCACCAGAACTGCATTCATGAGCGCGGCGTCGCGAAACGGCAGCCCCATCGGCAGGCCGATGACTGTCGCTTCGCCCTTGCCGTCGGATAGGGCACCGAGAGCCGCCGCGGTCGTGGCGGCGAAGGGATAGCGTGTCGAGGCGAAGGCGATCCCAATCGAGTCCAATGCGAGGTCCAGCGCATAATCCCGCACTGAGGCGGGCATTTCCTGCGGCCGGAGCCCGTGAGCGAAGTGTGCATACTGCTCCGAGACGGTCGCAGCGGTCGTCATGCCAACCGCCCGGCAGGCACGCAATGCCGCTCGGCCGGCAAATGGACAGTGGTTCTCTTCATCAGACGCATGAGCCTGGGATCGAAGGGGTCCCGGCGATGCAGCAAGCAGCCGTTGTCCCACATCACCACGTCACCGGGCTGCCAGTTGTGCGTGTAGACATAGGCGTCGCGAGTGACGTGAGGCGCCACGGCATCGATCAGTTCCTGACTCTCCTCAACGGAGAGGCCGACGATGTGGGTCAAGGTGCTTACGTCGAAATAGAGCGCCGTCCGTCCAGTCAACGGATGCTTCAGGGTCAGCGGGTGGATTACATCGGGCGTCTGCTTCATCAGGTCGGACGTGAACGGCTTGTCGCGCGAGAACGCTTCTTTCATGCCGACATACATGCGCTGGTGATAGCTGTAGACACCCTCACGCCCCTCGACGGCGGCCTTGAGATTGCCGGGCAGGTTCTCCCAGGCGAGATAGAGATTGTTGAACGAGGTGCGCCCGGCATTCTCCGGGACTTCGGCGGCATAGAGCACGGCGCCCGTTGCCGGATTGAGGCGATAAGCCTGATCGGTGTGCCATGCGACCTCGCCGTAGCTCAGTCCACCCAAGGGCTCCCCGAGGCCGTCCTTGAGATTGGTGACGTAGGAGATCTCGGACGGGCCGGTGTTCTGCAGTGCCGTCTTCACCACGATCGCCAGCGGGCCGAATTGCCGGCTGAAGCGCGTCAACTCGCCTTCCGACAGCGCCTGGCGACGGACGACCAGCACCGGAAACTGCTGCCAAGCCTCCCGGAGGCGCGCGATATCGGCCTCAGCAACGTCATGCCAGAGTGCAAGTCCCAGGATCTCGGCCGCGAGATTGTCCCGCAACGAACGGATTTCCATGCTGTCCACCTTGACTGGAGTCGATTGGGAGTGCCGGCCGCAGCGGGGCCGGGGTTGTGCCAGACCCTGCTGCGATCCGATCGATGCGGTGTCAGTCGAGTGTGAGCCCGATTGCCTTGATCAGTTCCGCGAACTTGGTGGTTTCGGTCTTAATGTACGCGGCGAAATGCTCGGAGGAGTCACCGATGGGCACGAATGCCATCGCCTTCAGACGCTCCTGCATTTCGGGCGTGCGGAGCGCCTTGAGGATCTCGCTGTTCAGCTTCTCGACGATCGGCGCCTGCATGCCGGCCGGTCCCGCGATGCCGATCCAGCCGCCGGAATTGAAGCCGGGGATTCCGCTTTCCGAGATCGTCGCGACGTCGGGCATGAACGGCGACCGTTCCGAGGTCGATACGGCGAGTGTCTTCAGCTTCCCGTCCTTCACCAGGCCGCTGACCGAGGTGATGGTGTCGAACAGCATGGCGACCTGGCCGCCCATCAGGTCGGCTTGCGCTGGCCCGCTGCCGCGGTAGGGGACGTGGACCATGTCGAGCCCGGCGCGATAGCGAAACATCTCCGTCGTGAGGTGCTGGGACGTGCCGGCGCCGGGCGAGGCGAAGGTAACGTAGCCGGGCCGGGCCTTCACCAGGGCGATCAGCTCGGCCAGCGTCTTGGCCTCGAAGTCGGGCCGTACGACCAGGACATGCGCCGTCGCCGCGAGGTTGGAGATCGGCGTGAAGTCCTTCACCGGGTCGTACGGCACGTTCTTGTAGACGTATGGGTTCACCGTGACCGGGCCGCTGCTCAGCATCACCAGTGTGTAGCCGTCGGGTGCCGCCCGCGCGCCGGCCTCGGTCCCGATGATGCCGCCGGCGCCAGAGCGATTGTCGATGACAACGGGCTGGCCCATCTGGCCCGCAAGCCGCTCGCCGAGCAGGCGCGCCAGGATGTCGGTAGCCTGGCCCGGCGGGAACGGAACGATGATTCGGATCGGTCGATCAGGGTATTTCTGGGCGAATGCCGGGAACGGCAGCGCCAAAAGCACCAAGGCAACACAGAGACGCAACAAACGCATGAACTAGTCCCCCTTAAGGCAGCGGATTTTCGGCACCCCTTCCTGCCGCTGCATGAGATCCAAGGTCGATCAGATGATCTTGCCCTCACGCAGGTCGCGCTGTTGCTGCTCGGAAAGTCCGAGCAGGTCGCGATAAACGTAATCGTTGTGCTGCCCGAGCGTCGGCCCGAGGCCCTCGATCCTGGCGGGCGTCTCGGAAAGACGCGGAATGGGACTGGGCACGGCGAGCCGCCCGACGCGCGGGTCTTCGATGTGGGAGATGCTGCCGCGCGCCTTGAACTGCGAATCGGCGCAGATGTCGGCGACGCTGTAGATCAGGCTGCAAGGGACCTGCTCCTTGTCGCAGATCGCCTGGATCTCGTCCGAGGTCAGGCTGCCCGTCCAGTTCGAGACGATGGCATTCACCTCGTCGCGCTGGGCGAGCCGCGCCGCGATGGGACCAAAGCGATCGGCCGCGGCCAGCTCCGGCGTCTTCATGGCCACAGCAAGTCGCGCGAACATCTTGTCGTTGGTGCAGGCGATCGCCACCCAGCGTCCGTCGCGACACTCGTAGTGACTGTGAGGCACGACGTTGACGGTATCGGCACCCATGCGCTCGCGCACGAAACCCAAGCGATCGTAGGCCGGCACCATTTCGTCAAGCATGCGGAACAGCGACTCGTAGAGCGCGACGTCGACATGCTGGCCGCGGCCGTTTGCATCCCGGGCGCGCAACGCCATCATGGCGCCGAGGGCTGCCCAGAGGCCAGACGCGTAGTCGGCCAGCGAGGTCGAGCCTGGCACGACCGGAATCCGCCCTGGCTCGCCGGCCAGGTAGGTCAGGCCACAGAAGGCGTGCGCAATGCGCGCAAACCCCGGCCGCATGCGGTACGGGCCTTCCTGGCCGTAGGCGCTGATCGACACCAGGATGATGCGCGGGTTGACCTCGCGCAGGCGGGCATACCCGACGCCCCACTTGTCGAGCGTTCCTGGCCGGAAGTTCTCGACCACCATGTCGGACTTGCGCGCCAGCTCGAGCAGCATGGCCGCACCCTGCGGCTTGCGCAGATCGAGCGTGGCGGACTTCTTGTTCCGCGCCTCGCTCAGCCACACCAGCGTGTCGCTGTCGTCGACCTGGGTACCGAAGCTGCGCAGGGTGTCGCCGACGCCAGGCTGCTCGAGCTTGATCACCTCCGCACCGAACTCGCCCAGGATGGTGCAGCAGAAGGGAGCCGCGAGGTACGTCGCGATGTCGAGGACGCGAACTCCGTCGAGCGGCCTAGACGTCTTGCTCATACCTTCTCTCCCTTGCCGGAGATCTGCCTATGGATGGACTCGTTCCGGCCGATCAGAAAATTCGCCATCCGGATCTGCGCGAGGTCGAGCATCTCCCCGGAGCGGCCGCGCACGGCGCCGCGGCCGGCCGCCTGGCCGGCACGCATTGCCTCCAGGACGTCGCGCGCCCAAGCGAGTTGGTCCGGCGTCGGTGAGAACGCCGCGTTGATCGCCTCTAGCTGGGACGGATGGATCGCCCACTTGCCGTCGAATCCCAGGATGCTGGTCCGGTCGGCGGCGCTTGACAGGCCCTCGGGATCGTCGATGCCCGTGAAGGGCCCGTCGATGGCCAGCAGGCCGTTGGCGCGGCAGGCATTGACGACGCGGGCCAGCGCGAAATGCCAGGGATCGTTCCAGTGGCGCTGCCGCCGCCCGCTTTCGTCCTCGCCGGTGAGGACCACGTAGCGCGGCGACGGCCCGCCGACCGGCCGCAGGATGGTATTCAT
>JAEZIF010000404.1 GCA_023416135.1 Pseudomonadota bacterium
TCACGGGCGGCATCGCGGATCGCGACCTCCTCCTCCGTGAGCTGGTCGTCGAGGAAGAACGGGTCCTCCCAGTCGAACGGCTTGGCGTCGGCGCTGATGCCCTTGGCGGCGCTCTTCATCGGGGTGGCAGCGATGGCCATGTCTGCTCCTGGCGTTGTTGGCCGGGGTTTATCAGGCAGTGCCGGCCCCGCCAACAAGCGCGGGCGAGAAATTGTCGTCTTGCGGGCTCAGGCGAGCGTGCCCGGGCCGCTCCTGCCCGTGAGGGACCGGAAAATCTCCAGGCTGTAGCGGCCAAAGGCCTCGGAGGCGCGCTGTTCCACGGTCCGCGGCCGCGGCAAGTCGATCCGAAGGTCTGCCGCTATGCGGCCGGGGCGCGGCGACATGACCACCACGCGGTCCGACAAGAACACCGCCTCGGGGATCGAATGGGTCACGAACAGGACCGTCTTGCGCGCCGACTGCGCCAGGTCCCGCTCGCCCCAGATGCGCAAGAGCTCGAGGGCCATGTCGTCGCGGGTCATGGCATCGAGCGCGCCGAACGGCTCGTCCATCAGCAGAAGGGGAGGATCGAGCAGCAGGGCACGGCAGAGCGCGGCGCGCTGCTGCATGCCGCCCGACAGCTCGCGCGGCAGCTTGTTGCCGAATCCCCTCAACCCCGCCATGTCCAGGAGCTGCAGGGCGCGGGCATGCAGCGCAGCTGGATCCTTGCCGGCAAGTTCGGCCGGCAGGAGCACGTTCTGCAGGATCGAGCGCCATTTCAGCAGGATCGGCGCCTGGAATACCATGCCGATGTCGGGTATGGGCTCGCGCACGGCGCGGCCGGCAACCGTCACCGTGCCGACCGTGGCGGGCCTGAGGCCGGCCACGATGCGCAGCAGCGTGGACTTGCCGCAGCCGCTCGGTCCCACCAGCGAGACGAACTCGCCGGCGCCGACGGACAACGAGATGCCGGCGAGGGCCTCGACCGGGCCGCTCGCCGCCTCGTATGTCATGCCGATCCGGTCGAGGCCGATCAGTTCATTGCTCACTACGAAGGTCGTCTTACTTCGGCATGTCCACCTTGGTGAAGAACTCGGTCGAGTAGACGTCCTTGCACTCCACCTTCTTGGGCAGGCCCATGTAGGTGTTCACCAGGTCGACCGAATCGCACATCTTCTTCTCGTCGATCCAGCCGATGCCGTTCTTGGCATAGCGGTCGGTCTTCATCAGATCGAGGCCGATCATCATGTTGGGCGTCATCACCTCGACGTCGACCTCGGGCACGCGCTTCTTGAAGATCTCCATCGAGCCCTTCGGGTCGGCCATGACGTCGCGCCAGCCCATGTAGGAGGCCTCGAGGAAGGCCTTCAGCACGGCCGGGCGCTCCTTCATGGTCTTGGCGCTGGCCATGATCGACATCGAGTACATGTCGAAGCCGAAATCGGACCATGGCATCATCACCACGTTGCCCTTGCCGGCGGCCTTCTCGTAGAGCGGCAGGCCGGTGGAGTAGTCGCCGACGCCGTCCATGCGCTTCTCGGCGACGGCCGCGATCTTGGCGGCGGGCTCGATGTTGACCCAGCTCACCTTGGCGGCGTCGATGCCGTTCACCTTGGCGAAGGCCGGGAACATCTGGCGTTGGCTGTCGCCCGGAGGGGCGCCCAGCGTCTTGCCCTCGAGGTCCTTGGGCTTGGCGAGCGGCTTGTCCTTGAGGCTGAAGATGTTGAGCGGCGTCTTGTCGAACACCATGCCCACCGTCTTGATGGTCGTGCCGCGGCCCACCGAGGCGATCACCACGGCGGCATCGGCGAGGCCCGCGTCGGCGCGGCCGGTGTCGACCTTGGCGATCGAATCGCCCGAGCCCTTGGAGTTCTCCAGGGTCACGTCGAGGCCCTTGGCCTTGTAGTAGCCCTTGTCGAGCGCCACCCAGTAGGCGGCATGGTCGCCGACGGCGAACCAGTTCAAGGCAAAGGTGAATTTCTCCTGTGCCGAAGCGCTGCCCGCCGTTGCCAACAGCGCGGCAAGTGCCAGTGACATTGTCCTAGTCATGAAGTGCTCCCTGTTTACCCTTCCCCGATCAGTCAATTCCGTCGGCCCACGGCGCCCACAGCTTCGCCGCCAGGACGACCAGGCCATAGAGCACCAGCCCGACGACCGATATCCAGATCAGCGAGGCGAATGCCACCGACGTGTTCATGCTGCTCTGGGTGGTGACGATGACGTAGCCCAGGCCCTTCTGCGAGGCGACGAACTCGCCGACGATGGCGCCGACCACGGCGGCCGTCGCCGTGATCTTGAGCGCGCTAAGGATGTAGGGCAGGGCGTTGGGAATGCGGATCTTGACGAAGATCTTCCACTTCGGCGCGTTGAACACGCGGCCGAGGTCGAGCATGTCGGCCTCGACCTGGCTCAGGCCGACAGCGGTGTTGATCACCACTGGGAAGAAGCCGATCAGCGCGCCCATCAGCATGTTGGGGAAGATGCCGTAACCCATCCAGATCAGGAACAGCGGCGCGATCGCGACCTTGGGCAGCGTGTTCACGAACACCAGGAACGGCACCAGGGCGTTGGCGATCAGCGGCGACCAGGCGATGGCCACGCCCAGCGCGACCCCGACGCCTGCCGCCAGGAAGAACGCGCCGACGATCTCGAGCGTCGTCACCCAGATGTGCTGGGCCCAGGCGGTGTCGCCGTGCCACAGCGCGTTCCACACCGCGAGCGGAGAAGGCAGCAGGTATTCGCGGATGCCGCCGATGCTCACGGCGAGCTGCCAGCTCGCGAGCAGGAAGGCGAACAGCGCGACGGTCGGCCAGTACTGGCGCAGCAAAGGCTGGAATTTGATCATGCGCGGTCGCACATTCGAGCACACTGGCGAAGCGTCAGAATACCGTCAAGCTTGAGGATCATCTGTGAAACTGGCCCTGTGCAACGAGGTGATTCGAGACCTTTCCTTCGAACGTCAGTGTGCGTTGGCGGCAAGTCTCGGCTATCGCGGGCTCGAGCTCGCACCGTTCACGTTCGGTGACGATGCATGGCGCATGCCGGCGAGCAGGCGTTCCGAAATCCGCCGCATGTGCTCCGACAACGGCCTCGAGGTGAGCGGCCTGCACTGGTTGCTGGCGGCGCCCGCAGGCCTCTCGATCACGACTGCCGATCGCGCGGTCTGGCAGAAGAGCGTCGATGTCCTGCGCAGCTCGGTGGATCTGTGTGCCGAGCTGGGCGGCGCCTATCTGGTGCACGGCTCTCCCGCTCAGCGTCGCGTGACCACGCCGGACGACGCCTCCCGCGCCGAGGAGGCGTGGATCCTGGCGGGCGAGCAGGCGGCAACGGCCAAGGTCGCTTACTGCATCGAACCCCTGGCCGCGCCCGACTGCAATTTCGTCAACACGCTGGGCGAAGCCGCCGACATCGTGCGCCGGCTGGGCAATCCCGCGCTGCGCACCATGGTGGACACGCTGGCCGCAAGCCTCATGGAGCCCGAGCCGCTGGCGGACGCCATCCGGCGATGGATGCCAAGCGGCCTCGTGGCCCATGTGCAGTTCAACGATCGCAACCGGCGTGGACCGGGGCAGGGCGAGGACCGGTTCGCCCCCGTCGTGAAAGCCTTGCGAGAAACCGGCTATGGCGGCTGGATCGCCATGGAGCCATTCATCTATGAACCCGATGGGCCGACCTGCGCCGCGCGCATGATCGGCTATGTCGCGGGACTACTGGAGTCGAGCGTATGAAGGTCAAGCTGGAAGAGGTCGAGCGCTACGAGCGGCATGTGAAGATGCGGCTCGCCTTCCGTTTCGGCGTGATCACCGTCACCGACGCCACGCAGGCCGTCATTCGGGCGCGCATCACGCTCCCTGACGGGCGCAGCAGCTACGGCGTCGCGGCCGAGGCGCTGGCCGCCAAGTGGTTCGAGAAGAGCCCGCAATTCACCGACGCGCAAAATCTCGACCAGCTTCGTCAGGCGCTCGATCTGGCCATCGAGCTCTACCGCGCCCGTGGCGCCGATACGCCGTTCGGCCTGTTCAGCGGCACCTACCTCGAGCAGCAGAAGCGCGGTGCTGGGCTCGGCCTCAATCCGCTGGTCGCTGCCTACGGACCGGCGCTGCTGGATCGCGCCATTCTCGATGCGGTGGGCAAGGCGACCGGCCAGTCGTTCGCCGCCATGATCGCGCGCAACGTGCCAGGCATTGCCGCAACGTCGCTGACGCCCGACATCGAGCAGGCCGAGGTCGAGCCTTTCTTGGCAAAGCTGACGCCCGGCAGGAGCATCGACGTCCGCCATACGGTGGGATTGGTCGACCCTTTGACGGAGGCCGACCGGCCGGCATCGGAGCGCGTGAATGACGGGCTGCCGGAAACCCTGGAAGAGGTCGTCTCCTATTACCGCGGCCGCTACTACAAGCTTAAGGTGGGCGGCGACATCAAATCCGACCTCGACCGGCTCGGTCGCATCGCCGCGGTGCTCGACGCCGGCGCCGGGGACTACCGCGCGACGCTCGATGGCAACGAGCAGTACGACAGCGTCGAAGGCATCGTCGAGCTGTGGCGCAAGGTGGCCGAGACGCCGGGCCTGGCGAAGCTTGCGAAGGCGACGCTGTTCATCGAGCAGCCGATCAAGCGCGCCGTGGCCCTGTCACGATCGGTCGGACCACTGGCCCAGCTGCGGCCGGTGATCATCGACGAGTCCGACGGCGAGCTGTCGTCGTTCCCGTCGGCGCTGCGGCTCGGCTACACCGGCGTCTCGAGCAAGAACTGCAAGGGTTTCTACAAGTCGATCCTGAACGCGCTTCGGGTCGCCCACCTTGGCGCCGAGCACTTCATGTCGGCCGAGGATCTCACGACCTGGCCCGGAGTGAGCGTGCAGCAGGACCTGGCCCTGGTCTCGCTGCTCGGCCTGACGCATGTCGAGCGCAACGCCCATCACTTCATCGACGGCATGGGCTTCGCGCCGGAAGCCGAGCAGCTTGCCTTCGCCGCGGCCCATCCCGACCTCTACGAGAGGAAGGACGGCAAGCCCGCACGACTCAAGGCCGTCGGCGGCAAGCTGGCCCTGGGTTCGCTCGACGTGCCCGGTTTTGCTGTCGGCGCCGACATGGATTTCAAGTCGATGGCGCCGATGAAGGGAGTTGCGACATGACGCTGCCAGCCCGCTTCGAGACCGTCGAGGCCGTCGAGGACTTCATGACGGCGCCGTCCGACGCGCTGGTCGCCGATCTGGCGAAGACGCCGGGCGACGTCATCGTGCTGGGGGTCGCGGGAAAGATGGGTCCCACGCTTGCCCGCATGGCCAAGCGCGCTGCACCGTCGAAGCGGGTGATGGGCGTGGCGCGCTTCAGCGAGCCTGGCGTGCGCGAGGCGCTGGTCGGGGCGGGCGTCGAGCCGATTTCGGCCGACCTGCTCGACCGCGCCCAGCTCGAGAACCTGCCCAAGGCCGCCAACGTGGTCTTCATGGCCGGGCGCAAGTTCGGCGCGACCGGCGATGTGCCGCTCACCTGGGCGATGAACGTGCAGGTGCCGGCGATGGTCGCCGAGGTATTTAAGGACTCCCGCATCGTCGCCTTCTCGACGGGCTGCGTCTATCCCTTCGTGCCGGTCGATAGCGGCGGCGCGAACGAGGATGTGCCGCCGATCCCGCCGCCCGGCGACTACGCCACTTCCTGCGTCGGCCGTGAGCGCATGTTCGAGTTCTTCTCCAACAGGCACGGCACGCCGGGCCGGCTGTTCCGGCTGAACTACGCCATCGACATGCGCTACGGCGTGCTGCACGACATCGGCCGCAAGGTGCGCGACGACGAGCCGATCGACCTGTCGATGGGCCACGTCAACGTCATCTGGCAGGGCGACGCCAACGCGATCGCGCTGCGCTGCCTGGCGCATGCCACGACGCCGACGACGCCCATCAACGTCACCGGCCCCGAGACCATCGAGGTGCGCTGGCTGGCCGGCGAATTCGGCAAGCTCTTGGGCAGGCAGCCCAAGTTCACCGGCGCGCCGGCGGCGACGGGATGGCTGAACGATTCGCGCCGCATGGTCGAGGAGTTCGGCAAGCCGTCCGTGCCGCTCGCGAGGATGATCGAGTGGACCGCCGACTGGCTCGCGCGCGACATGGCGACGTTGAACAAGCCCACGCACTACGAGGTGCGCGATGGCAAGTACTGAGGCTCTCGACGTCCGGCCGATCGACGCGGCGCTGAGCGAAGCCGTGTGGCCATTGTCGGTCGAGGCGGGCTGGAACCAGAATCTGTCGGATTGGCGCTTCATGCTGGGCGCGGGTCGCGGCTTCGGCTGCGTCGGGCCGGACGGCCGCTGGCAGGCGAGCTCGCTGGTCCTGCCGCTCGGCCAGAGGCTGGCGTGGATCAGCATGGTGCTGGTGACCAAGGACCGCCGCCGTGGCGGCGTCGGGACGGGCCTGTTGAAGCGCTGCATCGAGGAGGTGCGCTCGGCCGGCGCCGTCGCCGGGCTCGATGCCACGGAGCAGGGACGGCCGATCTACCTGGCGCTGGGATTTCACGATCTCTATCCAATTGCCCGCTGGCACTTCGACAAGGCGAAGGACAAGGTGGCGCCGCCCATAGGCGTCAGCCTTCGGCTCGTTGGGGCGGTCGACCTGCCGAAGCTCGCTCTCTACGACCGGCCGCTGACAGCCATGGAGCGGCCGGCGATCCTGGCCCACCTCGCCCTGCGTCAGCCCGGCCGGGCGTGGGTCGCCGTGGATGTCGCGGGCAAGATCGTGGGCTTCGTGCTAGGCCGCGAGGGCCGGACCGCGACATCGCTCGGGCCCGTGGTCGCCGACAGCGAAGCCATTGCGGTGGCGTTGATCACGAAGGCGGCGATGGCCGGGCCGGGACCGTTCATCATCGATGTGCCGACCACGCATCGCACCGTGCGAGCCTGGCTCGATGAACAGGGCGCCGTGACGCCACGTGGCTACATGCGCATGACCCTTGGCGAGGCCGAGCGCCTCGACGATCCGAGCCACGTCTTTGCGCTGGCCGGACCGGAGCTGGGATAGTGAGGTTGCGGACTCGCAGCCTCCGCCTCCAGGCCTGGCGATCGGTTTCCCTATAGCCCGCGCACGAAGCCGCCATCCACGGGTATCGCCGCGCCCGTGATGTAGGAAGCCTGCTGGCTGACCAGGAAGGCTGCGACGGCGCCATACTCCGCCGGGGTGCCGTAGCGTCCCGCCGGAATGGCTTCATGCGAGGCTTGCACCACTTCTTGCACCGTGCGTCCGGTGGCGCGCGCCGCGGTGGCATCGATCTGGTCCAGGCGGCGGGTCTGGATCCGTCCGGGCACCAGCGTATTGACGGTCACGCCGTCGCCCGCGACCTCGTTGGAAAGAGACTTGACCCATCCCAGCAGGCCGGCGCGCAGCGTGTTGGAGATTCCGAGATGCGCCTGGGGCTGCACGGCACCCGAGGAGGAAGATATCAGGATGCGGCCCCAGCGGCGCTCGCGCATGCCGGGCAGGACGGCGGCCACGATCTGGAAGAACGACAGCATCATCGCCTGGAACTGGCTGGCCCACGTCTCCGCGGTCACCGAGACCACGGGGCCGGGCGGCGGGCCGCCGGAGTTCAGCACCAGCACGTCGAGTGCCCCGACCTCGCGCTGCAACGCTGCGAGTGTGGCGGCGACGGAGGCGGTGTCGCCGAGGTCGAGGCCGTAGCCGACGGCGCCTCCATTGAGTTCTCGAGCAACGGCTTGCGCCCTGGCGGTTTCGCGGCCGGTGATGATCACCTGCGCGCCTTCGGCGGCCAGGGCCTCGGCGATCCCGCGACCGAGGCCTTGCGTGGAACCCGTGACCAGTGCGCAGCGCTCGTTCAGTCCAAAATCCATGGAACTCTTCCTAACGTGAGGGGCAGACCCGTGCCCAATGGCGCGCGACGTCGAGGCGCGTACTCACCCAGACGTCGCGATGGCGCAGCACGTGATCCAGGAAACGCTCGAGCGCCGCCGCCCGGGCGGGATGTCCGGAAAGGCGCAGGTGAAGCGCCAGGGTCATGAGCTGGGGGCGCCGCGCGGCCTGGCGGTACATGAAATCGAAGGCTTCGGTCATGTAGTTCACGAAGTCGCTCGGTGGGCCGAACCAGCCGTGGGCATATTTGTTGTCGTTGTGCGCGAAGCTGTGAGGCAGGACGAGGAAGGGCTTGCCGCCCTCGTTCGCCCAGTAAGGCAACTCATCGGCATAGGAATTGCAGTCGTAGGTGAACCCGGCCTCCATGAGCAGGCGCCGCGTGTTGAGCGATGGGCCATAGCGGCAGGCCCAACCGGCAGGACGCGTGCCGAAGGTGCGGGTGATCGATTCGACGGCGCGACGGATGTGCTCGCGCTCGGTCGCCTCGTCCATGTTGTACTGATAGGTCCAGCGCCAGCCGTGGCTCAACACCTCCCAGCCGGCCTCGCGGATGGCGGCGGCGGCCTCCGGATTGCGCTCGAGGGCGAGCGCGGCTCCGGCGACCGAGAGAGCGATACCGCGCTGGGTGAAGAGATCGTGTAGCCGCCAGAAGCCCACGCGCGTGCCGTATTCGAGCAGGGACTCGGCTGCAAGGTCGCGCCCTTCGACCTTCGGCCCGGTGCCGAGATCGGTCATCGGCGATTCCGAACGGCCATCGCCGTCCGCGAAGGATGCCTCGGAGCCTTCCTCGTAGTTGACGACGAGGTTGAAGGCCATCCGCGCCCCATTGGGCCACTGCGGGTCGGGCGGCGTGCGGCCATAGCCCACCATGTCCCGCGGATATGCGGCATCATTCATGCTTTCGCCCCCTGTGCATTGCGCGACGGCCGGTCCACGACGGCCACCATAAGCGGCGCGCCGCGGCGACGTCTTGACCCGCCGCGCCCAACAAATTGCGCGAGGTCAAGAAATCGTGCGCCAGCGCGCAAGACGCCGCCGCGGGTGCGGTCGACGATCCGCGGGAGGTAAGTCGATGCCGATGCTCACGATCAATGGGGAGCGCCGCGAGTTTTCCGGGGCCCCGGACACGACACTGGTCGAGTTGCTGCGCGGAGCGTTCGCCCTGCAAGGCACGCGCGAGGCCTGCGGCCGCGGGGAGTGCGGGGCCTGCACGGTGCTGGTCGACGGCACGCCGGTGCTTGCCTGCCTTATTCTCGCGGGGCGCGTGAAGGGCGACGTGGTCACGATCGAAGGCCTGGCGGCGGCTGAGACGGACTTGCGCGAGGCCTTCGCCGACCACGGGGCCTTCCAGTGCGGCTACTGCACCTCGGGGCAGATCGTGCGTGCGGCGGCCTTGCTGCGCCAGCCTCTGCCGGCGTCTCGGGCAGAGGCGGAACGCGCGGTCCGGCATGCGATGTCCGGCAACATCTGCCGATGCACGGGCTACAATGGCATCGTCGACGCCGTACTCGCCGTGGCCGACCGTCGTGCCGGACGGCCGTGATGCGGTGGATCGGTCGATCGGTTCGTCCTCTCGACTGGCAGGCGCAAACCTCGGGCCAGTTCCGCTACGGCAGCGATCTTCTGCCTGAGGGCACGCTGGTCGGTCGCATCCTGCGCTCGCCCTATCGGCATGCGCTGATCGAGTCCATCGACACGACGGCTGCGCGCGCGCTGCCCGGCGTCCATGCGGTCATCACGATGGCGGACTTTCCCTCTGGTGTTCGCTACCTGCACGAAGGTGCCGCAGATCGCCCGCCCTTGGCCGACGGCGTCGCCCGCTTCATCGGCGAGGAAGTGGCCGCCGTCGCGGCCGAGACGGAACAGGCCGCAGAGGCGGCGCTCGCCGCCATACG
>JAEZIF010000175.1 GCA_023416135.1 Pseudomonadota bacterium
CGCGATCAAGCTCGCCCAGCGCCGGATCCCATCCAGCCACACCCTCGCCTGGTCGCTCTGGCGAAGGGCACACCAAGCTCTCGCCAGACGCGCTCACCTCAAACGAAACAAGCAACTGTAATGCTAGTGGTCATCCTGCTGAATCGGCTGATCGACGGGCTCGACGGTGCGATCGCCCGGCACCGGGGAGCGACTGCCTTCGGCGGCTATCTCGACATCATGTGTGACATGGGCTTTTACGCCGCCGTGCCGCTGGGCTTTGCTCTGGCCCGACCCGACAATGCACTGTGGGCGGCGCTGGTGCTGTCCTCTTTCGTTTGCACGGCCTCGTCGTTCCTCGGCCGAGCCGTCCTGGCCGGGCAGCGCGGCGAGCCCGATGACGGCGCTCGCGGACGGAAATCCTTCTTCCATTCCGCCGGGATCATCGAGGGGACGGAGACCATCATCGCCTTCGTGCTGTTCTGCCTGTTTCCGTCGGCGTTTCCGTGGCTTGCCGGCGTCTTCGCAGGCCTCTGTTTTTGGACGTCTGCCATCCGCGTATTCGAGGAAAAAATATAATATTCCAATAGTTTATATATATTCGTTAATGTTTCTGTTGACGTTGGATTCACTGTTAGGTACGATTCTTCCGGTAACGACCCCGTCAGAGGGCCGGTCCCCCTTTACAGAATCGGCAAGAGAGATCGATGCTGTCCTTCTTTCGACGTCTAATGAAGAACAATCAGGGCGCCACGGTCATCGAGTATACGCTCATCGCGTCGTTGATAGCTGTGGCCGCTATTGCATCAATGCGTTCGGTCGGCACCAAGGTCTCCAGTGTGTTGGGAGCCGTCGGACCGGCAATCAACTAGACGATTGCTCGGGCGACAGACCTGCCGGGCGGCCCCGCAAACGGGCCGCCTTTTGTTTTGGGGCGCCAATTGACGCTGCTTGCCTTCGCCCAGGCCGGCTGCCTGATCGCCTTCGCGCTGCTGTTGCTGTTGGCGGCTTGGCAGGATTGGCGCACGATGCGCATCGCCGACGGGATCCCGCTCGGGATCGTTGCCATTTTCATCGCCTGGGTCATGACCGGTTTCATTTCCGGCGCTCTATCCCCGCTCACTCTGGCACCGGTGCTGGCCTGCGCAGCCGGCATGTTCGGTGCCGGCACGCTTGCCTTCACGGCGGGCGCCGTGGGTGGAGGTGACGTCAAGCTCGCGTCCGCCGCCGCCCTGTTTGCCGGGCCGGCCCTGATCCTCGACTTCATGGCGGTCACCGCCGTGGTCGGCGGGCTTTTGGGCCTGGCGATCCTCGCCGGCGCGCCGATCGGCTCGGTCGCCTCGGCAGGCGACGGCAGCGCGATGCGACCGCGCCGGCGCACCACCCTTCCATATGGCCCGGCAATCGCAGCGGGCGGACTGTGGGTCGCCATGGCGCTCGCCATGGCGTGACGCAGAAGGGAAGCGTCATGAACGCAGCGCATCGTCTGGCGCAGCCCGAAGTTCGGCGCCATCCAAACTTCTTCCCGCGATCCGCGGCAAGCGGCTAGAGTAGGGGGAAGGGGGAAGACCATGCGCGGATTTCGACTCGGCACTTTCGGTTTCGTGGGCGGCCTCGCTGCCTTGACGATGATGGCGGCAGCAGCGCCGGCACAGACGCCGCGCAGCAGCGTCGACATGCAGTCGAGCCAGCCCGTTCCCCAGTTCCGAGATCCCAAGACCGGCCAGATCTGGACGCCGCTCAATGTCGGCCAGCAGAGCGGCCCGCCGACGCCGGAGGATCTCGCCTTCGATCCGCTGGCGCAGGCGGTCTACGTCAGGGGCGTGGTGACGCAGCGGCCGAGCATCGTGCCCCTGTCATCGGTGCCGATCACGGCCGGCCCCACGGTGCCGATCGTCAATATCGGCGACGCCACCTTGAGCGCCATTCCCGGCAAGCGCTGGCAGGTCGTGCTCTACCTGCAGAACAACAGCGCCAGCACCGTGGTGCCGATGCTCAGCTGCCGCTTCACCAACTCCGGCAGGCTCGTCGAGGAGACCCACGTGCTGGTGCCGGCGGTCGGCGCCGGCCTGCGCGTCGGCATGATCATCTACGGCCCCAAGACCGACCTGTTCGTCGACCGCGCTAATTGCGTAGTGAAGTCGCCGTAGTCCTTGCGGGATCGTCGACCGGTAGCGCGCTCCTGCCAAGATCAGCCCAGCACCGAATAACCGCCGTCGACGGTGATGGCGGCGCCGGTGACGAAGTCAGACGCAGCAGCGGCAAGGAACACGGCTATACCGGCGAAGTCCGATGGCTCCCCCCAGCGGCCGGCCGGCGTGCGGCGCAGCACGTTGTCGTGCAAGCCCTGGATCTGCTCGCGCGCGCGACGGGTCAGCGCGGTGTCGATCCAGCCTGGCAGGATGGCATTGACCTGGATGTTGTCCTTCGCCCACGCAGTCGCCATCGCCTTGGTCATTTGCACCATGCCGCCCTTGCTTGCCGCGTAGGCCGTGGCGAACGGCGCGCCGAAGATCGACATCATCGAGCCGATGTTGATGACCTTGCCGATACCGCCCTTCTTCATTTCGGGATAGGCCGCGTGGCTGCAGATGAAGGCGCTGGTGAGGTTGCTGTCCAGCACGGTGTGCCATTCCGCGACCGTGTACTGCTCGGGCTGCTTGCGGATGGACATGCCGGCGTTGTTGACGAGGATGTCGAGTCGGCCGTGCGCCTTCACAGTTTCGGCCATCAGGGCGCGGCAGGAGTCTTCCTTCAGAACGTCGACGGGAATGGCGCTCGCCTTGGCGCCAGCCGCCTGGATCTGCTTGACCGCATCGGCATTCTTCCCGGCGTCGCGGCCCGCGACCACGATGGTGGCGCCGGCACGAGCCATGCCTAGCCCCATGCCGAGGCCGATGCCGCCGTTGCCGCCGGTAATCACCGCGACGCGGCCGGAAAGATCGAAAAGCTCCATGGCCAGGTTCCTCCCTCAAGTCGGTCTGTATAGCGAACCGAAGCAACCTGGAACAACGGTGCTCGTTAATGCTGGCATGGAGATCGGGAGAGGCGCGCACGTAGCGGCCATCCCTGCAGCCGAGTTCGCGGTGCGCCGGCCGGGCTGACCGACGCGTTGCGAATGAGGGTGGCGGCGG
>JAEZIF010000180.1 GCA_023416135.1 Pseudomonadota bacterium
GGGCGCCGGTTCCCCCCCCTTTTCCGGGCGGTGACGGGCGCCGGCGTGCTGCTGATCCTGGTCCTGGCCGTGCTGGTCGGGCCACTGATCTGGCCGGTCGCGATCAACGACATCGACTTTGCCGCCAAGCTGCAGGGTCCGTCGCTCGCCCATCCGCTGGGCACCGACGATCTCGGCCAGGACGTGCTGGCTCGCATGATATATGGCGGCCGCATCTCGCTCGCCGTCGGCTTCGCGGCCATGCTGGTGGCGCTCACCGTCGGCGTCGTGGTCGGCGCCGTGGCGGGCATGGCGAGCGGCTGGGTCGACGCCGCGCTGATGTGGCTCACCGATCTCTTCCTGGCGCTGCCGACCCTGCCGGTGCTGCTGCTGGTGATGTACCTGTTCCGCGACAGCATGAAGAAGGTGCTGGGCGTCGAGGGCGGCGCCTTCGTCCTCATCGTGGTGGTGATCGGCGCCCTGCGCTGGATGCCCGTGGCGCGGCTGGTGCGCGCGCAATTCCTGTCGCTGCGCGAGAAGGAGTTCGTCGAGGCGGCCCGCGCGCTCGGCGCTTCCAGGCTGCGCCAGGTGGTGCAGCATATCCTGCCCAATGCCCTGGGTCCGGTGATCGTGGTCGGTACCATCGACGTGGCCGCCGCCATCATCTTCGAATCGACCCTGTCGTTCCTCGGTCTCGGCTTCCCGTCCGACGTCCCGACCTGGGGCTCGATGCTGCGCGACGCCAAGGACTACCTCGACATCGCCGCCCACTGGGCCCTGTTCCCGGGCGGCGCCATCTTCCTCACCGTTCTCGCCATCAACTTCATCGGCGACGGGCTTCGCGACGCGTTCGATCCGCGCCGCGTCCTCTAGGAGCAAGCGTCAGCGTGCCAGACACCTTGTTGGATATCCGCGGCCTGAAAACCTGGTTCAAGACCGAGGACGGGATGGTGCGTGCGGTCGATGGCGTCGACCTGCGCATCGATCGCGGCGAGACCATGGGCGTCGTTGGCGAATCGGGCTGCGGCAAGACCGTGACGGCGCGCTCCGTGCTGAAGCTCATCGACATGCCGCCGGGTCGCTTCGAGGCCGGGCAGATACTGTGGCAGGGCAGGGACCTGATCCCGCTCGACCAGGACGAGATGAACAAGATCCGCGCCCGCGAGATCGCCATCATCTTCCAGGAGCCGATGACCTCGCTGAACCCGGTCTACACCGTGGGCGACCAGATCGCCGAGGTGATCGCCCTGCACCAGAAGCTGTCGCCCAAGCAGGCGATGGTCGGTGCCGCCGAGATGCTGCGCCTGGTCAACATCCCCAATCCCCAGAAGCGCGTGCACGACTATCCGCACCAGTTCTCCGGCGGCATGCGCCAGCGCGTCATGATCGCCATGGCGCTCTCCTGCCAGCCCAAGCTCCTGATCGCCGACGAGCCGACCACCGCGCTCGACGTCACCATCCAGGCACAGATCCTGGAGCTGATGCAGGAGATGAAGGAGAAGTTCGGCATGGCGATCATGCTGATCACCCATGCCATGGGCGTGGTCGCCGAGACCTGCCAGCGGGTGACCGTGATGTACGCCGGCAAGGTCGTCGAGGAGGCGCCGGTCGAGGCGCTGTTCGGTGATCCGCGCCATCCCTATACCCAGGGCCTGATCCGCTCGATCCCGCGCATCGACCGCGCGGTGAGCCGCCAGGCGCGACTGGAATCGATTCAGGGCACGGTGCCGAGCCTGCTCAACCCGCCCCAGGGCTGCCGCTTCGCCGCGCGCTGCAAGCACGCCATGGACGTCTGCACGCACGGCATCCCGCCGCTCAAGGAAGTGGCGCCCGGTCATCGCGTGGCGTGCGTCCTATGAACGCGCCCATTGCTTCCGGCGAGGAACTCCTCAAGGTCCGCGATCTGCGCAAGCGCTTCGCGGTCAAGGGCGGCATCCTCTCGCGCGTCGTCGACCAGGTTCATGCCGTCGACGGTGTCAGCTTCGACATCGGAAAGGGCGAGACGCTGGGCTTGGTGGGCGAATCGGGCTGCGGCAAGTCGACGACCGGCCGCTGCATCCTGCGCCTGATCGAGCCGAGCTCGGGCGAGGTCTGGTTCCAGGGCAATGACGTCACCAAGATGGATCACGGCGCGTTGCAGTCGCTGCGCCGCGATATGCAGATCATCTTCCAGGATCCCTATGCGTCGCTGAACCCGCGGCTGAAGGTGGGCGCGATCATCGGCGAGGCCCTCACCATCCACAAGCTTGCGCCGACCCAGAGGGCGATGGAAGACCGTGTGGTGCAGCTCCTCGAGACGGTCGGCCTGCAGCCCGACCACATGCACCGCTTCCCGCACGAATTCTCGGGCGGCCAGCGCCAGCGCATCGGTATCGCCCGCGCGCTCGCGGTCGAGCCCAAGCTGATCGTCTGCGACGCGCCGGTGTCGGCACTCGACGTGTCGATCCAGGCCCAAGTGATCAACCTGCTCGAGGACCTGCAGGAGGAGTTCGGCCTCACCTACCTGTTCATCGCCCACGACCTGAGCGTGGTCGAGCATATCTCGACGCGGGTGGCGGTGATGTATCTCGGCCGGGTTGTCGAGATCGCGCCGTCGCGCGAACTCTACGACAACCCGCTGCATCCCTACACCGAGGCGCTGCTGTCGGCCGTGCCGATCCCCGATCCGACGGTGAAGCGCAAGCGCATCATGCTGCAGGGCGACGTGCCCAATCCGATCCGGCCGCCGCCCGGCTGCCACTTCCACACCCGCTGCCCGATCGCCAAGCCCGACTGCGCCCAGCGCGTCCCCGAGCTGCGCCAGAGCAAGCCCGGCCACTGGGTATCCTGCCACTATCGGGGGTAAAAGCATGATGGGTCCAGATGGTATCACCTGGACCCATCATGCCCGGTGAAACAAGCACCGCCCGAGCGCGCGAATGAGATCAGGTGGAACCGCGTATAGGGTTCCACCTGATCTCGTTCCGCTTTAGGCGGAAGCCGTCAGCTCTTCGGCGTGAATACGCCGATGTCCCGGAGGCCGATCACCTGCTCGACCTCGGCCACCTGCTTGGCGACCTTCTCGAGGCCGGGGGGGCCGGCGGCCGGGGGGGGGGGGGGCGGGCGAGGCGCGGCG
>JAEZIF010000278.1 GCA_023416135.1 Pseudomonadota bacterium
TGATCGTAGGAGGCATTGCCGCAGTCGAGTACGCTACCGGAAGACCGAACACGATCGGTCGCGAAGAGAACGTATCGACCCTTCAGCGACTGCTCCCGTGCGCCTTGCGCCCATGGAGCCGCAACCGCGGTCGCCACTCGCCATGCTCCTGCAATGGGCCCCAAAGGTCGCGGCTTCAGTGCAAGTCCTGCGGGGCTTCTTTGAGCACGAGTTCATCCTTCTCCAGGGGGATGTTCACCTCGATCCCAGACGTAGAAAAGTGAACTCGTAGCTGCGGCTGCACCTCTCCGTGACCCGGCACCGCGAGGATCGGCGCACCGGTTCGCGCGTCAACCCATGCCAAGCCAGTTCGTTCATCATCGAGCGAGCGCAACCGCCGAGCTACCGTCGGATCATCCGCAACAACCAGTGCCTGCTGAATGACCCGGTCGGCGGTGGCGTAGCTGATCAATCCGACGGCGTTTTCGCCCCAGGCGCCATGATCCTTGTTTCCGTCCATCCTGGCCACGAAAGCCGCTACGCGCCGCTTGAAGCGCGGCCCCTCCAGAGCGAGCGAAGCGATCGGCACCGTCGACTCGAACAGACGCTCTCTGGTGGCTGCATCATGGTATGCGCGATGGAACGTGCAGCAGTCGTCCAAGTCGGCAGCAATCAAACCGGACTCATCCAGAGCGGCGGCTCGCGCCGGAAGTCGAAGGCTATACAGGAGCGGAAGTTCTCTCTCGGCGACTCTGGCCGATATCTCCAGTGATCCCCGTATTCCCTTTTCGCCTTGGGTCTCTCGAGTAACGGTCGCGATGTCCAGAAGGATCCGCTCCCGGCGCCCCCGGGAACCGGCTACCTCACCGTCAGAACGTAAGACTGGCTTGTCAGGGTGAAGGTCAAGGCATCGGCAGGTCCAGTCACCTGCACTTGGGCCATTGCCGGAGCAGCGGCGAGCAAAGCGAGAACAGCCAGTCGTTTCATTTGTCCAGTGTCGCCCAGGTTGCGATGTCGCAAAGAGCGAGCGCAGCAGTTGGACACGGCGGCCGTCAAGGAGAATGCAATTGATTGCACGAGAATTTCCGGGCACGCTTTGGCTCTCTGGTTCCTTGTAGCGTTGCTCGGCGTCCCAACGGACTTACGTGGGAGGAACAGATGCGCATGAGCGGTGGATGCCTTTGCGGCAAGATCAAGTATACTGAGGAAGGTGATCCCATCTTCACGGCGGTATGCCATTGCAGGAACTGCCAGAAACAAGCCGGCACCTTCTCTTCGGTCGTTGTTGCGGTACCAGCCGCAGCTCTTTCAACCACCGGCCCCATCAAGACATTCGAGGACACGGGCGACAGCGGCAAACCGGTGCACCGCCGCTTCTGTCCTGAATGTGGCTCTCCGATAATCTCCGAGGTCGACGTGATGCCGGGCGTGGCCTTGATCAAGGCGGGCACGCTCGACGACACGAAATGGTTGAAGCCGACCATGGAGGTCTACTGCAGCAGCGCGCAGGCGTGGGTGCCACCTCTAGGGGCACTGCAGCGGTTCGATAAGATGCCGGCGAGCTAACTCGCCGCCTCTTACGGCGCGATAGCGCCATGACAAACGGCGAGAGGGACCGCCTGGAGCGGCAGAATTTTAGCAGCGTCTCGCCGCGCCACTTCGCAGCATGAGGCTCGCAAGGCGGCCGATCTGGTCGAGACGACCGTGCCCGAGACCCTGGACTTACTGGTAACTCTCTCGTTGGCACGCCAGCCCAACCGCCGTGCGCTCGCTGTCACGGCCAAAAGACGCGCGTTGTGAAGCGCGCAGCTCCTTCAGCTCCAGCCAACTCCCTCGAGCCACGCGACAACTTGTCCATGCCGCCTGCCGACGGGGTCCCAGGTCGGCCCCCATGAAATTCCGACCTGTCGTGATGCTCGGAATCGGACCAGTGATTGGAGCCAAGATGCACGCAAAAAACCCCGCAACTGCGGGGCCTCTTTGCTTCCAGGCGATGGTGGGCGCACCAGGGCTCGAACCTGGGACCCGCTGATTAAGAGTCAGCTGCTCTACCAACTGAGCTATGCGCCCCCGTTTCCCGGGGCATCGCTGGGAGGGCGCGGCTATAGCAAGCAGGTCATCCCTTGTCGAGTCGGCGAATCGGACGTTGTGCCGGTCAGCGGCGCAGCGGCAATTGCGCATCGCGGTAGACATTGACCCCGATCAGCAGGCCGCAGGCAAACATCACCGAGATCAGGGCGGTGCCGCCGTTGCTGACCAGCGGCAGCGGAACGCCGACCACCGGCAGCAGGCCCATGACCATGGCGGTGTTGATGAAGGCATAGAGAAATATCAGGCTGGTGACGCCCATCGCCAGCAGCCGGCCGAAATGATGCTGGCTGCGCAGCGCGATCGAGAACCCCCAGGCCAGTACGAGGGCGAACAGGGTGAGCAGCACCAGGGCCCCCAGCAGCCCCCATTCCTCGACGAAGGTGGCCAAGATGAAGTCGGTCTGCTTCTCGGGCAGAAAGTTCAGCGAGGACTGCGTGCCCTTCAGGAACCCTTTTCCGAACAGGCCGCCCGAGCCGATGGCGATCTTGGACTGGGTGATGTGGTAGCCGGCACCCAGCGGATCGCGGTCGGGATCGAGGAAGGTGAGCACTCGCTTGCGCTGGTATTCGTGCATGATCGACCAGGCGATCGGCAGGCAGCCGACGGCGGCGACGCCGGCGGCCAGGAACATCCAGACCCGCACGCCCGCCACGAACAGGAGGGAGCCGCCGGCCATCAATACCATCATTGCCGTCCCGAGATCGGGCTGCACCATGACGAGGCCAACCGGCGCCAGGATCACCAGGAGCGGAGGGATGGTGTAGAGGAACGTGGTCGCCTCTTCCTTGCGCAGGCCGTGATAGTAGCGCGCCAGCACCATGATGACCGCCACCTTGGCGATCTCCGACGGCTGGATCTGCATCGGCCCGATCACCAGCCAGCGTTGGGCGCCCATGCCGATCTTGCCGTTGACGTCGACCGCGACCAGCAGGAGCATGGAGACGATGTAGATCGGCCAGGCCAGCGACAGCCATACCTTGGGATGGATCAGCGCCACCACCAGCATCAGGACGAAGGCCGCGCCATAGCGCGCGGCGTGCCGCGCCGCCCACGGCTCGAAGCGGCCGCCGGCCGCGGAATAGAGTCCCAGCACGCCGATCCCGGCAATCGCCGTCAGGACCAGCACCAGGCCCCAGTTGATGCGCCAGATCTTTTCGCCGAAGCCTATCGGGGCGGGTGCGTCGAGCGCCAGACTCATCGCGGCATCCTCAGCGCGACGCCATCTTGCGGAAGCCGTCGGTGCGGCGCGACGGGTCGCGCTTCATGACCTCGAGCAGGACATCGCGGCCGATCGGTCCGGCCGTGGCGCCGCCCGCCTTGCCGTGCTCGATGATGACCGCGCAAGCATAGCGCGGATTGTCGACCGGCCCGAAGCAGACGAACAGCGCGTGGTGGCGCAGGTGCCAGGGCAACTGGTCCTGGGTGATGCCCATGTCGCGCTCACGCTCTGTGATGCGCTTGACCTGGGCGGTGCCGGTCTTGCCGGCGAACCTGAACTGTGGCTCGATCGGCTTGCTCCTGGCATCGAGGCGCAGGTGGTTGGCGGTCCCGGACTGGACGACCTGAATCATGCCCTCGCGGATCAGGGCGAGATGCTGGGGGTTGAAGCGCAGCGACGGCGCCGTCGGCTTGTCGCGCGGCTTGGGCGGCACCAGCTCCTCGCGCGGCGTCGCCGAGGCCAGCAGCAGGTTGGGCTGCACCTCGTAGCCGCCGTTGGCGAGGCGGGCGGTCATGACGGCGAGCTGGAGCGGCGTCGCGGTCATGAATCCCTGGCCAATGCCGAGGTTGAAGGTGTCGCCGTGTTGCCAGGGCTTGCCGAGCTTCTCCTGCTTCCACGAGCGGCTGGGCTGGATGCCCGCCGATTCGCCGGGCAGGCCGAGGTCGCTGATTCGGCCGAAGCCCAGGCGGTTGCCGACCTCGGCGACACGGTCGATGCCGGCCTTGCGCGCCGCCTCGTAGAAGTAGCAGTCGCAGGACTGGGCAAGCGCCTCGACGAGGTTGGTCGAGCCATGGCCGCCCCTCAGCCAGCAATGGAACTTGATCTTGCCGAGCTCGAGGTAGCCGGCACAGGGCAGCCGCGTCCACGGATCGATCGCCCTGGATTCCAGCGCCGCCAGCGCCGTCACCATCTTGTACGTCGAGCCCGGCGGATAGACGCCGGCGATCGACTTGTTGTGCAGCGGCCGCTCGGGGCTATCGAGCAGCTCGCGCCATTCGCCGTGGGTGATGCCGCGGGCGAAAGTGTTGGGATCGAAGCCCGGCGTCGACACCATGGCGATGATGTCGCCGGTCACGATGTCGATCACCACGACCGAACCGCTCTGGTGCTCCTTCACACGCTCGGCAGCGTAGCGCTGCAGGTCGAGATCGATGGTCAGCAGCGCGTTCGAGCCGGGCTGGCCTTCAGTGCGGTCGAGCTCGCGCACGACACGGCCGACGGCGTTGACCTCGACCTGCACGGCGCCGGCGCGGCCGCGCAGTTCGTCCTCCAGCGAGCGCTCCGCTCCCTTCTTGCCGAATCGCATGGTGGCAAGCTGCAGCACCGGATCGTCGCGGCCGGCCAGGTCCTCGTCGGCGACGCGTCCGGTGTACCCGATGATGTGGCTCATCAGCTCGCCTTCGGGATAGTCGCGCGTCTGGCCGAGATCGATGAATACGCCGGGCAGGTCGGGCGCGTTGAACTCCAGCCGCGCCACCTCCTCCCAACCGAGGTTTTCTCGCACCACGATCGGCTGGGCGTTGCGGCTGCGGCGCAGCTCGCGCAACAGGCGGTTCTTCTCGGTCTCGCCCAGATTGCAGATCTGGTCGAGCCGCTCGACGAGGATATCGGCGCCGCGACCGCGATCCGAGGTCGCCATGGCGCGGAAGTTGTTGCGGTTGACGGCGAGCGGCTGGCCGGTGCGGTCGAGGATCAGCCCGCGCGACGGCGGCAGCAGGCGCAGGTTGATGCGGTTCTCCTCGGCGAGCGTTGAGAAGCGCTGGGTCTCGATGACCTGAAGCTGATAGAGCCGGCCGGCCAATACTGACAAGAGGACGGCCTGTGCGCCGCCCAGCAGAAGCGCGCGCCGCGTGAACAGGCTCGAGCGCTCGCCGTCGCCCTTGCGGTAACGCATCATGACGTGGTCTCGCCGGGACGGGCCGTGCCGCGCGACAGCTCCGGCACGTTCAGGGGATCGCGCGCGCGCACGCGGGCGAGCAACGGGGCGATCAGCGGGTAGATCACGACCACGACGACATACTGGATCAAGGCCGGTACGGGGTCGATGGCCGTCCAGGTCCAGAGTGCGGTGAATGCCCAAACCAGGACCACGAAGCCCAGCGACAGCAGGCAGAAGCCGAACCACTGGAACAGGAAGGGCACGCCCACGAGGTAGCGCCGATTGGCGACCACCGCGGCGCGGATCAGCACGAATCCCAGCGCGCTCACGCCGACAGGCGCGCCCGGGCCGCCCAGCAGGAGATCGAGCAGGATACCCATGGTGAGCAGCAATGGTCCCGGCAGGCGCTCGGGCGTGGCCAAGCTGAACTGGAAGACGGCCAGCGCCGGCAGAAGCGGCAGCGCATTGGACAGGAACGGCGCGCGCAGCGGCGCGAGCGTCAGCAGCACGAAGAAAAGCAGCACGGCGCCGGGCAGGGCCGCGCGGCCCCAGCGATCGAGCACGGCGAGCGGGCCGTCCACCTTCATTGGGGGACCTTCATTATCGGACCCTCTGGCCGGCCACTCCCGACGGCGTCGACGGGGCGCCGTGGCCTCCGCCCACCAGGCCGGTCACGCCGTAGTCGACGACGCGCACGAACTCCAGCCGCGAGAAGTCGGCAAACGGGCGGACGCGCACGTGTCCCTCATTGGTCTCGACCACCTCGCCCACCGGGATACCGACCGGGAAGCTGCCGCCATGGCCCGAGGTGATGATGCGATCGCCGCGCTGCACGCCCTGGAGGCTCTGCAGCAGGGTGAGTCGAAGCTGGGTGGAATTGTCGCCGGCCAGGATCGCGCGCTCGCGCGTGCGCTCGATCAGCACCGGCAAGCGCGAGTTGACGTCGGTGACGAACAGGACGCGCGAGCTGTTGTCGCCGACCTCGGCGATTCGACCGGCGAGGCCCTCGCCGGTCACCACCGCCTGGCCCGGTGCGACGCCCACCTTGCGGCCGACATTGAGCAGCGCTCCGCGCACATAGGCGCTGACGCTGTCGCCGACGATCCGGGCCGTGATGAAGGAGGCCTCGGGCCCCTCGCGGAAGTTGGCGAGGCCGCGCAGACCCTCGTTTTCGTTCTCCAGGCGACGGGCGGCCGTCTGCCAGGCGAGCAGCCGGGCATTCTCCTCGCGCAGGCGGGCATTTTCCTCGCGCAGGGACGCGAATTCCTTGAGGTCGGCGATCGTGCGGTTGGCGACAGCAACCGGCCGGGCGATCGCCTCGAGCAGGGGGCTCGCAAGATCGAGCGCCACCACGCGGGCATGCTCGACGAGGACGGTGTCGGCCTTGCCGAGCAGCATGGCGCCGAAGGCGGCAATGACCAGAAGGCCGAGCGCAAAGCGCTGCACGGCCTGACGAACCTGGCCGGCAACTACCTCGAAATCGTCCCGAATTGCCATAGCCGGCCCATCCTACTCCAAGCGGGGCCGGTGCGCGGGGGATTTAGTACATGGACGACAGAACGCCGCGCAGACGGTCGATGTTTTCCACGGCGTGGCCGGTGCCCAGGGCCACGCAGAGCAGCGGATCCTCGGCCACCGAGACCGGCAGGCCGGTGGCCTGGCGCAGCACGGTGTCCATGTTGGCGAGCATGGCGCCGCCGCCGGTCAGCACGATGCCCTTGTCGACGATGTCGGCCGCGAGCTCGGGCGCGGTATTCTCAAGGGCCACCTTGACGGCCTCGACGATGGCGCTCACCGGCTCCTGCAGGCTTTCGGCGATCTGCCGCTCGGTGATGACGAGTTCCTTCGGAACCCCGTTCATCAGGTCGCGGCCCTTGATCTCCATGGTGCGGCCCTCGCCGTCGTCGGGCGGACAGGCCGAGGCGATGGTCTTCTTGATGCGCTCCGCCGAGCTCTCGCCGACCAGCAGGTTATGGTTGCGGCGGATGTAGCCGATGATGGCCTCGTCCATCTTGTCGCCGCCGACGCGCACCGAGCGCGGATAGACGATGCCGCCCAACGACAGGATCGCCACCTCGGTCGTGCCGCCGCCGATATCGACCACCATCGAGCCTGTCGGTTCCGTCACCGGCAGGCCGGCACCGATCGCAGCCGCCATCGGCTCCTCGATCAGCCAGACCTTGCGGGCGCCGGCACTCTCGGCGGATTCCTGAATGGCGCGGCGCTCGACGGCGGTCGAGCCGGAGGGCACGCAGACCACGATCTGCGGATGGGCGAAGCTGCGCCGGTTGTGCACCTTCGAGATGAAGTGCTTGATCATCGCCTCGGCGACTTCGAAGTCGGCGATGACGCCATCGCGCAGGGGACGGATCGCCTGGATGTTGCCGGGCGTGCGGCCCAGCATCATCTTGGCTTCCTCTCCGACCGCCAGGACCTGGCGCTTGCCACTTTGCGTCGTGAGCGCAACGACCGACGGTTCATTGAGAACGATGCCGCGACCCTTGACGTAGACCAGCGTGTTGGCCGTCCCGAGGTCGATGCCCATGTCAGCCGAAAAAAGCCCGATGACGCGCGAGAGCATTGAGTTAAGTCTCTGCAATTGCTAGGGAAATTGAGGTCGGGCAATGCGTTTTCGGCCCGCCGCGGCAAGCGCGCTCGGGTTTAGACCGGCCAGCGGGGCCCCGCAAGGCGATTCAAAGCGAACGATCCGGCAACCTCGATCGACGGCTATCGAGGGCGAGCCGCGCACGCCCGCTGCTTGAAGACAGCCGGCGTGAACTTCCGAATGCAAGGTCACATGATGGCCACGCGATGAAGGTGCGCGGCAATCCGGAGAGATGGCCGAGCAGCACTTCAGCTCGAGCGCTCGCGTGCGATCGGTCACTGACAACTGCTCACTGACCGGGGCGCGGCCCCGCCTTCTGGGTCTCCTTGACCAGCGTCCGGATGTCCTGCTGGCTGAGCCGGCGCAGATCGTCGTAGGCCTTGCGGGTGAATTCGGGCCGGCCGGTCCCCTCGCCGCTCAGCTGGTACTGACCATTCTTCTCCGCGAACAGAAAGTAGAACGGCATCCCGGGATTGCCGCTCGCCGTCACCACCGCCACCGAGCGGTTGTCGCTGCAGCCATAGAGCTCCCACGGATAACCGCCATAGGTCTTGGTCCCGAACGGCCCGCGATCGCAGGTGATGCGCGCCTCGGACGGACCCTGTGCGGCGGCAGTGTGCGCGAACGTCACGAGGAGCAGGACAGCGAGCGCGCGCCGCTTCATCACAGGCCCATCATCTTGGCGATGGTGTTGCGCTGGATGTCGTTGGTGCCGCCGCCGATGGACCCGACGCGCACGTCGCGAAACAGCCGCTGGATGTCATGCGCCATGGTGTAGCCTGCGCCGCCCATGATCTCCATGGCAAGATGGGCGCACTTGAATTCGCCGTCGGTGCCCTGGATCTTGGCGATGGCCGTCTCCTCGACGGGATCGAGCCCGGCATCCAGCATGTCGGCCAGGCGATAGGTCAGCGCCTGCGTGCTCTTCAGCATGATGCGCATGTCGGCGAACTTGTGCTGGATCGCCTGGAACTTGGAGATCGGCTGACCGAACTGGCGGCGCTCGACGGCGAAGGCGCGGGCGTACTCGATCGCCCAGTGCATGTTGCCGCAGGCCTGGGCAGCAAGGCACAGGCGCTCGAGATTGAGCCCCTTCATCAGGCCGGACCAGCCGCGGTTCTCCTCGCCGATCACGTGATCGGCCGGCACGAACACACCGTCGAAGAAGATCTCGTTGGGATGGGTCGTGCGCCTGCCCAAGGTCTCGAGCGGCTTCATCTCGATGCCGGCCGCACGGGCGTCGACCCAGAACAGCGTGACGCCCTTGTGCCTGGCCTCGCCGTCGGTCTTGGCCACCACCACCAGATAGTCTGCCACGTGGGCTGCGCTGATGTAGAGCTTCTGGCCGCTGAGGCGATAGCCGTTGCCGTCGCGCACCGCCCGGGTCTTGATGCCCGAGGCATCCGAACCGGTGTCGGGCTCGCTGAGCGCGAAGGCCGACTTCAGCCGCCCGGCACAGATTTCGGGAAGATAGCGGCGCCGCAGGTGCTCGCCGGCAGTGAGCTGCAGGTGCATGCCGCCGTAGACCACCGTCGGCAGGTAGAGCGACGAGGCGCCGCTGTAGTGGCGCGCCAGGGCCTCGACCAGGATGACGAGATCCTTGCGGCTGCCGCCCATGCCGCCATAGGCGGCATCGTAGGGCAGTGCCATGTAGCCGGCTTCGGCCAGCGCCCTGAACGCGGCATGCGGGAACTCCGATGCCGCATCGAGGCGGCGGATCTCCTCCGCGGGCAGGGCACGCGCCAGGAGTTCGGCGACGTTGCGCCGCATCAGCCTCTGCTCCTCGGTGAGGCCGAAATCGTCGAGGACGCTCATCGCCCGTTGCTCAGTCGAACACCACGACGCCGCGTGCGACCTCGCCCGCCATCATGCGCTTGAAGCCTTCGTTGATGTCGGCGAGCTTGTAGGTGCGGCTGATCAGGCCGTCGATGTTCAGCCGCTTGTTCATGTAGTGGTCGACCAGCACCGGGAAGTCGAGATCGGGCCGCACCGAGCCGTAGAACGTGCCGCTCACCTTCTTCTCGGTGAACACCATGTTGAACGGCGAATAGGAGGCGCGGATCGTCGCCGCCGAAATGCCGACGGCGACCGCGTGTCCGCCCGGCGCCAGCGAATCGAAGGCGAGCGCCTGCGTCCTGTCGTTGGACACCGCATCGAAGGCATAGTCGACGCCCAGCCCTCCGGCCATCTCCCTGACCTTCTTGGCGGCGTCCTCGTTGGTCCTGGTGTTGATGGTGTGGGTGGCGCCGAAGGTCCTGGCCATCTCGAGCTTGTTGTCGAGAATGTCGGCGGCGATGATCCTGCTCGCGCCCGACAGCATGGCGCCCTGCACCGCGTTCAGCCCGACGCCGCCGCAGCCGATCACCAGCACGTTGGAACCCGCCTCGATCTTGGCGTGGCGCGTCACGGCACCGACGCCGGTCGCCACGCAGCAGCCGACCAGGGCGGCCTGCGGCCACGGCATGTCCTTGCGGATCGGCACCACCATCTCCTCGGGCACCACGACCTCCTCGGCGAAGGTGCCGATGCGCGCCATCTGGTTGATGGACTGGCCCTGGTGCTTCAGCCGGAAGGTGCCGTCGTAGAGCGCGCCCGGCGGCACGTTGGCCCGGCCGATGCAGAGCACGGTGCGGCCCTGGCTGCAGTAGCGGCAGCGTCCGCAATGCGGGCGAAAGGAGAAGATCACGTGATCGCCCGGCTTCACCGTGGCGACGCCGGGACCGCATTCGGCGATCTCGCCGGCCGCCTCGTGGCCCGGCACGATCGGCAGGGGCGAGGGCCAGTCGCCGTTCATGACGTGCCAGTCGCTCTGGCACACGCCGGAGGCCTTCATCTTGACGCGGACCTCGCCCGCCTTGGGCGGATCGAGCTCGCATTCGACGACCTGCAGGGGCTCGTTGGGCTTGAACAGAACGGCGGCTTTCATGCGTTGTCCTCCTGCTACGTGATGACACTATAGCACCGGCCATGTTGACCCTGCACGGGAAGCGGGTTCAACTCGAACGAAGGAAAGCGAGCCGGAGGGAACGATCATGCGTGCACCAAATCGTCGTGCGGTTCTGCGTGGCGGCGTCGGTCTGTCGGCTCTTGCATCCGGTGTGCTCGCCGCCCCGCACGTCAACGCGCAGGGCGGCAAGCCCTATGCCGGCACGACCATCAACGGCTCGTGCTTCCAGACGACCTACTTCGAGTATCTCAAGAACTACTTCCCGCAGTTCGAGGCCCAGACGGGCATCAAGGTCAATTTCAACATGCAGGCCTTCCCCGTCTACAACCAGCGCACCGACCTGGAATTGTCGACCAAAGGCTCGGCTCTCGACGTCATCAACTGCACCTTCATCTATTCCGGGCGCTGGATCGGCGCCGGCTGGATGACCAACCTCGACACCTTCACCAAGGACGCCAAGTACACGCCGGCGGGCTGGGAGCCGGAGGATTTCGCCGGCGGCCCGCAGTCGGCGATGAAGAACGCCAAGGGCGAGACCTTCGGCTACACCTGGGAAGCCGGCGCCATGATCATGGGTGCGGCGCGCTACGACCTGATCGAACGGGCCGGCCTCGGCCTGCCCAAGACCTTCGACGACCTGATCAAGGTCTGCGATGCCGTGCACAACAAGGACAACGTCGCGGCCTTCACCGCCGACAAGCTTCATCACTGGAACTGGATCCCGTACCTGATGGGCGCGGGCGGCGCGGTGTTCAAGGATCCGCCGGACAACCTCACGCCGACGCTGAACACGCCGGCCGCCGCGACGTCGGGCGAGTGGTACGCCAACCTGCTGGTGAAATACGGACCGGACGGCATCCTGTCCTACTCCGACGACCAGTCGATGCGCTCGCAGATGTCGGGCCGCGCCAACATGCGCACCCAGGCCATCACCTGGATGGTGCCGCTCGCCAAGCACGACGAGAGCGTGGTGA
>JAEZIF010000294.1 GCA_023416135.1 Pseudomonadota bacterium
GAGACGAAGCGCTCGTCCAGCAGGTCCGGGTAGAAGGCCGACAGATGCTCGGCCAGGAACATGCCCTTGTAGACGATCGAGCGGCACGACAGCGAGCAGACGTAGAACTCGCCGATGTTCTCGGCGAGCGCCGCCTTCTCCATGCGCCGGCGCAGGATGTAGAGCTGCTTCTCGAACTCGCGGTTGTCGAGCTTCGGGTCGCCGCGGCCGATCAGGATCTGCTCGATCTCGGGACGCGTGGCGTTGGCCTTCTCGCCGATCACCGAGATGTCGACCGGCACCTGGCGCCAGCCCAGGATGGTGTGGCCGAAGCGAAGGATCTCGGTCTCGACGATGATGCGGCAGCGCTCCTGCGCACCGAGATCGGTGCGCGGCAGGAACACCATGCCGACCGCGATGCGGCCCATCTCGGGCGCCTCGCCGCTCGAATCGCGGACGTGGTCCTTGAAGAAATCCTGCGGGATCTCGACGTGGATGCCCGCGCCGTCGCCGGTCTTGCCGTCGGCGTCGACGGCGCCGCGATGCCATACGGCCTTGAGCGCGTCGATGCCCGCCGCCACGACGTCGCGGCGTCGCTTGCCGTCCAGCGCCACGACCAGGCCGACGCCGCAGGAATCCATCTCCCGGGCGGGGTTGTAGCCGTAGGCATCTGTGAGCTTGGCGCTGCCGCTCTTGTAGTCGCGGACGAACTGTTGGGCATCGAACGTCATGGCGGTCCTCAGTCTGAAAAGAGCTTCCCGGCCTCGGCCCAGTTCTCTTTCTTGATGTCGGTGATGATGATCTGGACCGCGTCCGGCGTGCAGCCGAGCGCGCGGCAGGTGCCCTCGGTGAGCTCCTTCGCCAGTTTTCGGCGCTGCTCGGTGGTGCGACCTTCGAACATCTGGACGTTGATCATCGGCATGGCTGTCTCTCCCTTCGTCAGTTCTTGTGGTCGATCGTCAAATGGCCCGGCTGGGCGGCGACGCGCGCCATCCAGGCATTGACCTGCGGATAATTGTCGAGATCGAAGCCGCCTTCGCCCGCGACGTGCGTATAGGCATAGAGCGTGATGTCGGCGATGCCGTACCGGCCGCCAACGAAGAATTGGTGGCGCGCGAGATGCTGCTCCATGACGCCGAGTGCCGCGTAGCCCTTCTCCATGCGCCCCGGCAGCTCCATTTCCTGCAATGGGCTGAGCTTGGGCAAGAAATGCTTCCAGAAGCGTACCGTGGCGATGAACGGCTCGTGGCTGTACTGCTCGAAGAACATCCATTGCAGCGTCTCGGCGCGCGACCTGCGGTCCGCTGGCGCAAGCCCGGTGCCCTCGGTCAGGTACCAGATGATGGCGTTCGATTCGAAGAGATGGCTGCCGTCGTCGAGCTGCAGGGTCGGGATCCGGCCATTGGGGTTCTTGGCCAGGAACTCCGGCGTGCGCGTCTCGCCCTTCAGGATGTCGCGCTCGACGAGCTTGTAGGGCAGGCCGAGATGGGCCAGCACCAGGCGCACCTTGTAGCCGTTGCCCGATCCCATGAAGTCATAGAGCGTCATCATCGGCGTCACTCCGCGGCAATAGCGACCGCGTCGCTCCTGGCTATTGCGGCCTTGGTCTTGAGATACGCGTGGATGCGCTCGGCCGCGTCGCGGCCGTCGCGCACCGCCCAGACGACCAGCGAAGCGCCGCGCACGATGTCGCCGGCGGCAAACACGCCGTCGAGGTTCGTCATCATGCTCTTCCAGTCGATCTTGAGCGTGCCCCAGCCGGTGACACCGAGTTCCGGCGCCTTCATGATCGCGGGCAGGTCCTCGGGATCGAAGCCCAGCGCCTTCAGCACCAGGTCGGCGTGGATATTGACGTGGGAGTTGGGAATCTCTTGCGGGGTCTGGCGGCCGGTGGCGTCGGGCATCCCGAGATGGATGCGCACGGCGCGCACGTGGCTGACGTGGTCCTTGCCCAAGAAGCCCTGCGGCGAGGAGAGCCACACGAACTCGACGCCTTCTTCCTCGGCGTGCTTCACCTCGCGCTGCGAGCCCGGCATGTTGGCGCGGTCGCGGCGGTAGAGGCACTTCACCGACTTGGCGCCCTGGCGCACGGCCGTGCGCACGCAGTCCATCGCCGTGTCCCCGCCGCCGATCACCACGACGTTCTTGGCCTTGGCGTTGAGCGCGCCGGAGTCGAAATCGGCGACCTTGTCGCCCAGGCCGTTGCGGTTGGACGCCGTGAGGTAGTCGAGGGCCGCGACGATGCCCTTCACGCCGACGCCGGGCGCCGCGATGTCTCGCGCCTTGTAGACGCCGGTCGCGATCAGCACGGCGGCGTGACGCTGGCGCAACTCTTCGAGCGTGACGTCGCGGCCGACATCGCAGTTCAGCTCGAAGCTGACTTTGGAAGCGCGCAGCAGCGTCTCGCGCCGCTGCACGATCTCCTTCTCGAGCTTGAAGTTCGGGATGCCGTAGATCAGCAGTCCGCCGACGCGGTCGTAGCGATCGTAGACCGTGACCTGGTAGCCCTTGCGCCGCAGCTGCTCGGCGGCAGCCAGGCCCGCCGGTCCGGCGCCCACGATACCGACGCTCTCGGGCCGCTCGCGACGTGGCTCGATCGGCCGCACCCAGCCCTGGTTCCAGGCGGTATCGGTGATGAACTTCTCGACGGAGCCGATGGTGACCGATTCGAAGCCCTTCTCGATGACGCAATTGCCTTCGCACAGGCGGTCCTGAGGGCAGATGCGGCCGCATATCTCCGGAAAATTGTTGGTCGCCGACGAAAGCTCGTAGGCCTCTTCCAGGCGGCCTTCGGCTGTGAGCTTCAGCCAGTCCGGGATGTTGTTGTGCAGCGGGCAATGGATCTGACAGAACGGCACGCCGCATTGCGAGCAGCGCGCCGCCTGCTCGGCTGCCTTCTCACGCGCGTAATTCGCGTAGATCTCGTCGAAGTCGCGCCGGCGCTCGGCTGCCGGGCGCTTGTCCGGCATGGCCTGAGGCGTGGCGACGAACTTCAGCATCCTTTCGGACATGACCGATTCCCATCCAGCCGACTGTGTAATTTTATTACGCATGAAGCGCGCCGGCCGCGCGAAAGCTGCGTTGCTGCACTCAATAAAGCACTCTCAGAAATTTAAGTCAATATATCTGACCTATTATTCTGGAGAGTGATCCTGCGGCCTACCCTGTTTCGGCGCCACGGTCGCGAAAGCTGACATTTGATTGCAAATCAGGACTAATCTCTCAAGGCACAAAAAGTTTCCAGGGGGTGCCGATTTTGGGCGGCTCAGGCCGGAGCTTGCTTGTTGTAGCGACCGCCGACGCGGAAGCGATCCAGGTAAGTCGGCAGGATGGACTCCGCTGCTGTCGGTGAGATGCCGAGATCGGCCAGCGTCTTGGCCCCACCGCGCACGACATTGTCGCTGGTCAAAAGGTCGACCTGGTCGTGGGTGAGCGGCGGGACGGGCAGGAATTCGGCGAACCAGCCCGCGATCTTCATCAGGCCGGCCGGCACGCCGATGATCGGCTTGTTGCGGCCGATCACGCGCAGGGTGAGCGCGGCGATCTCGCGGTAAGTATAGACGTGCGGTCCGCCAAGCTCGAACACGCTCTTGGACGTATGGGGCCGAGCCAGCACGGCGACGGCGGCGGCGCCCACGTCGCCCGCAAATACCGGCTGGACGTTGGCGTCGCCATCGCCGACGACGGGCACGAACGGCGCCAGGGCGGCAATCTTGGCCATGCGGTTGAACATCACATCGTCGGGCCCGAAAACCACGCTGGGCCGCAGGATGGTGGCGCTTTCAAAGCCCGCGATGGCGGCGTCCTCGGCGTCGACCTTCGAGCGGATGTAGGGATTCCTGGAGCCGCGGCTGTCCGCACCGATGCCGGAGACATGGACCAGGCGCTGCACGCTCGCCGCGCGTGCGGCTTCGGCGACGGCGCGCGCGCCCTCGACGTGAACCGCCTGATAACGCTGCCGGCCGCGTTGGAAGGGAATGCCGGCGGCGTTGATCACGGCGTCGCTTCCTCTGACGGCGTTGGCCACCGACTGCGGCATGCGCAGGTTGGCGCGCATCAGCGTGACCTGGCCGACATCGCCCGCCGTCTTCAGCGGTTCGGCGAGCGCAATGCGCCGGCAGGCGACCCGCACCTGATAGCCTTCGTGCGCCAGCGCCCGAACGATCGCCCGGCCGACAAAACCCGAGCCGCCGAAAACCGTGACCTGCTTTATGCCCATGGGATGGTGCCTATAGCCCATTGCCGGCTGCGCGCAAGGTTGACATCGGGCCTGCCGGCCCTTAACTCACCGCCCTCACTGCCCGCATGCCGTGCCCAGGTGGCGGAATTGGTAGACGCACTAGTTTCAGGTACTAGCGCCGCGAGGCGTGGAAGTTCGAGTCTTCTCCTGGGCACCATGC
>JAEZIF010000380.1 GCA_023416135.1 Pseudomonadota bacterium
CGCGAGCGTGCCCAGGATCGCGGCGATCATCACCGTGCCGCTGATGGCGATCCACTTGCGGGTATCGAACACGCGGTCCGACGGACCGAACACCAGCATGCCAACCTGGTAGGCGACCACCGCGCTCCGCAGCACGTTGCCGGAGTCGATTCGCGCGAGACCGTGGACCTCGCGCAGGAATGGCCCGCCCCATAGTCCCTGAACGGTGAAGGTGCAGGCGTAGTTGCAGAAATTGAGCGCGAGGATGAACTTGAGCTGAGGATTGCGCAGCACCTCGCCCAGGCCGCGCATCATCTCGGCCGCCGATTCGGCCTTGCGCTCGAGGAAGGGATGGCCGGGCGGCGCGTCGCGTACGATCAGCCAGACCGCCAGCGCCGCGAGCGCGGTGAAGCCGATCATGAGCCCGAACACGCCTCGCCAACCGATCACCTCGGTACCCCAGGCGAGCGGCGTGGTGGCCAGCAGATTGCCCACGAGCCCGATCGACAGCACGAACCCCGACAGGGTCGAGAAGCGATCGGGCGGAAACCAGCGCGAGATCACGATCATGCTGCCGATCAGCATGACGCCGAAGCCGGCGCCCATCAGGGCGCGGCCGGTCAGCAGCAGCGGCCAGCTCGTCGCCAGGGTGAACATCGCAGCACCCGCCACCGCCAGCAGCAGCATCCCGGAGATCGTGCGGCGCGGGCCGTAGCGGTCGAAGAAGAAGCCGCAGGGGATCTGCATTGCCGAGAAGCCGAAGAAGAAGGCGCCCGTCAGAGCGCCCAGCGCCTGCGGCCCGATCTGCAGATCGCGCATCAGGTCGAGGCCGATCGTGACGTTGGCCGCCCGGAAGAAATGGCTGGCGACATAGGCGGTCGCGAGCATCGCCACGATCGTCACGGCCTGTCGCCGCAGCGCCGGCGACATCAGCGGGCGTTTCCTGAACAATTCATTGCCGTCGTTGCTATCGGCAGGATCGCAGCGCGGCAATCGGGACAAGCGTGACCGTTTCGCCCGACGGATGCTCCACCCTAGGCACCCGCCCGTTCTCGGCTGCAAGATGCGCGCAAAACCGGCGATGCCGCTTCGCCAATGAAGGGAGGGACGATGAAGCGCAGGACGATTCTCCAGGCCACCGGCGCCGTGGCATTCGTGACGTCGACCCAAGCCCAGGCACAAGCTTGGCCGAACCGGCCGGTTACGATGTACGTCCCGTTCGCCGCGGGCGGTCCCTCCGACATGTTCGGCCGCATCCTGGCGCGCGGCATGTCGGCCGAACTCGGCCAGCAGGTCGTGGTCGAGAACAAGGGCGGCATGGGCGGCGTTGTCGGCGTCGCCGCGACCGCCAAGGCGGCGCCGGACGGCTACACGATCGGCATGAACGCCACCGGTCCGTCGGCCATCGCGCCGTTCATGGTCGCCAACATGCCGTTCGAGGACAAGGAGCTGGTTGCGCTGACGCCGATCGCCCTTGTGCAGATGATCGTCGCGGTGTCGTCGCGCCTGCCGGTGAGCTCGGTGCCGGAGCTGATCGTCTATGCCAAGGCCAATCCCGGCAAGGTGAATTACGGCTCGTCCGGGCCCGGCGGCATCAGCCACCTGGCCGCCGAGCTGTTCCGCAGCGCCGCCGGCATCGACCATCGTGCACGTGCCCTATCGCGGCGCGGCGCCCGCCGTCCAGGACCTGCTGGCGGGGCAGGTCCAGCTCGTCGTGCTCGACGTTTCTGTGCTGCTGCCGCACATCCGCTCCGGCGCCATCAAGCCATTGACGGTGACGAGCAAGACCCGCTCGGCGCTGCTGCCCGATGTGCCGACCACGGCCGAGGTCGGCCTGCCAACGGTGCTGTCGGACAACTGGTACGGGCTCGCGGCGCCGGCCGGCGTTGCCAAGCCGATCCTCGACCGCATCCATGGGGCCGCCGTCGCGGTGCTCGGCACCAAGGAAGCGGCGGAGCCGATGCTGGCGCAGGGCGCGGTGATCCGGCCGATGACGCCGGCCGAGTTCGCCGACTTCATCCGCCAGGAGCGCGAGAAGTGGGGACCCGTGGTCAAGGCCAGCGGCGCCAAGATGGAGTGACGCCCTACGGCACCTACCTACAGGACGCCGGCGTAATGCGCCGCGCCGCCGTCGATCGTGACGACGGTGCCGGCGATGTGCGATGCGCGGTCTGACGCGAGGAAGGCCACGAGATCGGCGCATTGTTCCGCCGTGCCAACCGGCGGCTGCTTGGGGATCAGCTCCCGCCAGCGCTCGGCGTCGCCGAGCTTTTCCTTGGCGGTCGCGCGCAGCATCGTCTCCATCCGCTCGGTGCTGATCAGGCCGGGATTGCAGGCGACGATGCGCACCTTGTCCACCAGGCTGGTGCCGCCCATGCCGCGGGTGAAGGCCATCAGCGAGGCATTGCCGGCGCTGCCGGCGATGTAACCCCAGGTCGGCCGCTCGCCGGCGGCGCCCAGCACGTTGACGATGACGCCGCCGCCCTTCGCTTTCAGGGCGGGATAGACCGCGCGGCAGAGATTGATGTAGCCGAACACTTTCAGGTCCCAGGCCTGCCGCCAGCGCGCCTCGTCGATCGTCTGCAGGTCGCCAGCCGGGATGGCGCCGGCATTGTTCACCAGGATGTCGATGTCGGAGCAGGCGGCCGCCAGTGACCGCGCGGCGTTGCCGTTGCTGAGGTCGACGGGATGAACCGTAACCGACACATTGTGCCGCGCCTGGATCGACTCCTTGGCGCGCTCGAGATCCGCCTTGGTGCGCGACGCGAGATGCAGATGGCAGCCTTCCTCGGCGAGCTGCCGGGCGCACGCCAGGCCGATGCCCTTGGACGCGCCGGTGACGAGTGCGGTCTTGCCGCGCAGATGGAGATCCATGGTGACTTCCCCCAATGATTTGTCGGACGCGGCGCCGAGTATGAGCCAGAACGTCTGCCATCAGTAGGCCGCCGAACCGAAGGGCGGCACAGCCAACACTGGACATCGGGGCATCCCGCATTCTCCGGCACCCTGGCCGCGCACACTGCCTCAACAACGCGAGCGGTCACGCCGCACGATGAAGTCGAATCCGACGATGAATAGAGCGAGCGATGCCGACGAAGGCATCGATACACCGACACTGCGCGCAACGACGGTGACAATAACCCAAGTAATATGTTCTTGCAAGGCCTGGAGTTGGGCGACGGCAACTTTGTTGCGACTTTTGGCGCTCCAGGAGACGCCATAATTGGATGCGATTCGGGCCGCCGCGCTCCTAATGGTTTCTGCCAGCAATGCTGTCACTTCGGGCGTAGCGGATCGGTCGGCGCTGGACTTGGCTAACCACGCTTGTCGAGCAGCGGTACGTGTTTGGAGCAATCTCGCGGCATGGCGCCGGTCAGTCGTGGATCAGGAGCGACCTCGACTTGAAACGCGTAGGGCCGAAATCCGGATCGCTGGTAGAAGTCGAGAGCCGCCGGATGATCCAGCGTACAAGTATGCACCCAGAATCGTTTGATCGGCCGCGACCACGCTCGGGTTGTCGCCTCGTTCATCAGAGTCCGGCCAACACCGGTTCCAATCAGCTCGGCAGCAAGCCCGAAGAACGCAAGCTCGCATTCCCCAGGCTTACGAAAGTCCAGCTCCAGAATGCCGACGTCCCGGCCGTCCTTGCGCAATGCCCAAATATGCACGTCAGGATCTTCGATGATCGCCTTGAGCTGATGATCCGGCATGATCAGCCTAGAGAACCATAGCCAGTCCCTTCCAACCTCGCTGTACAAGTTGCGGTACGTCTCAATGGACCGTTCCAGTGGCTGCAGCTCGACACCCAAAGGGAAAGGACGAGCAGGCCTCAGCGGCGGACGGCTCAACATCTCCAAGCTCGTGACAACAGCAGCGACATGCCCGGGCGGAACCGGCGAATAGCCAAGGGGTAGAACAGGATTTGCTTCACTCATGTCGGCGTCCTACGAGAGCAATTGGAAGGCTTCCGAACCTACGCTCGCGCGGGGCGCCGGCCCAGTAGCAGGATGACGGCGCCGGCTGTCGTGCACAGCGCCGCCGCGCCCAGCACCGGCCCGTAGCCGCCGAAGGCGTCGCGCAGGACGCCGAACAGGGCTGGCCCCAGTGCCGAGACGAGCTGGATGACCGTGGCGGCACTGCCGTAGGTGGCGCCGAAGGCGGCGGCGCCGAATTCGCGACGCACCACGATCGGGCTCAAGGTCGTGACCTGTCCGATGGCGTAGCCGTAGACGAGACTGGCGCCGATCAACACCGTTGCGCTCGGCCACAGTGCGATCGCCGCAAGCGCGCCGGTCTGCAGCAGCATGATGCCGGCGGCGAGCCGCCGCGGATCGACGCGGTCGACGATGCGCGCCAGCACGAGGCGGCCGGCGAAGGCGGTGCCGCCGGTGGCGCTGATCAGCAGGCCGGCCCCGGCGGCGCCGAGCTGCGGGGCGGCCAGCGCCAGGTGATGGGTGATGAAGCCGATCTGCACGGTGAGGCCGAGCGCGAAGCCCGCGGCCGCGCTCCATAGCAGGACGTGCCGGTTGGCAGGCGTGGCGACGGGCGGGTGGACGAGCGGCGCCGGAGTGCCCGCCGTCGGCGTATCGCCGTCGCGCCGCAGGCCGAGGTCGGCCGGACCGCGGAACCGCAGCACGCGGACGATCAACGGCAGCAGGATGACGGCGGCCACCAGCGCGGCGATCGCCAGCCCCGGTCCGAGGCCGAACCGCCCGAGGCTGGCCAGCAGCAGCGGCACGCCGGCGATCGCGCCGGCGCTCGCGCCCATGATGGCGAGCGTGATCGACCGGCCCTGGTGGCGCTCGAACCACGGCGCCACGGTCGCCGAGATGCCGGTCGTCGAAAGCGCCGACCAGCCGATCCCGACCAGCACGAAGCAGGGATAGAGCTGCCACGGCGCGCTCACCTGGCCGATCAGCGCGACGCCGATGGTGATCGAGACCGTGCCCAAGGCCAGCACCGGCCGCGGCCCCCAGCGGTCGATGCTGCGACCGACCACGCGTTGGACTGCGGCGCTCACCAGGAAGAACAGCGTGATGGCCGACGCGACCTCGGCCACCGCCCAGCCGTGCGCGGCGGTGACCGCCTGGAGGTAGACGCTGGATCCGAACAGCCCCAGTCCCCAGGCGAACGCGGCGACGACGAAGCAGACGGCGACGACGCGCCAGCCATGGAAGAGGCCGTCAGCGCGCATGGCGGAGAGTGGGCACGAGCGCGCGGCGTTGGGCCATGGAGGAAGGATGCCGCGAACGACGCTTGACGTCTTCCTGATCCTCGACGCGAATTCGTTGTGCGGATCGATAGGCGATGAGGAAGACCGGCATGGCACTGCTGACCGGATTCAATGTGGTTCAGATCGGACGCGGCTCGGCGGTCGCGGTCTGCGGTCGACTGCTGGCCGACCTCGGCGCGCATCTGACCTGCATCGACCCCGGTGCCGGGACGATGCTGCTCGACCATCTCAATCACGGCAAAGCCGTTGCCGTCGATGCAGCGGATCAGCGCAAGGCCGTGGCATCGGCGACTCTGATCGTGCGGGAGGGGCCCTGCGACGTGGCCGAGCTGCGCCGGGTCAATGCGTCGGCGATCGTCGTCACGATCTCTCCCTTTGGCGAGACAGGTCCTCGGGCGAGCGATCCGGCCACCGACCTGACCTTGTTCTTCGACAGTGGCATTTCGCGCCTGCTGACCGGCCAGGTCGACGATCTGGCGGAGGCGCCGATACGTCCCGTGGGAGAGCAATCCGCCTTCATCGGCGGACTGGCCGCTGCTTGCGCCGGCATGCATGCGTCGCTGGGCAATCAGCCCGGTGCGTCGATCGATGTGTCGATCCACGAAGCCCTGGCGACGCTCGCCATGACCGAGCTGGCCCGCGCGGGCCTCGGCAAGAAGAGCTGGGAGCGCAAGCGCCTCAGCGACGGCAATGGCGCAACGGTGACGATCCTGCCGGCGAGCGACGGCTATGCGGCGATCTCCCCTCGGGAAGAGAAGCAGTGGGCCTCGTGGCTGACGGCGATGGGATCACCCGCCTGGGGCGCCGATCCGCGCTTTGCTAAAAAGGCCGATCGGGTGAACAACTGGGATGCCCTGCATGCGCTGATGTCGCAATGGAGCCGGCAACACGACAAGCAGTGGATCGCCGATATGGCTCAGCGCGCGCATGTCCCGAGCTTTCCCCTGCGCGAGGTCGCCGAGCATCTCGACACGCCGCAGATGCGGCATCGCCGGTACTACGCGCCGCATGCCCTTGCGGGACAGGCAATACAACGGCCGGGAACGCCGTTCGGGCTGAGCATCATGGCGTCGAACCGCAAGCAGCAGGCGCCGAAGGGCCCGATGCCTCTGTCCGGCATGCGCGTGCTCGATTTCAGCTGGGTGATCGCGAGTCCGACGACGACGCGCTACCTCGCCGCGATGGGTGCGGAGGTCATCAAGATCGAAGCGCCGGGCAAGGGAGATCCAGGGCGCGCGACCGAACTGCATACCGTGCTGGGTCAGGCGAAGAAGAGCATCGCCCTCGACCTGAAGAAGCCGCAGGCGATCGAGATCGTGCGGGCGCTTGCGGCGACGTCCGATATCCTGATTGAGAATTTCGCCACCGGCGTCATGGACAGGCTCGGTCTGGGCGCCGAGGCGCTGAAAGCCGTGAACCCGGATCTCATCTACATCTCCGCCTCGGGCATGGGGAGGACGGGACCGGATGCCCAGGCCGTCGCCTATGGCACGCTGCTGCAATGCTACAGCGGCTTTGCCGGCCTCAATCGCCATCCGGAGATCGCGCCGCGCGTCGGCTTCGCGTGGCTCGATCCCATGTGCGGCCTGATGCTTGCCTTCGTCGCGGCGGCCGCGCTGTGGCATCGGCAGCAGGAAGGAGGGGTGGCGCGCGTCGATTTCTCGATGATCGAGGCGATGCTCTGGACCATGGCCGAGCCGTTGGTCGCGACCCAGCTCGGCGCTCCACCGAAGCCGATGGGCAATGCATCGGCGCACGACGTCCCGCACGGCGCCTGGCGCTGCGCGGGTGACGATGACTGGATCGGCATCGTCGTGCGCACGGACGCCGAATGGCGCGTGTTGTGCACTCTCGTGCCGGGCCTCACGGGCATGGCCTCGTTCGATCTCGGCCAGCGCCGGGAGGCGCAACACGCCATCGACGCCGCCCTGAGCGCCTGGACCGGCGCCCAGGCCGCTGCCGCGGCCGCCGAATCGCTGACGAAGGCCGGCATTCCCGCCGCTGCCCTCGCACGCCACGGCCTGGTGCGGAGCCCGCATCTCGCCGCTCGCGGGTTCTGGGACGAGCAGGGCACCGGCGTGTTGCCGGGATTGCCGTGGCGCGCGAGTTTCGGCCGCACGACCGGCCCCGCACCGGAGCTGGGCGCCGACGCCGATCATGTGCTGGCGACCGTCCTCGGCCTGTCGCCCGACCGCATCGCCGAGCTGCGGATGAGCGGCGTGTTGGGTTAGGAGCATGAGGTGAAGCGTGAGGAAGACGAAGAAGACGTAGCGCTCAAAACTCTCCGCTGCGATAGGCCTCGTCGAGCCGCCTGGCATCTTCTTCCGACAGCTCCGGCCAGGCATCGCCACGCCTGCGCAGCTTGCCGTCGAAGTTCGGCTTGCGCTTCTCGTTGAATGCCTGGCGGCCTTCCTCGCCGTCGATCGTGGTCTGGATGAGCAACGAGTTGATCAGGTTCTGCACGTGCCAGGCCTGGTCGGTCGGCAGGTCTCCGAAGCGCACCACGAACTCCTTCATCATCCTCACCGCGACCGGCGGCAGCTTGCAGATATGGCGGGCGAGCTCCTCCGCGCGCTCGAGCAAGCGCGCGTGCGGAACGACTTCGTTGATGAGGCCGATCCGCAAGGCCTCCTCTGCGCCGAACGGCTCGTCCGTCAGCAGGATCTTCATGGCATCGATGTAGCGCAGCTGCTTGACCAGGAGGCTGGCGCCCGGGCCATGGCCCAGCCAGCCCTGGGTCAGGAGGGCAAACTTGAAGCGCGCATGCTCGGCGCTGGCGATGCGGATGTCGGTAGACGCCAGCAGCGTATAGAGGCCGGCACCCGCGGCCCAGCCGTTCACCGCGGCGATCACCGGCTTCCACACTCGCGGATAGTGATCGCCCATGCGTCCGTCGACGCCGGTCTTCTGGCCGTTCACCGTTCCGGCCAGCGGCCAGAAGATCCGCTGCGTGCGCAGGTACTCGCGCTCTTCTTCCGTGATGTTCTCCCGCGGCGCGAGATTGTGGCCGCCGCAGAAGTGCGTATCGCCCTTGCCGGTCAGGATCGCGCAACGGATCGAGCGATCTTCCCAGAGGTCGATCCACGCCTCGGAAATCGCATCGGACGTCGGCTTGTCGAGGATGTTCGCCTTGGCCGGATTGTTCAGCGTGATGTAGGCGACACCGTCGCGCTTCTCATAATCGATGGGCAAGCTGTCCTCCTCCCGAGAGGAAAAGTGGCAGAGCGCGCACTTGGATCGGATAATGTAGGATCCGGCCGAAACGGCCAAGGGAGAGCCTGATGCGGATGCAGCCAATGGTCATCGGCCATCATTACATGGCATCGGCCGGGCAGTATCTCGCGACCGAGGCGGCGCACGCGATCCTGCGCGCCGGCGGCAACGCCATCGATGCCGGCGTCGCCGGCGGCATTGCGCTCGGCGTCGTGCACAGCGACCAGGTCCAGTTCTCCGGCGTGGCGCCGATGCTGATCTATCTGGCCGACCGCGGCGAGACCGTATCGATCGCGGGGCTGGGCTGGTGGCCGAAGGCGCTCAATATCGAGACCTTCATCCGCGATCACAACGGCACGATCCCCGTGGGCCTCCAGCGCACCGTGGTGCCGGCCGCGCCCGACGCCTGGATCCTGGCGCTGCAACGCTACGGCACCATGAGCTTCGGCGAGGTCGCGGCGTCGGCCATCCGCTATGCGTGCGACGGCTTCCCGGTGCACAGCGTCATGGCGACCTTCCTGCAGGACAAGGCAGAGGACTACCGGCGTTGGCCGCAGAACGTCGCGATCTTTCATCGCGACGGCGCGCCGCTCGAGGAAGGCGATCGCCTGGTGCAGGCCGATCTCGGCCGCACCATCCAGTACATGGTCGACCAGGAGAAGGCGGC
>JAEZIF010000394.1 GCA_023416135.1 Pseudomonadota bacterium
ACGGTTCACGACGGCGTCGATGTCGATGCCGGGAGGGACTCGGAGATCGATGGTGGCGGTGGCGAGCGCCGGCACCACGTTGGGCGCGCTGCCGCCGCTGGCCATGCCGACCACGACCGAGATGCCCTTGTCGTAGTCGGTGATGGCTTCGAGATCGAGGATCTGGCGGGCGAGCTCGCGCAGCGCGCTGCGGCCGTCCTGCGGCCTGGAGCCGGCATGCGAGGCGCGGCCGGTGATGGTCATGTCGAAGCGGCCCCAGCCCTTGCGCGCGGTCACGCACTTGCCGCCGTCGCGCGCCGGCTCCATGACCAGCACGTACTTCGACTTGAGCGCCGCGGCCTCGATGGCGGCGCGGCTGGTCGGGCTGCCGACTTCCTCCTCGGGCACGTAGAGCACCCGCACCGGCAGCTTGGTGCGCCGGCCTTCGCGCACGAAGTGCTGCAGGGCATAGAAGCCCATGTAGGAACCGGCCTTCATGTCGTAGATGCCCGGCCCGAACACCACATCGCCCTCGCGCCGGAACACGTGCGTGGTCGCGAGCGCGCCGATCGGATGGACCGTGTCGAGGTGGCCCATGATCAGGATGCCGGGCTCGTCCTCGTCGCCCCACGGCGCGCGCGCTTCGAGGATGTCGCCGAAGCCGTCGCGTCCGGGCGTGCGCTTGGTCGGCGCGCCGATCCGCGCCAGGTCGCTCTCGACCACGTCGACCAGGCGGTTCACCGCGGCGCCGTCGTGGCTCGGCGTCTCGACTTCGACCCAGCGGCGGATGCCGGCCAGGATCTCCTCGCTGTCGAAGGTGGGAATGTTGGAGCGGTTGGTGGAATCGTTCATGACACGCCAGGGTTAGGTTGCGGAGGAAGCTCGCGCCAGCGCAGGCAGCTTACCAGATGGCCCGCCGTCGCCGGCTCGGGCTCGGGACGGCTCAGCGCGCACTGCGGCTCGGCCGAGGGGCAGCGCGGATGGAAGGCACAGCCCGCCGGGACGGCGCCCGGCTTGGGCGGCTCGCCCAGCACCGGCGCGTTCTGCACGAGCTCGCTGTCGAGCCGCGGCGAGGCGGCGAGCAGCACGCGGGTGTAGGGATGGCGCGGCGCGCTGAAGACCTCGTCGGTCGGCGCGATCTCGACGATGCGGCCGAGATACATGATGGCCACGCGATCGCACAGCCGGCGCACGACGGAGAGGTCGTGACTGATGAAGAGATAGGTGAGTCCCAGCCGCGCCTGCAGGTCGCGCAGCAGGCGCAGCACCGTGGCCTGCACCGACAGATCGAGACCGGCGGTGGGCTCGTCCAGGATCACCAGCCGCGGCTCGAGCACCAGGATGCGGGCGATGCCGACGCGGCGCAGCTGGCCGCCCGACAGCTCGTGCGGATAGCGGCCGGCCGTCGCCGGATCGAGGCCCACCTCGGCGAGCGCACGGCGGACGCGCGCCTGACGGTCGGCGGCCGAGCGGTTGCCGCGGATGGTCAGGCCCTCTTCGAGCGAGCGGCCGATCGACCACCAGGGATCGAGCGCGGCGCCGGGATCCTGGTGGACGTACTGGATGTCGCTGCGCACGCGCCGCGCTTCCACGGCCGCGAGGCCGCCGACGGCGCGACCGTCGAGGATGACGTCGCCTTCGCTCTCGCGCTGCACGCCGAGCAGGGTTCTGGCCAGGGTCGACTTCCCGCAACCGCTTTCGCCCACCAGTCCCAGGATTTCGCCGCTCCTGACCTGGAGATCGACGCCGTCGACGGCGCGCACGCCGGCGCGGTGGCGACCGATCAACGGCCGGGCTTGGCCCAGCACGGTCGCGAGGCTGCGCACCTCGAGGAGGACGTCACGTCCGGTTGTCACGGCGTGGCGCCTTGCGGCAGCGGAATCCGGTAGCGTGGGCAAGCGACGTCGTGGCGCTCCGACGTCTCCTCCATCGCGGGCCGCGTGCCGGCGCAGTCCGCGACGGCGATCGGACAGCGCGGATGGAAGCGGCAACCGTGCGGCGGCGCGAACGGGCTCGGCACGCTGCCCGGGATGCCGCCGAGATCGGTAGCGCGGTCGGGATGGCAGGCCAGCAGCAGGCGGGCATAGGGATGGGCGGCTTCGTCGATCAGTCGCCGCGTCGGCGCCGCCTCGACGGTCTGGCCGGCATAGATCACGCTCACCTCGTCGCACAGCTGGGCGACGACGCCGAAATCGTGGGTCACGAACAGCATCGAGAGGTCGAACTCGGCAACGAGGTTGCGCAGCAGCATCAGCACCTGCTGCTGCGTCGTGACATCGAGCGCCGTCGTCGGTTCGTCGGCGATCAGCAGCCGCGGCTGGCACGACAGGGCGGCGGCGATCAGCAGGCGCTGGCGCTGGCCGCCCGAGAATTCATGAGGATAGCGTTCGAGGGCGCGCTCCGGATCGGGCACCTGCACCGCGCGCAAGAGCTCGACCAGGCGCTGGCGATGGCGGCCCTTCCACTGCGGCGGTGCGTGCCATCGCATGGTCTCCAGCATCTGGGTGCCGACGCGGAACACCGGATTGAGGGCGAGCAGCGGATCCTGCGGGATGAAGCCGATGGCGGCGCCCCTGATCTCGCGCGCCAGCACGGCGGGCGGCAGCGTGGCGAGATCGCGGCCCTCGAACACGATCTCGCCGGCCTCGATGCGCGAGCGCGGCGGCAGCACGCCGAGGATGGCCTTGATCAGGGTCGACTTGCCGCAACCCGATTCGCCCACGACGCCGACGATGCGGCCGCGCGGGATCTCCAGGTCGACGCGATCGAGGATGCGCGCCACGCCCTCGTCGCCCCTGATCGACACGGCGAGGTTCGAGACTTTCAGCAGTGCCTCGGTCATCGCGAGCGCCTCAGGCGCGGATCGACCAGGTCGCGCAATCCATCGCCCAGCAGATTGAAGCCCAGCACCGCGATCAAAATGGCGAGTCCCGGGAAGGTGGCGAACCACCAGGTCTCGGGCAGGAACTTGCGGCTTTCGGCGATCGCCAGGCCCCAGTCGGGATCGGGCGGCGTGGCGCCGACGCCGAGGAAGCCCAGCACCGCCGCGGTCAGGATGGTGAAGCCCATGCCGATCGTGGCGCGCACGATGATGGGCGACGCGGCGTTGGGCAGGATATGCAGGAACACGATGCGCGCCGTCGAGGCGCCGACGCCCTGCAGGGCCTCGACGAACAATGAGCTCCTGAGCCGACGCGTCTCGGCATAGACGGTGCGAGTGAAAAACGGCCAGTAGGTCAGGGTGAGCGCCAGCATGGCCGTGCTGAGGCCGGGCTTCATGAGCTGTGCCAGGGCGAGCGCCAGGATGAGCTGCGGCACCGCCAGCACGACGTCGGTCACGCGCATGATCAGTTCGCTGCGCCAGCCGCCGAGGTAGCCCGCGAACAGGCCGAGCGGCACGCCGATCAGCATCGCCGAGCCGACCACGGTCAGCGCAATGATGAAGGCGCTGCGCGTGCCCAGCACGACGCGGCTGAAGATGTCGCGGCCGAGATTGTCGGTCCCGAACCAGAATTCCGCCGACGGTGGCTTGAAGCGCTGCAGCAGGTTGGACTGGAAGGCAGCCTCGGGATGGGGCGCGAGCTGGGTGGCGAACACCGCCACGAACAGGCCGAACAGCACGATGGCGAGACCCAGAACCGCGGGCACGTCGCGCAGGAATTTCAGGACGACCAGTCTCATAGCTGTTCGGCGACGCGCGGATCGAGCAGGCCGTGCACCAGGTCGACCAGGATGTTGATCACGGCGTAGATCACGCCCACCACCAGGGTCACCGCCAGCACCGCCTTGTAGTCGCTGCTGAGGATCGCCTGCACGGCGTAGCTGCCGAGGCCGGGCCAGTCGAAGATCGCCTCGACCGCGACCGCGCTGGACACCAGGGCGCCGAACAGGAGGCCGACCTGGGTCACCGCCGCGATCACCGAGTTGCGCAGGACGTAGATCCAGACGATGCGGCGGCGGGGATAGCCGACAGCGGTCTCGTACTGCACGAAGTCGCGCTGCATGGTGTCGAGCACGCCGGCGCGCGCGAAGCGGGCGATGGTGGCGAGCGCCGGCACGGCGAGCGTGATCGCCGGCAACGCGATGTGTCGCAGGCTGCTGATGAACTGGTCCCAGCGGCCGGCCAGCAGCGAATCGATCAGGAAGAACCCGGTGACGTTGGCCGGCGCGCCGATGTTGACCCCGATGCGGCCGCGCAGGGGCAGCCATTCGAGCTCCATCGAGAAGAGGAGCTGCAGCATGATGGCGAACCAGAACGACGCCACGGCGAGGCCGCCCACCGTGACGACGCGCACGACATGGTCGAGCACGCCGTTGTGGCGAACCGCCGCCAGGGTGCCGAGCGGCACGCCGATCAGCGTCGCCAGCAGCAGGGAGACGAAGATCAACTCGAGCGTGGCGGGCAGGGTGCGGCGGACGTCGTTCGCCACGGGGCGGTTCGAGAAGACCGAGTTGCCGAGGTCGCCGGACACGACCTGGCCGACATAGATGCCGAATTGCTCGTAGAGCGGCCGGTCGAAGCCGTACTTGTGCCGGATCTCCTCGATCTGCTGGCGGCTCGCCGTTTCGCCGGCGAGCGTGGTCGCCGGGTCGGCCGGCACCACGCGCACCAGCACGAAGGTGAGCACCATGAGCCCGAGCAATGCCGGGATGGCCAGAAGCAGACGCCGGATCAGGAAAAGGAGCAACGACTAGATTCCAGAAACCTCAGATGCCTCGCCTTTCAAGTTCCTCTCCCCTTCATGCTCTCTCCGCTACATGCTCCTCTCCCCCGCTAGGGGGAGAGG
>JAEZIF010000406.1 GCA_023416135.1 Pseudomonadota bacterium
GGCTCACGGCGCAGCTCAACGCAGTGTTTCGTGACCAGAGGCTGCCGCAGCTCGGCTACATGAACGACCTGCTCTACATCGCCTCGGCGATCGCGCCGGCCGTGTTCAACGACATCACCATGGGCACGAACGCCTCGTCGTTCGTGCTCGGCGGCTCGATCACCAGCGACGGCGTCAACATCACGCCAACCGGCTACGGCTATTCGGCCGCGGCGGGCTACGACCTGGCGAGCGGACTCGGCACGCCCAACGCCCTGCTGCTGGCGCGCGAGCTGACCCACATCGCCCATCACCAGATGTCGTTCGCGGACGTGCCGTCGCTGCTCGAAGGCAGCACCGCGGCCGGCTGGACGAGCGGCGCCGACCAGACATTCCTGATCCGGGCCACCACCGCGGCGCCGATGACTTCGAGCCTCACGCTCGGCAACCACACGATCGACTTCCACGACACGGTCGCGGACACCTACGCCTGGACGTCGCGCTTCGCCGAACAGGTGATGCAGGACAACTTCGACCCCAACCTGGTGCGCCTGTTCGACAAGCAGGCCCTGGGCTGGGTCGGCTCGTCGGACGTCGCGGCCGGAGCCTCGGTCTCGGCCCTGATCGGCCAGGGCCTGGGGCTCGCCAGCCAGGCGAACCTCACCAGCCCGTTCGGCATGGCCGACTTCGCGACACGGCTGTTCAGCGTCACCGAGAAGGGGGTGACCACCGTGCTCACGGGCGGAGACATCCATCTGGCGCGCGCCGTGGCGGTGGCCGAGACGGTCGGCGCCGCCGACGGCCAGGACGCGATCGTGCGTGTGCGCCAGAACGGCGAGGACCAGCTCGCCGTCACCTTCTACAAGGTCGACGACTACTCCGGGAAAATCGGCACCCTCAATCCCGGCGACGCGGGCTACGCCGAGGCGGCGGCCTCGCAGGCCTACAACCTGCAATCCGGCGGCAACCTGCTGCTGGGCCCGGGCTACGGCTTCTTCGAGCAGGTGGCGATCACCAACGTCGATGCCGGCGACAAGATCGCCATGATGCTGACCAACCGTTCGAGCGGCGACGTGTTCTTCGCCTTCGCCCAGGCCAACAGCGACGGCCGCGGCCACATCGTCAACTACGGCCACAACACCTGGGGCTGGGAGGACACGCGCGGCGGCGGCGACCACGACTTCAACGACCTGGTCGTGCAGCTCGACTTTACGAGCAGCTTCGGAAACCAGTGGCTGATGTAAGTGTTCGTTCCCAAGCGCAACTTGGAGAGACGCGGGCACTCCGGAACCAATGAAGAGCCAAAGCGGCAGCCTCGGCTGGCGACCGTTGACCGTCGCCGTGCCGTTCATGTCGCTCTACGACAATCTCGCGATGAGGAAGTGGCCGGAGGCGAACAGGCGCGGCCCGACATACTGACCCGAGTCGAAGGCTCGCTTCCAGGCGACATCCATGTAGTGGTGCGCGCCGGCGCAGCGCAGTCCGGTGATGCCGGACTCGGTCAGTGCCGCCATCAGTCGAGGGCCGAACAGCGTGACCTGGTCGGCGAGCGGCATTTCCGTTGGAAGGTAGTAGTCGGGATCTCGGAGCCGCCACCGGCCGCGGGCGCGCTGCCGTCAATGCGGATTTCGGCAACGCCCATTCTCGATCAGCACCGCCGCCCCTTCGACCGCTGTGGGCTGGACGCAGTCGATCAGCGCGGCGTTCGTTAGGAGCGTTCGCATCGGCTGATCTACTCGCGCTCCTCATTCGCAAGTGCCTCGATCGCTTCCCGGCTCAACTCCTTCATCCCGGTTTGCAGGTCCTCGACGATGACCCCTTCGGCATCCTTCAGATCGTTCAGCGCGTCCAGGACTGCATCGGCCGTGTCGCATCCGATGTCGGCTTTTCCCGGGACGTGGATCACGAATCGTGTCTTTGGCGGCATGTCTCTCTCCTGTGTCGTGTCATAGCCACTCTACGCTTGGGACGAACGGCGCCCTAGTCCTACTGAGCTCGTCGAACGTCAGCCGAGCTCGGCAAGGCGCGGCAGGACCTCCTTGCTGAACATCGTCAGGTTGTCGACCGTGTCGTCGTGAGTGATGTGGCCGCCCTGGCCCATCATCAGAAGATGACCGAAGCCGCCGACATGGCCGTAGAACGCCTTCACCTGCTCGACCACCATGTCGGGCGTGCCGGCGAAGCAGATGCCGGCATCGATGAACTCCTCGACGCTCGCCCCGTTGGGGTCGACCTGGCGGCCGTTGCGCAGTTGTATGCCGCGCGTGGGCACGCCCTTGCCGTAGCCGGGTGACTTCAGCGCCTGCGCCGGCGCGGCGACCGACTGATATCCGGGCGGAAAGGCGAACTGGGCGCCGACGCGGAGCGCCGTGCGGCTGTAGTCGAGGATCTGGTCGGCACGCCGGTAGCCTTCCTCCCGAGTGGAGCCGACGCCGACGATCGCCATGTAGGCGAACCGGTCGCGCGTCGCTTCGCGGCCCCGGCTCGCCGCCCCCTTGCGGTAGGCGGCATAGATCGCCGGAGTCCGGACGTAGCCCGTATTGAGGGAACCGATGACATAGCCGCGCTCGCCCGCGACCTGCGCGGAGTCGGGGCTGTTCACGGTCAGCCACACCGGCGGATGCGGTTGCTGGTAGGGGCGCGGCCAGACGTTGACCTGACGGTACTGGAAATAGCGCCCTTCCCAGTTGAACGGGCCATCATGGGTCGTCATCGCCTTCAGGATGAGGTCATGCGCCTCCCAGAAGCGCGTCATCAAGTCGGCGGGATTGCTGTTGGCCGGCGTCACTTCGAAGGGGGCGCCCTTGACGAAGCCCATCTCGACGCGACCGCGCGAGATCACGTCCAGCATCGAATATTCCTCGGCGACTCGCACCGCATCGAAGCGGTTGCCGATCGGCATTCCGAGGCACAACAGGCGCGCCTTCTTCGTCTCGCGGGCAAGGATCGCCATCGGGATCGTGCTGACCGAATCGATGCAGGTCGCCGTCGCGTGGTGCTCGTTGACCATGATGTTGAGCCCCAGCTCGTCGCACAGGGCCCATTCGTCGAGACCGCGATGGTACAGGTCCGCCGCGACCTTGGGATCGCAGAGCCGGCTCGGCACGACGTTGCGCAGCTGGGCGCCGAGTTCCTCCCATGCGGGATAATAGGCGAGCTCGCTGAAATGCCAGACTTTCATCCTGACCTCACCCGTGCACGAAGGCGTCGATGGCGCTGATGACGGCCTCGGACGTCTCGATCTCGGGATAGTGCCCTGCACCGCGAATAACCGTCAGCTCGGCGGCGGGGAGCGCCGCGGCGAGCGATTGCCCGTAGGACGGCCTGGCAAACATGTCCGCCTCTCCCCAGAGCACAGCGTCGGCAGGTCGACCCGATGCAGCCAGCGCTTCAGGCCCGGATTGTGCAGGTACGGTCGCCAACCATAGTGGGCGAGCATGTGGCGCTCGCGCGCGAGTTCCTCCAGCTGCCCGGAGGACATCGCCGTGTAGTTGGGCGCATGGCGCTCCGGGTCGGCGAAAAGCATCGGGAAGGCCTCG
>JAEZIF010000449.1 GCA_023416135.1 Pseudomonadota bacterium
GCGGTGCTGGCGCTCGGCGCCACCATCACGACCAACACCGGCAAGCACTCGGCCGACGGCTTCTTCAAGGGCCTGTTCGAGACGGCGCTGAGCGAGGGTGAGCTGATCACCTCGATCAGCTTCCCCAAGGCCGAGAAGGCCGCCTACATGAAGTTCCCGAACCCGGCCTCACGATACGCCATGGTCGGCGTGTTCGTGGCCAAGACGGCGGGTGGCGTGCGCGTCGCCGTCACCGGCGCGGGCCCCTGCGTCTTCCGCGTCAAGGCGATGGAGGACGCGCTGGCCAAGAACTTCTCCTCGGAGGCCATCAAGGACATCAAGGTTCCGGCCGACGGGCTGAACAGCGACATCCACGCCAGCGCCGAGTATCGCGCCCACCTGGTCAATGTCATGGCCCGCCGGGCCGTCGACGCCGCCAACAAGTAGCCGGCGACGCGAGGAACGACTAACGTCAGGGGCGCCCGTCGGGCGCCCTTTTCGTTTGCAGAGAGCACGACATGAAGGCTTTGGTGACGGGCTTTGATCCGTTCGGCGGGAGCGAGGTGAACCCGTCTTCCTTGGCACTCGGCAAGCTCAGGAAGCGGATCGCCGGCATCGGCGTCCATACCGCAGAGCTTCCGACCTCCTACGCGAAGTCCGCCGGCGTCCTGCGGGCGGCGATCGACAAGGTCCGGCCCGACATCGTGTTGTGCGTCGGCCAGGCCGGCGGCCGCAGCGAGCTCTGCCTGGAACGCGTCGGCATCAACGTCCAGGACGCCCGCATCCGGGACAATGACGGCAAGCAGCCGATCGACAAGCCGGTGGTGAAGGGCGGGCCGGCCGCTTATTTCGCCACCTTGCCGATCAAGGCCTGCGTGGCGGCCCTGCGCAAGGCGGGTCTGCCGGCGGCGGTGTCGAACACGGCCGGCACCTTCGTCTGCAACCACATCCTGTATTCGCTGATGGACATCGCCCAGGACCATCCCGCGGCCTTCCGCGGCGGCTTCCTGCACATCCCTTACGTGCCCGAGCAGGTCGCGCGCCTGGGCGCCGCACCGTCGATGGCAGTAGAGGACATCGTGCGCGGCATCGAGATCATCCTGGAAGTGAGCGGCGAACGGACCGTCGACATCCATACGGTCGAAGGGCGAGTTTCCTAGGCCGGGCTGCCTTCCCCCGACTCACCGCCAATGCCGGCCCGTTCAGCATGACGGTGATCCGACCCTGATCATTCCGCCGCGAGCGCCAGCGGCGGCGGCAGACCCTCGACCGGCTTGGGCTGCTCGGCCGGCCGCTTGACCCGGAACCAGGCGGCGTAGAGCGCCGGCAGGAAGAGCAGGGTGAGCGCGGTCGCCACCAGCAGGCCACCCATCAGCGCCACCGCCATCGGGCCCCAGAAGACGCTTCGGGAGAGCGGGATCATGGCGAAGATGGCGGTGCCGGCGGTCAGCAGGATCGGCCGGGCGCGGCGCACCGTGGCGTCGATCACCGCATCCCAGGTGGAGTGGCCGGCGGCGATGTCCTGGTCGATCTGGTCGACCAGGATCACCGAGTTGCGCATGATCATGCCGGCGAGCGCGATCACGCCGAGCAGCGAGACGAAGCCGAAGGGCTGGTTGAAGGCCAGCAGGAAGAGGGACACGCCGATCAGTCCCAGCGGTGCGGTCAGCACGACGAGCGCGAGCTTGGAGAAGCTCTGAAGCTGTAGCATCAGGAACAGCATCATCAGAAAGGCCATGACCGGCATCATCTTGAAGATCGACCCCTGGCTCTTGGCGCTCTCCTCGCTGTCGCCACCGACCTCGATGCGATAACCCGGCGGCAGCTCGGCACGCACGGGCGTCAGCGCCCTGTCGAGGCGGGCGGCGACGTCAGGGCCCTGAACGCCGTCGACCACGCCGGCGCGCACCGTCATCAGCAGATCCTTGTTGCGGCGCCACAGGATCGGCTCCTCGAGCTCGAAGCGCAGCGTCGCGAGCTGGGCGAGGGAGACGACGCCGCCGTTGCCGGTGCGCATGTTGATCGCTTCGAGGCCTTCGACACTCAGGCGCTCGGCCGGCACCGCACGGGCCACCACGTCGATCGTCTCGGTGCGGTCGCGATACTGCGTTACGGTCACGCCGGACAGAAGCGTCTGCAGCGTGTTGCCCAGGAGCTGGGAATCGACGCCGAGCGCACGGGCCTTGTTCTGGTCGACCTCGAGCCGCACCGTCTTGGCGAGCTCGTTCCAGTCGAAGTTGACGTCGCGCGTGGCCGGATCGGCCTTGAACACCTGGCGGACCTTCTCGGCGACGGCGCGCACCTGCTGCGGATCGTCGCCCAGGACCCGGAACATCACGGGGTAGCTCACCGGCGGCCCGTTCTGCAGGCGCTGCACACGCGCGCGAACGGCCTCGAAGCCGTTGGCGAACAGGTCGTTCAGCTCGGCGACCACGCGCTCGCGGGCGTCGAGGTCCTTGGTCATGACGATGACCTGGCCGAAGTTCGCGTTGGAGAGTTCGGGCACGGTCGGCAGGTAGAAGCGCGGGCTGCCGGCGCCGACATACGACGTGTAGAAGGCGACGTCGTGGTTCTCGCCCAGCCACTTCTCGAGCCGGCGGACTTCGCGGTCGGTGGCGGCCCACGAGGCGCCCTGGGTGAGCTTCAGGTCGACGATCAGCTCGGGCCGGTTGGCGGTCGGGAAGAACTGCTTCTGCACCAGGGTGAAGGCGCCCAACGAGGCGACGAACGCGAGCGCGGTGATGCCGATCGTGGTCCAGCGCCAGGTCACGCACCATACGACCAGCTTGCGGAAGGCGGTGTAGAGCCGGCCGCCATAGGGATCGTGATGATGGACCTTGGGTGTCGGCAGCAGGTGGTAGCCCATCCATGGCGTGAACAGCACGGCCACGAACCAGGAGATGACCAGCGACAGGCCGACCACCCGGAAGATCGAGTTGGTGTACTCGCCCGCGCTCGAGCGGGCGAAGCCGACCGGCACGAAGCCGACGGCGGTGACCAGCGTGCCGGTCAGCATCGGGAAGGCGGTCGAGGTATAGGCGTAGGTTGCGGCTTCGAGCCGGCTCGCGCCCTGTTCCAGCTTCACCATCATCATCTCGACGGCGATGATCGCGTCGTCGACCAGCAGGCCGAGCGCAATGATCAGCGCACCGAGCGAGATGCGCTGGAAGTCGATGCCGAGCAGCAGCATTGCGACGAAGGTGATGGCCAGCACCAGCGGCACCGACATCGCCACGATGACGCCGGTGCGCACGCCGAGGCTGATGAACGACACGACCAGGACCATGGCGAGCGCCTCGAGCAGCGAGAAGATGAACTCCTCGAACGACTTGTCGACGACCTCGGGCTGGTTGGCGACGCGGTGCACGGTGATGCCGACCGGCAGCTCGGTCTCGACGTCGGCCATCACCTTGTCGAGCGCCTTGCCCAGCGTCTGCACGTTGCCGCCCTGCGCCTTCACCACGCCGAGCCCGATCACCGGCCTGCCCTTGAAGCGCATGGAAATCTGCTGCGGGTCCTGGTAGCCGCGCCTGATGTCGGCCACGTCCGACAGCATCAGCGTGCGGCCATTGGCGCTGAAGGGCAGGGACGCCAGCTCCTCCGCCGAAATCGGCGCGCCATCGACGCGCACCGACACGCGTTCGCCCGTGGTCTCGACCGTGCCGGCGGCGACAATGGCGTTCTGGCGCCGCACGACGTCGAGGATCTGGTCGACCGGCACGCCCAGCATGGCGAGCCGCGTGTGGCTGAACTCGATGTAGATCTTCTCGTCCTGCAGGCCGATCAAGTCGGCCTTGGTGACGTCGGGCACGCGCAGCAGGCGCTGGCGCACCGCCTTGGCGATCTCCTTGACCTCGGCCGGCGAGAAGCCGTCGGCTTCGAAGGCCCAGATCAGGCTGTAGGTGTCGCCGTACTCGTCGTTGAAGAACGGCCCGACCACGCCCTGCGGCAGCGAGCCCCTGATGTCTCCGACCTTCTTGCGCACCTGGTACCAGAGGTCGGGCACCTTGGCGGGCGGGGTGTCGTCGCGCAGGGAGACGTAGATCACCGTCTCGCCGGGCTTGGTGTAGCTGTTGACGAAGTTGAACCAGGGCAGCTCCTGCAGCTTGGTCTCGATCTTCTCGGTGACTTGCTGCTCCATCTCGCGCGACGTGGCGCCCGGCCAGGCGGCCGACACCACCATCTGCTTGATGGTGAAGGGCGGATCCTCGGCGCGACCCAGATTGAAGAAGGCGTAAGCGCCGGCCGCGACCAGAGCGATCATGAAGAACACGGTCAGCGTGCTGTACTTCAGCGCCAGCGCCGACAAGTTGGTGCGCGTGGTCATGAGTCTCTCCCCCGGAGCCGAGTCGTCTCGACTAGCGCGAGGCCTGCACCTGTGCAGGGACGGGCTTCACCTTCTGGCCGGCCTCGAGCTTGTGGACACCGGCCGTAGCGATCAGCTCGCCGTTCTTGACGCCCGCGGCGATGGAGGCGGTCTCGTCGCGCCAGCGCGCGATGGTGACCGTGCGCAGCGCCACGATGCCGCTTTCCTTGTCGACCACCCACACCGCAGGCTGCGTGCCGCGCTGGAAGATCGCCGACAGGGGAACCTCGGCGACGGTCTGGGCGTCCGGCCGTTCGAAGGCGAGCGTCGCGGTCATGCCGAGTCCGATGAAGGGCGGCTGCTCGATCACGCTGAAACGGGCAGGATAGGTCCGGGTCGTCGGATCGGCGCTTGGCGAGAGTTCGCGCAGGCGCACGGCGTAGCGATGGCCGGGGTCGGACCACAATTCGAAGCTCGCGGCGCGCGCCTCGCGCACCGTCTTCAGCCGGTGCTCGGGCACGCCCACGAGGATTTCGAGTTCATTGGTGCGTGCGACCCGCACCACACCCTGGCCCTGGGCCATGACTTGGCCAACCTCGGCCTGCACGGCAGTCACGACGCCGTCGGTGTCGGCACGTAGTTCTGTGTAGGCGAGGTTGTTCTCGGCCGAGGCGAGCTGGCTCCTGGCCTGGTCGACGCGGGCTTGGGCCGTGGCGGCGAGCGATTGGCGCTGCTCCATGGTCTGGGCGGTGAACACCGAGGTGCCGCGCAGGTTGAGATAACGCTCGTGATCGGCCTTGGCGCGCGAATAGTCGGCCTCGGCCGAGGCGAGGGCAGCGCGGGCGTTGTCGACGGCAAGGCGATGGTCCGCCGGGTCGAGCTGGGCGATCAGGTCGCCGGGCTTGACGGTGGTGCCGACATCGACGGCGCGGCCGACGATCTTGCCGGCGACGCGGAAGCCCAGGTTGCTCTCGATACGCGGCATGATGGTGCCGGCCAGGACCAATGACTGGCTGCGGCGCTGGTAGGCGATCTCCACGACACGCGCCGGCCGGACCACCGGTTCGTTGGCGGCGACCGGCCGCGAGGCGCTGGCGGTCCAGGAAAGGGCAGCGAAGCCTGCAGCGGCCGCGGCGCCGGCGCCAAGCACGATAACGACTGCTTTGTACGGAACCTTGCCGAGAAGCTGGGCGTACGGAACACGCATGGCTAACGGTCCTTCAAAGGTTTACAATGTTCAGAAGACCGCCTGAACGATGTTAACTGAACATTGATAAGCTATCGGCGTTCAGATAAGAGTCAAGTGGAAGGAGAAATTTATTGACGGCATCCGCGCCTGTGTTGCCGGCCGGCCGCAAGCGCCGCGGCGAAGGCCATACGCGCCGGGAGGAAATCCTCCAGGCGGCCAAGGAGCTGTTCCTCGAGGAAGGGTACGATTCGACCACGATCCGGAGGATTGCCGATCGTGTCGGCATCTCCGCGCCCGCGCTCTACTTGTACTTCAAGGACAAGGAAGCGCTGATGCTGGCGCTTTGCGACCAGACATTCGGGCATTTGATGGACGCGATCGACGACATCGAGAAGACCGTCATCGACCCGATGGAGCGCGTCCGCCGCTTCGGCGAGGCCTACGTCCGCTTCGGCCTCAGCCATCCCGACGAGTATCGGCTGGTTTTCATGGGCGCCCAAATTCCCGAATCGATCCGCAAGACCGGCCACAAGGCCGCAACCGACGATCCGACGAAGCCCGGAGTGGGCGGCGCCCTGGTGTTCAAGCGCCTGCTGACGATCCTGGCGGAGCTCGAGGCGTCAGGCACCAAGCTCAAGTATCCGACCGACACTTGCGGCGAGCTCTGCTGGATGGGCCTTCACGGCCTGGTCTCGGCCTTCATCGTGAAGCCCGAGTTCCCGTGGTCGGACCGCGAGCTGCTGATCAACGGCATGCTCGACATCCATCTCAAGGGCATACTGCGCGGAGGCTGAGCCTCAGGTGACGCGGCCAGTTTAGCCACGAGGCCAGACGCGCGGGAAGAGTTCGCAGGTCATCGGCGCATCCGCGGCGATGTCGGGCTTGTAAGGGAACTGGAAGGTGCCGGGCCGCGGGTCGTACCGCGCGTCGTCGCCGGTGTAGCGCAGCGACAGGCCGCGGCGTCGGGCGCCCGGTGTGTCGTTGCCCGGCGCTCCGTGCACGATCATGGCGTGGAACGCCAGGCAGTCGCCCGGCGCCATCGTCCACCAGCGGATGTCGTACGCCGCGCGATCGGCATCGACGTCGGGGATCTGTTCCAGGTCGCTCGAGGTGAATTTGATCTCGTGGCCCTTGCGGAACGGCGTCGGCCGGTAGCTGACACCCCAGCGGTGGGACCCGGCGACGAACTCGACGGCACCGTTGCTGCGATCGATGTCGTCGAGTGCGATCCACACCGACGTGACCTGCCGGCCTTTGACGGGCCAGTAGGGCTGGTCCTGATGCCAGGGCGTGGGATGCGCCGTGCCCGGTTCCTTGACGAAGAGCTGGTCGTAGAAGAAGTCCGCCGAGGTCGAGCCCATCAGGCGTGCGGCGATGGCGGGAGCAGGAGAGTCGAGCGCGGCGGCGCGAAACTCCGGATCGTGGCGCCACATGTACATATCGCCGAAGAAGCGGCCGGCGCTGCTGCCCTCGGCGAAGTTCGTGGCGTGCGGCCCGGGCGCGGCGAGGTCGCGCTCTACGGCGGCGCGCATGCGTTCGACCCAGGCGGGGTCGAACGCGGCGCGCAGGCAGACAACGCCGTCGCGATCGTAAGCAGCGACGTCGCCGGCGGTGATCAAGCGTTCTGCAGGACGTGGACCTTGCGGTCGGCCAGGAGGTCCTTGTTCTTGGCGGCGTAGGCCTTCATGTGCTCCGAAGCGCCGTGCGCCTTGAGATCGTCCATGGTTTCCCACTTCTCGATGACGACGAAGGTATCGGGGCCGAACTTGGCGAACGGGCCGCTGTCGGTGTCGACCGTGGCGCCGTACTCGATGCAGCCCTTTTCGGCATGCACCGCGGGAACGTTGGCCTTGAAGTTCTTGAGGACTTCATCCCGCTTGCCGGGCTTTGCGGTGATGATGGCGACGACGTGGATCATGATCTCCTCCTGGTTCCTTAGGCGTGGCCGTGGCGTAGCACACGGCCGGGCAGCTTGTCGTCGGCCGCGACTGCGTCCTTGCCGTTGCGACGAATGACCTTGCCGTTGACGATCACGGCATCGACGCCGCTCGCTTCCGACACCAGCCGGTCGGCGCCGGCCGGCAGATCGTAGACTCGCTTCAACGGACCCGGACCGACGGTCTTCGGATCGAACACCACGACATCGGCCGGTCGGCCTTCGGCCAACAGGCCGCGATCGGTGATGCCGAACATCTCGGCCGGCCGCTGCGTGAGATTGTGGACCGCCTGCTCGAGCGTGAAGGTCTTCTTCTCGCGCACCCAGTGGCCGAGCAGATACGTCGAATAGCAGGCATCGCAGAGCTGGCTGGCATGGGCGCCGGCATCGGACAGCGCGATGATCGTGTTGGGATCGGTGATCAGCTCGGCCACTTCCTTCTCGTCGAAGTTCATCACGGCCATGCGGAAGCGCGCCTGCAGGTCGTTGGCAAGCGCCAGCTCGAGCGCAAGATCGACCGGATCCTTGCCGAGCTTGCGCGCTGCATCGGCGAGCGGTTGCTCCTCGAGCTCGCGCGCCGACGGCGCCCAGGCGATGACGACGCGGTCCCACCAGCTGCGGAAGAGGGGCGTCACTTCGCTGCGCAGCTTCTCGCGCCACGCCGGATCGGCGTAGGCGCGGCGGCGCGTGCCCGGCGCCTTGGCGTCCTCGACGGCGAGCTCGTTCATGAACTTCATGACGTCGAAGATGAACGGCTCGGCGAAGGTGAACTCGAAGTTGAGCGGCCGGCAGCTCACTTGCGGGATCACCAGTGCGCCCGCCTTCCTCTGTTCGGCGGCGAGGTCGAGCTGCTTGCGATGGCCGCCCGGTCCGTAGAGGTAGGAGAGCAGGGCGGTCCACGTCACCGGCACGTTATACTTGCGGCTGACCTCGGCCATGTGACGCGTGGAGAAGTCTCGGCCGATGGTGATCTGCATCAGGCCGCGCTTCAGTTCGCCCATGACCGAAACCAGCGCGTCCATTTCCTCGACGGTCGCCTGTCGGCTGGGCACGGGCTTGCCGGCATAGCCGTTATGGCTCACCGATACCGAGGTGCCGAAACCGATCGCGCCCGCGTCCATCGCCTCGCGCACCAGCTTCTTCATCGCGGCGATCTCGTCGGCCGTGGCGGCGCGCTCGGTCGATTCCTCGCCCATGACGTAGAGGCGCAGCGGCGTGTGGCCGAACAGGGCGGCGATGTTGATCGCCGAGCCACGCTTCTCCAGCGCGTCGAGATACTGCGGGAAGGTCTCGAACGGCCAACTCGAGCCGAGGCCCGCCTCGAGCGCTTCGAGGCTCATGCCCTCCACCTTCTCGAGGGTCTGCATGATGAGCTTGCGATGGATCGCCTTGGTCGGTGCGACGCCGAAGCCGCAATTGCCGATCACCGTCGTGGTGACGCCGTGCCAGGGCGAGATGCTGAGCATGCGATCCCACAGGATCTGCGCATCGTAGTGGGTATGCACGTCGACGAAGCCCGGCGAGACCACCTTGTCCTTGGCGTCGATGGTCGTATCGGCGGCGCCGTCGGCCTTGCCCAGCGCCACCACCTTGCCGTCCTTGATGCCGACGTCACCGGTGAAGCTCGGCTTGCCCGAGCCGTCGACGATCGTGCCGCCCGTGATCTTGAGGTCGTAGGTCATCGCTGCCCCTTGAGCTTGCTCCCGAACACCCAGCCAGTATACGTCGTTCAGCGCCGCAGGAGGAAAGCATGGCCAAGCATAAGATCGCACTCATTCCGGGTGACGGAATCGGCAAGGAGGTTCTGCCCGAAGGCGTGCGCGTGCTCGAAGCCGCGGCGCGGCGCTTCAACTTCCAGCTCGAGTTCACCGACTTCGACTGGTCCTGCGATCGCCTGCTGCAGACCGGAAAGATGATGCCCGACGACGGCATGGAGCAGCTCAAGCAGTTCGAAAGCATCTTCCTGGGCGCCGTCGGCTGGCCCGGCGTGCCCGACCACGTTTCGCTGTGGGGGCTGTTGATCCCGATCCGCCGCGACTTCGACGAGTACGTGAACCTGCGTCCCGTGCGCCTGTTCGAGGGCGTGCCGTCGCCGCTCGCCAACCGCAAGCCGGGAGAGATCGACTTTTGGGTGGTGCGCGAGAACACCGAGGGCGAATACAGCCAGATCGGCGGGCGCATGTTCCAGGGCACCGACGCCGAGTTCGCCATCCAGGAGGCGATCTTCACACGCAAGGGCGTCTACCGCGTGCTGAAGTTCGCTTTCGAGTTCGCCAGCAAGACCAAGAAGAAGCACGTGACGTCGGCCACCAAGTCCAACGGCATCATCCATACGATGCCGTTCTGGGACGAGCGCTTCGCCGAGATAAAGAAGCACTACCCCGACATCAAGGCCGACCAGTACCACATCGACATCCTGACGGCGCACTTCGTGCGCAACCCCGACTGGTTCGACGTCGTCGTCGGCTCCAACCTGTTCGGCGACATCCTGTCGGACCTCGGCCCGGCGCTGACCGGCTCGATCGGTGTGGCGCCGTCCGGCAACATCAACCCCGAGCGCAAGTTCCCCTCGATGTTCGAGCCGGTGCACGGCTCGGCGCCCGACATCGCCGGCAAGTGGATCGCCAACCCGATCGGGCAGATCTGGTCGGGAGCCATGATGGTGCGACATCTCGGCTATCCCGAGGCTGCAGAGGCCATCGAACGGGCGATTGCCGCGTCTCTGGTGGAAGGCGGCCCGCGGACCCGCGACCTGGGCGGTAATGGCGACACTAAGACCGTCGGGACGGCCATTGCGGAGCTTGTGAAGACAGTGTAGCTCGCCCCGCAGTTGCACTGTTTCAGGGAGATCATGATGAAAAGACGCGTCCTGCTGGGCGGCGTCGCTGCTACCGGCCTCGCGGCCCTGCCGCTCGGCGCCGTGGCCCAGGCCTACCCGAGCAAGCCCATCACCGTGGTGGTGCCGTTTGCGGCCGGCGGTCCGACCGATGCTCTTGCCCGCATCCTCTGCCAGCGCATGGGCGAGGCGCTCGGTCAGCAGCTGATCGTGGAGAATGTCGGCGGCGCCGGCGGCACGATCGGCGTCGCCAAGGTGGCGCGCGCGACGCCCGACGGCTACACGCTCGCCTTCACCCACATGGGAACGCTCGCCGTCAACATCGCGCTCTACAAGTCGCTGCCCTACGACAGCCAGAAGGACTTCGAGCCGGTCGGACTCGGCGGCACCAATCCGATGGTGCTGGTCACCAAGAAGGACCTGCCGGCCAAGACCTTCCAGGAGTTCCAGGCCCACGTGAAGGCCAACGAGAAGAAGGTGCAGTACGGCATGGCCGGCATCGGCGCGGCCTCGCATCTCGGCGGCCTGATGCTGAACAGCATGATGAAGGTCGACGTGCTGGAAATCCCCTACAAGGGAACCGGTCCGGCCCTGAACGATCTGGTGTCCGGTCAGTTCGACTACATGGTCGATCAGGCCGTGAACGTGCTGCCGCAGATCAAGAGCGGGAACATCAAGGCGCTGGGCGTGTCGACGCTGAAGCGCCTGCCGCAGCTGCCCGACGTGCCGACCATCGATGAAGCGGGGCTCAAGGGCTACGAGGTCACGATCTGGAACGGCTTCTTCGCGCCCAAGGGCACGCCCAAGGACGTCGTCGCCAAGCTCAACCAGGCGCTGGTCACGGCTCTCAGCGACGAGAAGGTGAAGGTCCGCCTGACGGAGCTCGCCGTCGACCTGCCCGAAGGCAAGGAGACGACGCCGGAAGCGCTCGGCGCGCAGCTCAAGGCTTCGATCGACAAGTGGGTGCCTGCCGTGCGGGCCGCCGGCGTCAAGCCGGAGTAGCGATCACCGACCGACGGATGACAGGGCCGCCTGATGGGCGGCCCTGTTTCGTTTCACTGGCCGGCCTCGCTTCAATCCGGCAACTACCTGGCAAGCTGCAGTTCATCGAAGCCGATGACGACGGAGCGTTGCGTGGTGCCGCCCTCGTCGCGCAGCGCCAGCGTGACTTGTCGCGCCCACCAGTCGATGTCGACGACGCCGAAGTTCGGCGCGGCATAGAGTGCGCCGAGGCGATTGGGCCCGGGTTCCTTGGCGGCAGAGAAGGCCTTGTTGATGCCGCTCGACGTCACCTCGTAGAGTGGCGGCATGCCCGGCGGCGCCTCGCGATAGAGCGCGCCGATGTGGCGATCGCCCGACAGCAGCACGATGCCCT